>JAACFF010000068.1 GCA_009937635.1 Chloroflexota bacterium
GTTAACAGGGTAGTAGTATTTGGAGGGTAATATGATCGAGAAACGGATATTCGGCCGTACAGGGCACATGAGCAGCCGTACGCTTTTCGGGGCAGCCGCCTTAGGGGCTGTTTCTCAGGCAGAAGCCGATCGCACATTTGATCTACTACAATCTTATGGCATCAATCATATTGACGTCGCAGCCAGCTATGGCGATGCCGAATTGCGCGTTGGACCTTGGATGGAAAATCACCGCCAGGAATACTTCCTGGCCACAAAGACGGAACAGCGTACCTACCAGGGAGCTTGGGACGAGCTGCAACGCTCCTTGGACCGCTTGCGTACCGGCTACGTCGATCTGTGGCAAATGCATATACTGGTGGACCCCCAGGAGTGGGAAACAGCCATGGGCCCTGGAGGAGCGTTAGAAGCCTTCGTGGAAGCTCGCGAAAATGGTTTGGCCCGTTTTCTGGGCGTCACGGGGCATGGCGTGGAAGTAGCAACTATGCACTTGCGCAGTCTCCAGCGTTTCGATTTTGATTCCGTGTTGTTGCCCTATAGTTACACGATGATGCAAAATCCGGCATACACGGCCGATTTCGACGCCTTACTCGACGTATGTCGGGAGCGCAATGTGGCCGTGCAGACGATTAAGTCCCTGGTTCGCAGGCCATGGGGTGACCAAAAACATACGCGCGCCACCTGGTACGAACCTTTAGAAGATCAGAAAGATATTGATCTGGCAGTACACTGGGTTCTTAACCAATCTGATCTATTCTTGAATACAGTTGGCGATATCCATATCTTGCCCAAACTGTTGGATGCCGCCAGTCGCTTCAAAGAGGGCCCTTCAGAGGCCGAAATGGCCGCACTAACCCATTCACGCCAACTGGAACCCTTATTCGTCTAATCGAATTTAGCTATATGGATGAAACTATCACATATTTACTAACATACAAGGCACTTCAAAAAGCACATTTCCTCAATAAGCTCAACCAAACGTGCCTGGCACCTCATAGTAAGTTTCTGGAAAATGAACCATTCAACTTGCGTTGTCGCAAGCTGAATGGTCAGCTATAGCTCGAACCGTCCGGTAATTTGGCGCCGGCCAGGGAACTGGCTGAGGTAAGCTGATTATCGGTAACCATCGCCCCTGTTAGGTCCGTTTCTGATAGGTCCGTGTCATGCAGCTGGGCTGAGAGCAGATCGGCGCCGCGTAAATCTGCACCGCGCAGGTATGCTTCGCTAAGATTGGCTCCCACGAGGATTGCTCCCCGTAAGTCGGCGTCACTCAAATCGACGCCAGACAGATTCGCCCCTTGTAAAACAGCTTGGGATAAATCCGCCGCTCGCAAGTCCCGTCCGCCAAGATCGCGCCACGCCAGATTTACCCTTGCCGCGTTAGACCGCTCGCGAAGATCCGTAATCGATCCATCAAGTCCTAAGGTAGACTCATACGGTTGCCCGTTGGGCAAAGTTGCTCCCTCAAGTGATTTCGCCTGGGCCAGTTGGGCGACCGTTACCGCCGCCCCGGTTAACTGCACTCCTGAAAGATCGGCGTTTGTAAGTCGCGTGCCGCTCAAATCGGCCGCCAGCAAATTCGCGCCAATCAAGTTCGCGTTACTCAGATCAGCGCGAATGAGATTTGCCTCTCGCAGATTAGCGCCACTCAAATTCGCCCCGCGCAAGTCGAGAAAGCTCAGATCCGCCTGTGCCAGCATGTTTTTTCTGTGGTTAAAATACAGAATTAAAAACAGCCACTGCCGGATATCGAGGGTGACTTTCACCGATCGCAGGAACAAGCGGTACAAACGCCGTCTCATCATACGCTATATTGTAACCGACTTTGTTTCCAAGGGGCGAGACGGTTGGCCAGAACCTAACAGGGCAACAAACCATCTCCCATCCAACCGTTTCGCCCTTTCTAAACCTGGACTTCAGGTTGTCTATTAAAGGAATATTGCACCCCAGTCATTTCCTCCGAGATTTCCCAAAGATCGGAGGCTACGCCCATATCGTGGGAACGAGCATTAGACTCGACTCGCCTAGGGTAGCCAACCATTCCAAATCGCCTGCTCGGGCCGTAGCAGGAGCCGCCAAGCACGTCCTGGTCAGTCGCGGCACGCAGTGTTGGCAATGCTCCCATGTCTGGTGCCTGAGCGAAAAAGCGATTGAAGAATCTGAGTCCTCCCGAATGCTGCTGCAAATTCGTCTCCGTCCAACCAGGGTGGGAAGCAGTAGCTATGGTATCGCTTCCAGCATCCTGCAGCTTGCTCTGCAGCTCATACGTGAAAAGTAAATTGGCGAGTTTACTCTGGCCATATGCCCCATTGGCTCGATACCCTTTCTCCGCATTGAGATTGTCAAACTCTATTTTGCCGAATCTGTGCGCCACGCTGCTCACCGTGACGATGCGCGATTGTGGGGTGTCCAAAACGACATCGAGCAACAGTCCCGTTAAGGCAAAGTGACCGAGATGATTGACGCCAAACTGGCTTTCAAAGCCCTGTTCCGTTAAGCCGAAGGGATGAGAAATGAGAGAAAACAATTCAGACTCTGAATTTGATAAAGTGCCAGTGGGGACCATCTTTCAATTCGTTGCCTGGATATTGATCCTGGCTTGTCTTTTCTTTGTGGTCATTATTGCGGTTTTCGATTCAGCTATTGTTCGTGGGACCTGGCAAGCCCTGTCGATTCTTCTACAGATCGGCGAACCGTTTATTCAGATAGTACTTTTGTTTGCCATAGCGAGTTTTTTGATTATGGTCTTGGGTGCTTATTTACAGCGTAGGTTGATAGGTGGGCTACAGAATTCCCTTGCGAGAGAAAGAAAGAAGATTGCTGAGAGTCATAAGATGGTTGATGTTTATAAACAGCGCGTTCAGAAATTGACCTTTGAACTCGAAGAGGAAAAGAAGCGCTCCAAATTCGTGCGGCCCGATAAAACAAAAGCAACAGAATTAACCCTTACCACCTTGCAGACTGGTAGTGCAGGCAAACTCACGCCTCGTTATTTATTTAATGTGGTAGCGCCCTATCTAGTTGCAATTGAAGAGCTCCGGCACTCAATGGACAATCTTTATGGGGAATCCACAGCAGATGTCCAAATCTTCTCACTTTCGCAGTACACGCCTATAAGTGTAAACTTAAGTGGGATTGTTGATGCATTCAAGACTATTCAGGGCATGGTTTCTGAGTGGCGTCTTAAGCAAAATAAGACGCTGGAAAAACTTCGTGAAGAAAAGTTGGAATTGGAGAATGAAGAATTAAAAGCCAGGGTTATGGAGAGACATGCACTTGCCGCGAAGACGCATGAGGAGACTCGATTATTAGCTGCTCAGAAGGAGCTTGTTTACCGCGAGATTCAAAAATCAAGCCTGGAGAGTGAACAAATGAAGTTTGAGTTGGCAATTGCTCGGCAGCCACTGATTGATAAGATAGCTAAGCAAGTTGGCAAGGGGCTTCCCGAGGACCGGGTGTCGGCATTTAAGGGCGAAATTTCAGGACCCATCGAGGAGTTGACAAAGAGCGAGCTAAATGCAAATATTAGGCCGGCTGGACCTAATTGACTTTCCACGGCCGTTCCCCCAAAACCACACCCCCACCAACCTCAACCCCAAAAATGTGCAAAATTCGTCACTTTTGATCCTTGACAAGAACGTATGTTCTATACTAAAATGAGAACGGATTAGCAACAATCCTCCATCTTGGAAAATGGGAGCCCCCATTCATCAGCGGCGGATTGACCCTGTTGCGGCCAGGATCGGGCGACCGGCCTCTTTCTCTCCTTCGTCAACCCCACCGCAACCCTTTCTCTGGCTTCTTCTGCTTTTACCTTCCTCGACACTCCCCCGCTAATATCACGGAGCCGGGTCTTGGCCAGGGGCAAACTGATCCACGGCCGTAGCTGTGGGCACCAAGCATCAAACGCAGCTACGGCCGTCTCTTAACAACCAAACCCATGAAGCCCGACTAAGGACTACAAGACTATGAACCACTGCTCTGCCAAAGTCGCCTCCGGTGCTCCCTGCCGCGCCTGGGCCATACGTGATTCCGATTCACCCCTTTGCTCCGCCCATTCCGGTCTCCTCGGCGCCCGTCCTGGCAACACCAACGCCGTTACCCATGGCTACTATCAGAAAAAATTTTCCGCCGCCGAAATCGATTCTTTATTCGACGATGCCTCTGAGAACGTCGCCCTCAGACAAGAAACCGCGCTCATTCGCGTTGTCCTCCGCCGGCTGTCCCACGATCTATTAAATGAAGAACCGTCTATCGACTAAATAAAATCCGTCGCTCGCCTCATTTTCGCCGGTACCCGCGGCCTACATCCAGCCTCAGGTAATAGAAAAAGACAGCGAAAAAGATTGGGACGAAACTTATGATCAACTAGCCGCATGGCTGGGCGTCGACCTCTAAATCCCATGCTTGCCGACCAACTACTCAGCTCGCCACTTCCCCGAAGAATCGATTTCGTTTCCAGAAATTTAAAACAAAATCAAACAATAAAACAAAATCGATTGAACCTATAACAAAATGTACTATATTACTTTATAACAGCGCCCCTTTCTTGATTTCAAGCGTGTGTTTCTGGTAATCTATTTCCATGTTGTACCAGATCAGCACCCAGCAACGCTCCCACCCCTTCAAACGCATCGCTTCATGACGGTTATTGCCATCACGCGCTCAACACGCCATCACGATACTCGACAATCAGCGGCGCTACCGCCGCTAACTCGGTGAGTGACTGGGACAGTTGAACCGTTCGTTCAACCCAAAGCCTGAGGTCAATCCGATATTCCATATCCGGCTCTGGCCCCGAACAGCGGACTAGTTTCGAGAGCCTGACCTCCAGTGGTCCATTCCAGCACCTTTTTTGCAGCCTGAGTCCCTCTGAAAAAGCGTGATTGGCCCATCGTCCCGAGTTTAAGTACAGATGCACCCACTCCTCCAATCAACCCTGGCGAGCATATTCCCTGGCCGCGGCAGGGTTGAATTGTGATAGACTCCCATCCTGATTGGAGTCCGGCGATTGACCTTCCTTTGCTGTTCCTTTCAAGGTTCGCTCCACGGTGGGTTTTCAGAAAATCAATGTGGTCATTGTCTCTGCGATTGGCAAAAGATCCCGCCAATTTTCGTCGTTGTCTTCGTAACTCCACCAGGCGGACAATACGGTCTGGGCTATTCCCCAACCCAATGTCCGACGGTGTTCTAGGTCAAGCGCCTCGGCTAAGACATCGACGCGACGCTGTAAGATACGACCCAAATTCGCCCACCGTTGGATGTCGGGTCCCGGATTGCGCAGCAGGGCGCCTACATCGTAGGCGGCTTCGCCCACAACCCCCTTTGGATCGATTGCCAGCCACGGTTGCCTGGTGGCGGTGAGTATATTAAAGTGATGTAGATCGCCGTGTAGTAGCACCGTTTCGCCTGCGGAACGAATGAGTTCGGCGTAAAGTGTTTCGGCCGTTTGCACCAGATCCGCAGGAAATGGCCCGGTTCCTCCATTGAATTCCTGGCGCAGCCTATTCAATCCTTCAAACCACTCCTCGATTTTAATGAAAGGGTGATCTTCCGCAACAGGCCTCCAGAGCTGGCGCATAACACCAGCGGCAATAAGCGTCGCCTGATCATCATCTTCCGAGCACAATTTGGCCAGCATACTGCCGGGGACCAGCCGTTCAAGCAGCAGAACGCCCAGATCCGGATCGGCATCCAGCAAGCGCACACTACCCCGTCCATCATAGTATCGCAGCGCATCCACCTCACTTGTCAGCTCATCCCGCGGCACACCTACTTTTAGCACCAGCTCTTTGCCGTCGCTGCGCCTGGCCGGAACGACGTAATGGTAAGATAGCTCCTCAAATGGAAGTTCAACTTCCAGTGACCAGCGGCGCTCACACTGACTAATAATGTCAGGCAATTGCTCAAGCCAGATGGACCCTGCTTCCCCGAAGGTTTCTCGGATAGTGCGTAGGAAATTACTAGATAATGCCATTGCTCATTGAACTTAACAAATTAAAAAGGTGTCCATCCACTGTCGCAACATGTTTTCCTCTCTAGCTGCAGAATTCATTCTGCACGTCCTGCAGTCGAACCTTTTTACCTACTTAGAAAAACAACATTCATCAATTTGCGCGTCCAGCGGCCGATCGCCGTTACCTACCTGAATGAATAAAATTCACAATCCAGCCGTTTATTCTTCAGGATTCTAGGCGATGGAGGCTATCCAGAATCTTGCTCCAACCAACAGAACGCCAAGACCATTGCTCATATGGCTATTTCCTCTATCTGGACCTGTCTTTGCCAGAGTCCAGTATGGTTTGGCGAGGTTCATATGTCAAATGAATGTCGAATCGAGCAAGGTTAACCTCGAAGCTATTCTGCCCCGGTTTGCTGGCGGTGGATGCATTTAACGGCCGTTCTCAGCTATAATCCCCTTGTCAGCAACTATTTGGAGATGAACCCTATGGACCCAACCCTGATCCTGATCGACGGCCACGCTTTGGCTTACCGCATGTTTTTCGCACTACCTTTAGACGCTTTTACAACCGCAGATGGGGAACCGACCAATGCGACCTTTGGCTTTACGCGCACGTTGTTGGAGCGGCTATTATCTGAGAAACCGCCAGAATATTTTGCCGTAAGTTTCGATTTGGGCCGCACCTTCCGCGATGATATGTTTGCCGAGTATAAGGGCACGCGAGAGAAGATGCCGGACGAACTGCGGTTGCAAATCGACCGCATTAAGGATGTCGTACGCGCATTTAACATTCCGATCCTGGAACTGGAAGGATATGAAGCGGACGATGTGCTGGGTACCGTGGCGCGGCAAGCAAAAGGTGAGGGCGTGCGCGCACATATCATCACCGGCGACCGCGATCTCCTGCAGTTGGTTGATCAAAATACGGTAGTGGAATTGCCACCGCGTCGCGGCAGCCAGGCTCCGGAGGTGTACGATACGGCGGCGGTGGTGGATTACTTCGGCGTCTCTCCCTCCCAGGTGGTGGATTGGAAAGCGATGGTCGGGGATACAAGCGACAATATCCCTGGCGTCAAGGGTGTTGGTCAGAAGACGGCCACGCGGCTGTTGCAGCAGTACGATTCGCTTGATGGGATTTATGAAAACGTCGAGTCTATCAAAGGTGCGATGGGCAAGAAATTGGTCGACGGCAAAGAAAACGCTTACCTGAGTTTTAAATTGGCCAAGATTGTAACCGATGCGCCGATCACGCTTGATTTGGATGCCTGTTTGGCTCGCGACTTTGATGCGACGGTGGTTTTGGAACTCTTCCGTGAACTTGAGTTCCGCACGCTGACCCGCCAACTGCTAGATCGACTGGATGATGTTCCGGAAATGGAAGAATTGAGTGAACAGCTCCCTACAGAAGCGATTCTCGTAAACACAGAAGCGCAGCTTGAGGAGTTGGTGCGTAAGCTGAACAGCGCCGCCATGATCAGCTTCGATGTAGAGACGACGGGGCTGAACAAGATGACGGCCGAAATTGTCGGCATTTGTCTGGCCGTAGAACCCCCGGTTGGCTATTACATCCCCACAGGTCACCTGGAACAAGTCGGGCAGGTGGACAGCGGGCAAATGTCGCTCTTCGCCGGGCAGGCGACGCTGGCAGCCGACCAGTTGCCTTTGGATGAACTGTTGGCCGCCATTCGCCCGGCCATGACTAATCCCCATATCCCCAAGGTTGCACACAACGCCAAGTACGATTACACCATCCTCGACCGGCACGGTTTGCGCGTGTCGCCCATTGCTTTCGACACGATGATTGCCGAGTTTCTAACCAATCCGGCCAGTAAACATAAAGGGCTCAAAGACCTGGCCCGTCATCGCCTGGGTATCGAAATGACGCCGATTGGCAAACTGATCGGCACGGGCCGCAATCAGAAATCATTTGCCGAGGTGCCGGTGGAGGAGGCCACACCCTATGGCGCGGCTGACGCCGATTTGACCTTACGTCTGGTGGAACCGCTGCAGGCGGAAATTAAAGAAAAGGGAGTGGAAAAGATCCTGGAACTAGAGATGCCGCTTGTTGCGGTTCTGTCCGACATGGAACAAAGCGGCGTGGCGCTGGATGTCCCTTTCTTCCGAAATATGTCACAGGAACTACAACAACGCCTGGCAGCTTTGCAAGGGGAGATCCATGAAATAGCTGGGGCGCCGTTCAATATCAATTCCACGCAGCAATTAAGCGATGTGCTTTTCAAAAAGTTAAATTTGCCGCATGAGGGATTAAAGAGGAACAAAAGTGGTCATTATTCGACAGCGGCCAATGTGCTGGAGGGGCTAAAAGAAGCGGACACAACGGGCATTGTTAAAGCCATCGTCGAGTACCGTGAATTAGGCAAACTGAAAAGCACCTATGTGGATGCCCTACCGCAGATGGTCAATCCCGACACGGGTCGCATTCACACCAGCTTTAATCAGACTGGAGCGGTTACAGGGCGAATCGCCAGCAATTCGCCTAACTTACAAAATATCCCCATCCGCAGCGAAGTAGGGCAGCAAATCCGCAGGGGATTTGTTACAGAACCTGCCTGGTTGTTCCTTGCTGCTGATTACTCACAAGTAGAGCTGCGCATCTTAGCCCATATTAGCCAGGATGAAGCATTATTACAGGCCTTCCACCAAGACCAGGACATTCATCAAGCCACGGCAGCAGCCGTGTATGATGTCGATTTGGACGAAGTGACGTTTAATCAACGCCGTTTCGCCAAGGCAGTCAACTTCGGTTTGATTTACGGCATGGGTGCCTTTAGGCTGTCGCGCGACTCGGAGCTAACCTTATCCGAAGCAGAGGCATACATCGACGAATATTTCGCGCGTTTCCCAGGCATCCGGCGCTATTTGGATGAAACCAAGGAAAAGGCAAAGACGCAGGGATATGTTGAAACATTGCTGGGCAGACGTCGTTACTTCCCTATCTTTAAGGTACCAGCCAGTGGACGTAATCGGCAGGCGATGTTGCGCGCCGAGCGGGAAGCGGTCAACCATCCCATCCAAGGTACGGCCGCTGATGTGATCAAGATTGCTATGTTACAACTTCATGAAGCTCTGGCTAACTTTCAGGCACGCATGGTGTTACAAGTTCATGATGAACTGGTATTGGAGGTGCCAGAAGAAGAATTGGATGTGGTGAAGCCGCTCATGGTAGATATCATGTCCAATGCATATCGGCTGGATGTACCGCTAAAGGTAGATGCCAGCACTGGAGTAAACTGGCTGGAGTTGAAAGATTGATGGGCCTAGAAGAACGTATCAACCTGATCGAAGTTCCGGACGCCAATCCGCAACGGGGAAATCGTGTCACGCGTTTTCTGGGCCAGGCTTATATGGCGGCCATCGGCTGGCGCCTTGCCGGAGAAGTGCCTGATTTTCCAAAATATGTCCTGGTATTGGCGCCTCATACATCGAACATGGATTTCCTGGTGGGTCTTGCGCCGTTGTTTGCTCTCGGTATACGCGTATCCTTTATGGCCAAGAGCGCGCTATTTTGGGAGCCTTTTGGAACCTACTTGCGCTGGCTAGGCGGTGTGCCTGTAGATCGATCGGCTGCAGGCGGTGCAGTAAGGGGAGCGCTCAACGAATTTGAGAAGAGGGATAAATTCGTTCTGTTGATAACGCCCGAAGGAACGCGCAAGAAGGTGACCCGCTGGAAGAGTGGTTTTCACCGTATCGCGCGTAAGGCTGGTGTGCCCATCGTGCCCCTTACGTTTGATTACGGCCGTCACGAATTTCGCTTTGGCTCGCCTTATGAACCGACCGATGATATGCAGGGGGACATTAAGGCGGTAAAGGCGTTTTTCAACGCAGACCAGGCTAAGAACCCGAATCAGTACTAAGGCTATATTAGAGCTTCAAGCTTGGTCGATTCGGCCGTAATCTGAGAGTGCTCTGGTCACCTTAACCGTTAAGATTCCTTGCCACGCGCGTCTGGCGTGCAGCCATGCTACGGGATAAGCGTCTCCCCAAGACCAGTTAGGAGCCCAAGACCCGTCCTGCCCTTGTTGCTCAACCTCAAAGTCCAAATTGTCATCAATAGCCTTCTGTAAAATATCCGCAAACGGCGAGGATGGCGCCGAAGCAACCCAAAGCGGTTTCAAACCATAAGCTTGCCAGGAGGTCGGGTCCGTAGCAACCAGGTCTGCAACAATAGGTTGAAGACCGGTAAGCAGCGAATCACGAGTTTCCAGTTGCAATGACTCGGTTTCGGCCAGGCGTACGTAGCAGAGTAACTCATGCATACGCATCTGACCGATATTACCTTCAAGGTAATTGAGCACCGCTTTGAGTAGGTCCTCGCGAAGCTCCGCAGGTACCAATTCAGCGTAATCAAATAAGTAACCCGCTATTTCTGCTCTTGGATTGGCCAAATACTTGGACATATCGGGATCGTATTGCCACCAAGGTGCATGCGGCGCCTCGTCCACTTGAGGCGGGATGATTGGCCATGCCTGGGCAGTGCTATCGTAGGTATCCACTATGTAGCGCATGGCCCCTTGAACCAAAGGGTGATAACCTGCAACACCCAAGTCGCGCAGTTGCTGCAAGGCAACCGTGGTTGCCAGAATAGACGAATCCGCTAGTTGTAAGTCAGGCTCAAGCCCGTGACCGAATCCACCGTCCTCGTTTTGGAACGATGCCAGTTCAGTGAGAGCCCAATCGACTGAGGCCCCTCTCAGGAAGGTGGCAAAAAGTGCTTGTTCCAAAGGGCGTGCCTGGGTATGAAGAAATGCCTCGGCCTGTTTGAATGATTTTCTAGATAGTCGTTTCACAGCTCGTTGGGTTATTTACCAGACCTTGCTGAATGGTTCCTATCAGGATTCAGCAAATTATGACAGATAGGCCGGCATCAAATTCGTGGCAAAAGGATTTCTTGTTGTTTTTGATACTTTCCTTTGCGGTCAGCGTAGGAGACTTCACATACCTGATCTGACTCGAAGAAGAGTACCTGGGCGATACCCTCATTGGCATAAATACGTGCCGGTAATGGCGTTGTATTGCTAATTTCCAGTGTGACAAAGCCTTCCCATTCCGGCTCAAAAGGCGTCACGTTGACGATGAGGCCGCAGCGCGCATAAGTGCTCTTGCCAACACAGATGGTTAGAACATTACGCGGAATGCGAAAATATTCAACAGTTTGTGCCAATACAAAGGAGTTGGGCGGAATGATGCATACGTCACCATGATAGTCAATGAATGAGTGGGGGTTGAAGTCTTTCGGATCGACGATGGCCGATCGCACGTTGGTGAAAATCTTGAACTCGTTGCTGACCCGAATGTCGTAGCCATAAGATGAAAGACCGTAGGAAATGACCCCTTCGCGCACTTGACCATCTACAAACGGTTCGATCATGCTGTGTTCTTGCGCCATAAGACGAATCCAACTATCTGATTTTATTGCCATAAATGTGCCCTCTTCGATTATTTGCAGTCAATTTGTTTGGTCTGAATGGTAAAATACACGCTTACAGCTCGCGATACGGCCGTCTACATTACCTCTGGAGCGCTCATGCCCATGAGATCAAGGACTCTGGCGAAGAGCTGTTTGGCGGCGCGATAAAAGCGTAACCGCGCAAGCTGCAACGGCTCAGGAACATCGGAATGCAGTACGCGGCACAGTTCGTATGTAGGATGAAACAAGGCCGCCAAGTCGTAGGCGTAGAAGGTGATGGTGTGCGGTTCAAGCGTTGTGCTGATCTTTTCCAGCACTTCACTCAATTCGAGAGCCTTACGCAAGAAGGCCAACTCTTTTTCATGGGTGAGTAAACTCAGATCGGCGTTTTGATCGGCCTTGGGATCAAGTCCAGCCGCTGCCCACTTGCGCAAGATTCCCGCACAGCGCACGTGAGCATTTTGAATGTAGTAAACAGGATTCTTATCGGATTGTTCCACGGCCAGGTCCATATCAAAATCGATCTGGCTATTGCCGGAGCGGGAGATGAAAAAGTAACGGATGGGATCGGCGCCTACTTCGTCAATCAATTCATCCAGGGTCAAAAAGACGCCGCGCCGCGTACTCATTTTTACCTTTTCACCACCGCGTGTGAGCGTCACAATTTGGTGCAAGACGGTATGCACAAAATCTGTTTCGTAACCAAGAGCTTGCACACCCATTAATACCTGGGGCGCTGTGGCATGATGATCAGGTCCAAATATATCCACGACCAGATCAAAACCACGTTGACCCTTGTCCAAATGGTAGGCGATATCCGGTAATCGATAAGTGGGTTCTCCTGAAGCTTTTACCAGAACACGGTCCTGATCGTCGCCAAAATCAGTTGACCGGAACCATTTTGCGCCATCCTTTTCATAGACGTACCCTTTATCTTCCATAAGTGATACAGCTTGCCAAACACGGCCGCTTTCGTATAAGCTCTGCTCCCGGTAATAAACGTCAAATTCGATATTGATTCGTTTTAGGCTTGCTTTTTGCTGCTGTGAAATACGCTCTTTGGCATAGTTGGCGAAATATTCTACAGGTTCGTCCAGTAAAGCATCCCCCTGTTGCTGCAACAATTCCCTGGCAATATCGACAATATATGCTCCTTGGTAATGTTCTTCGCTCAAGGACGCATCCTGGCCTAGTAATTGTTGATAACGAATCTTGACAGCTTCGCCTAGCAAAGTGACCTGGCGTCCGGCGTCGTTATAGTAGTATTCCATGGTCACGTCATAGCCCGCTGCACGTAGAGCACGAGCCAGCATATCTCCCATGACACCGCCACGGATGCGTCCCAGGGTAATAGGGCCAGTGGGATTGGCACTGACGCATTCGACTTGAGCGCGCTTTCCATCGCCGAGATGGAAACGGCCGTAATCATGCCCTTGTTGCAGGATACGATTGGTTTCTTGCTGAAGCCACGGAATAGATAGTTGAAAGTTGAAAAATCCTGGTGGTAATATCGAAACTTCGCTAAGGTATTCCGGTTTTATAAGATGGTCCTCAATAATCTGCGCGATTTTGATAGGCGCCATTCTCGCCGACCTGGCCAATTGCAGGGCAATAGCGGTAGCATAATCACCGTGAGTCGGATCACGCGGCCGTTCTACCCGTATCTCAGGTACTTCAAATGATGGCAAGCTGCCATTGTCCTGTGCTCTTTCAATAGCAACCTGTACCTTCTTTGCAAGATCGTGGTGTATTCGCATTTGCCACTCTTTTCTCAATATCAACCGGTCAGCCCACTAGCTTCAAGTCAGCGGCTGATCCACCTATACTCTGCCCATGAAGTCGCGCGGTATTTTAGCTTGGCCTGGGGTATGGGACAAACCAACAACCTTGCCCCTTCTGAAGTATTGAACACCCTGTTTAATGAGGCGCCAGGAAGGCTCGTTATGTGCGACTCACGAAATCATAAACCAAAGCAGTTTCTGTGGCCGCTGCTTGCCACGAAAATTTGGCGGCTTGTTTCAGCCCCTTACGACGTAGATCGGCGCGCAAGTTGTCTTCAAGGACCGTGGCGATAATTGCTCCTGCCATTTCACGTTCGTCCCCGGCATCTACAGCGAACGCAGCCGGTCCCACAACCTCCGGTAAGGAACTGCTATTTGAGGTCACCACTGGTGTACCACAGGCCATTGCCTCCAGAGGGCCGAATCCGAAGCCCTCGAAGCGGCTGGGAAAGACAAAAGTCTCGGCATTGCGATAAAGAACAGGTTTATCTTCCTCTTCTACTATGCCAATCCAACGAACAGAATTGTCAAGGCCCAGTTTGCGGATAATGGTATCGTAATCTGGAAACGCTGGGGAGATCAGTTGTGGCTTTTTCCCTGCCAATACGAGCGGGTAATCCTCTCCCAACGCTTTGGCCACGTAGGTATAGGCGTGAAGCAGGGTAGTGACGTTCTTGTGCAGGGCGTATCCACCCAAATAAAGTATGTAGGAGTCAGGTAGGTTATATTTGCGCAATACCGCCATGTCCGTTAGCGAGTTTTCAGCCGGAACAAATTGTGGACCTGTGGCCAGGTATATAGCTGTAACGTCTTGTTCGGGTATGTGCAGTGTGTCGAGGATGTCTAGCTTGCTGGAAAAGGAATCGGTGATGATGTGAGAAGCTCCACGTGCGCTTGCGCTGACCAGAGCATTGTACAAGCGCGCCTGGATGCTGCGCCGGTATTCAGGCACAAGCAAAGTCGTCAGATCGTGCACGGTGACAATCAGTGGGACCGGCGATCGTAAAGGGCCGCCCCAATAGGGCACATGGGCCAGCGAAGCGCTCACATCGCGACACGATCTAGGGAAATACAATTGCTCAAACAGGCTCTTACCGGCATGTCCGGATCGTGTGGGTACGGTCTTCACCTTTACGGAGGGCGGAATATGCGCCGGTTCTCGTTCGCCGTCCATTCGTGGCAAGATTAGCGTAATGTCCAAATCAGAGACACATCGATTGAGATGCCAAACCAGTTGGCGTGTATACTGGCCACTGCCGGTAAAAGGCTGGTTCCAAAAATAGGCGTTAATAGCAACGTGCATAAAATCCTATTTTGTGTCGTTCGCATCTTCAGATGCGAGCGGCTTAGGTCACCGGTATCTCAGGTGTTTGAATGCTCGCGGAGATTTCTGATCTATTGAGTCTATTAATTATAGGGAACAGTTCTATTTTTGCGTAGACGAATTTATCGTCATGTTATCCACCATTGGCTAGTTCTGGAACGTACATGGGGTGCATTTCAAATATGTTAAATGAGTGGGCATCCTCAAATGCCGCCCGCTCGCGTTTGAGAATGCTGCCTACTCGATTTTCAATTGAAATGAAACACACTCGCGCAAGGCTGCGACTCGGTGGAACAAGATGGGACATAAAGGCACTTCATATGACCCCTCCCAGGTCTAAGCAATCGAAAATCTAGACGGTCAGGAACGTAGTTGAAAGTGGAATTCTAGCCAGTGGAGATGGTTGCTGGCACATATCCGATATGCTAGAATTGTGAAAAGATGCACTAAGGGATATATGAACGTGACGGGTGAGATTCCAGATATTGTCGTGGGCCGGTTGCCGATCTACTTGCGAGAGTTGAATCGTATGGCCAGGAGTGAGGACAATATGACCACGTCCTCGCGTGACCTGGGACACCGTCTGGGCATAAGCTCCGCACAAATCCGCAAGGATCTGTCCCATTTTGGCGAATTCGGCAAGCAGGGGACGGGCTATCATATCGGTTATCTCATTGATCAGCTTACGCAGATTTTACACTTGAAGGAGGAGTGGGGTGTAGCCGTAGTGGGTGCTGGGTATTTGGGGCATGCGCTGGCCAACTATCGCGGGTTTCAGGATCGTGGTTTTCATGTCGTCTGTGTTTTTGATAAAGATCTCGACAAAGTGGGCATTAAGATGGGAGATCTTACTGTCCAAGGTATTGACGAACTAGAAGAGACGATCGATCGCATGAATGTAGAGATGGCGATTATTGCTGTGCCGGTTAGTGTAGCGCAAGAGATTACGGATCGCCTGGTCAAGGCTGGCGTCAAGGCGTTGCTGAGTTATGTGCCGATTCATCTGAATGTTCCTGAAGGTGTGCAAGTTAGTTACAGCGATCCCGTGGTACAAATGCAGCGTATGACGTATTATCTGACTCCTGTGGCTACAACAGCCGCAGAATCGTCTACGTGACGATCTGTTTCAGAAAAAACCAGCCCACATGATGAAATCATGTGGGCTTTTATTTTATTTGCACCGGGCAAGAGATTACATATCAGGGACGCTGCGTTGCAATATCGGTAATTCGGCCAGCGCTTTCCCTGCGCCCAAGGCTGTGCATGCTATCGGATTGTCAGCGATATAAGCTGGAACCCCCGTTTCTTTGGTCAGCATCGTATCTATTTCGCGCAGGAGCGCACCGCCGCCCGTAAGAGCCATGCCACGATCAATAATGTCTGAAGAGAGTTCGGGAGGCGTTTTGGCCAATACAGCCCGGACCACGTTGACGACGGCCGCCAATTGTTCGGACAAAGCTTCTACCACTTCGCTCGACGTAATCGTGATGGTCTTGGGTAGCCCGACAATCTGATCCCGACCTTGAACCTGCATTTCTAGCCTATCATCTAATTCAATGGCCGAACCGATCTTGATCTTGATCGCTTCCGCCGTTGGCTCGCCTACTACCAGATTGTATTTCTTACGAATATAGCTGATGATGGCTTCATCCAGGTGGACGCCCGCCACACGAACCGATTCGGCACATACAATGCCGTTCATGGAAACGACGGCCGCCTCTGTGGATCCACCACCTAAGTCAACTACCAAATTCCCTGTGGGGGTGCCAACCGGTAGGCCGGCGCCAATAGCTGCGGCGAGCGGTTCCGGAATCAGGTGTACTTCTCGCGCGCCTGCTGCCAATGCTGCTTCACGCACTGCACGCCTTTCGACACTGGTGACGCCGTAGGGCACACTGATCATCACGATCGGTTTGCGTATGTGGAATCGTCCGGCTACTTTACTGATGAAATATTCGAGCATGCCCTGGGTGACGAAGTAGTCAGCAATGACGCCGTCGCGCAAAGGGCGCATGACTTCAATTTCTTCCGGGGTACGGCCGTACATCTCTTTTGCAGCACGGCCGACTTCAACGATGATTGTTTTGTTCCCATCTTCTCGGACAGCTACTACCGACGGTTCTTGTAGCACGACTCCACGACTTTGATCGTGAACCAGGACGTTGACCGTTCCAAGATCGATGGCAATGTGCGGTGTGAACAAAGCCACAGTTAGCTTTCGTCCTCCTCCATGCTCATTACCCGCCCTGTAGGCATTGCCCTACGGCGACGCCGATGGGCGACATCAATTCGAATCTGTGCACGTTGCAAGGAGGCGCGAATTTGCGCGTATCTTTCCGGATCTTCTGGCACACCCTCGGCCATATACTTTTCGGCGCTCTCTCGAGCGCGTTCAGCGCGCTCAATGTCGATCACTTCTGCGTGTTCGGCAGAGTCTGCCAGTATGACCACTTTATCAGGTTGGACTTCAGCAAAGCCGCCGCCAATGGCAAAGTATTCTTCCTGACCGGCCGTCCGTACAATGACTTCACCATAACCCAGCGTTGTTAAGAGTGCAGTATGGTTGGGCAGGATCCCCATCCGACCTTCGCTGCCAGGTAAATTGACAGCATCAACCTGGCCCGAAAAGACCGTTTTCTCCTGAGTGACAATATCACATTGTAGTGGCATAGTTGCACCTGTGGCCGAACAGCGGATCCGTTCTGCGCATCCGGTCTTCGGGTTTGATGTCTTATGCTAGTTCACGTAGGCGTTCCGCCTTCGCGACAGCGTCGTCGATTGTACCGACCATATAGAAAGCCTGTTCCGGTAAATCGTCGTAATCGCCATCTAGAATGCCCCGGAATCCGCGTACCGTTTCGCGCGTGGGAACGTATTGACCTTTGAGACCATGGAACTTTTCGGCTACAAACATTGGCTGGCCCAAGAATCGTTCGATCTTTCGAGCACGGGCCACGAGTAGCTTCTGATCCTCACTCAACTCATCAATACCGAGAATGGCGATGATATCTTGTAGATCATTATAGGTCTGCAAAACTTGTTTCACCTCGCTGGCGGTGTGGTAATGTTCCTCGCCCACAACATCCGCCTGGAGAGCGCGGCTGGAGGAGGCAAGCGGGTCCACAGCGGGGAATATACCTTTGGCGAACACGCCACGATCAAGTGTCAAAACCGCGTCTAAATGGGCGAATGTGGCCACTGGGGCAGGGTCGGAATAGTCGTCCGCAGGCACATAAATGGCTTGCATGGAAGTGATTGATCCAGTCTTGGTGGAGGTGATGCGCTCCTGCAAGGCCCCCATCTCAGAAGCCAAAGTAGGCTGGTAGCCAACAGCGCTAGGCATACGACCTAGCAACGCCGACATTTCTGAACCGGCTAGAACGTAACGGAAGATATTATCAATGAACAGAAGTACATCACGCCCTTCGTCACGGAAGTACTCGGCCATGGCTAGACCAGTAAGGGCGACACGCAAGCGCACGCCAGGCGTCTCATTCATCTGGCCAAAAACCATGGCCACAGAATCTTGTACACCGTATTCCTGCATCTCATAATATAGGTCGGTGCCTTCACGAGTACGCTCGCCGACGCCAGCAAAAATGGAAACCCCTTCATGCTCTTGGGCAACAGAACGAATCAGTTCGGCGATGGTAACCGTTTTTCCTACTCCAGCACCGCCGTAGATGCCGGTCTTGCCTCCTCTGATGAAGGGGGCGATGAGGTCGACGACCTTCATACCAGTTTCGAATGTTTCGATAACGGTACTCTGTGCTTGAAAGTCGGGGGCGTCACGGTGAATGGGATAATAGGCCTCAGCTTCGGGAGTTTCGCCGCCGTCAATAGCACGCCCGGTAACGTCAAAAATGCGGCCTAAAGTCACAGGTCCTACCGGGACCATGATGGGCGCCCCGGTTGCTCTGACTTTTACACCTCGTGGCAGGCCGTCACTGGAGCCCATGGCTACCGTGCGTACCAGTCCCGCACCCAAATGCTGTTGTACTTCTAGAACCAGAGTGCCTGATGGGCCATCCAGTTCCAACGCTTCAAATATTTCTGGCATGGCGCCTTCTGGAAACTCTACGTCTACCACAACGCCGCGAATGGCGGAGATTTTGCCTATTGCCATTAGTTCCTCCAACAATTATCCTTGAGCTAAAGCTTCTGCTCCGCCAACAATGTCCAGAATTTCACTGGTAATACTTGCCTGGCGGGCCTTATTACGATCCAGGGTTAAGATTTCGACCAGTTCTGCTGCGTTGTCGGTTGCATTATTCATGGCAACCATGCGCGCACTATGTTCACTGGCCAATGCTTCCAGTACAGATTGAAAGATCTGCAATTGTGTAAAACGGGGTATGATGTTATCAAGCAACGAAACGGGATCGGGTTCATAGGTATAAGCCCTTTCGGACACACCGCTTAAATCTACGTCGGCGATGTACTCGGACACGGCCATACCTTGGAAGTCCATCCTTTTAAGTGGCAAGAGTTGCTTAACTGTCGGGCGGCGCGAAATAAGGTTGATGTAGTCCGTGTAGGCGATGAAGATCTGATCCATAGTCTCGTTTAGATAGGCTTCAGTGACGATTTGAGCGATTGGCGTACAATCGAGGATGGAAGGCGGATCAGGCATTTCGTCAAAAGTAGCTATGACGTCATAGCCTCGACGGATCATTAAATCCCGTCCTCTGCGCCCGATCGTAATTACCTTAGCCGGAGACGGTAGCGCCTTTAGAAAAGATTCAGCGCGGGCAACCATATTGCTGTTATATGAGCCTGCTAGTCCACGGTTTCCAGTGATCAGGATAAGCGCCGTATTTTTTATCTCGCTGCGTGCAGTTAAGAGGGGGTGGGTCGCCGGCCCAACACCGGGTTGGGAAGCTAAATTATGCAATATCTCGAAGGCTTTACCGGCATAGCTACGCGTTGCTTCTACTTGTTTTTGAGCACGTGTTGCCTTTGATGCAGAAACGGCCGCCAACGCACTGGTGACCTGCGAGATATTCTTAATGCTCTTAATGCGTTTGTTTAGTTCACGTTCGGTAGCCATAGCCGTTCCTGGAATGAGTGTTCAACCAGCCCGGTGCTGCGCGGTTACTAGCACCAGCCGTTTGAACACTACCAATATCAGGCGCTCCAATCCTTGTTAAAATCCTCAGTACCTTGCCGCAGTGCCGATTCAATCTCATCGGTCCATTTGCCTTCAGCCAATTGATCGCTGATCTCTGTGTATGCGGTATCCATATAGCGGACGAATTCCTGTCCCCAACGCTTCATGTCGGATACTTCAACATCGTCCACCAATCCTCGCGTGCCGGCAAAGGTCAGCATGACTTGATGGCGTAAAGGATAGGGACTGTACTGTGGCTGCTTTAACAGCTCCATCAAACGTTCACCGCGCGCTAATTGGCGTTGCGTTGCCGGATCCAAGTCGGAACCAAACTGAGCGAAGGCAGCCAATTCGCGGTATTGAGAAAGGTCAGCGCGTAAGCTGCCAGACCCTTTACTCATAGCACGCGTTTGTGCTGCGCTGCCGACGCGTGAAACAGAAAGACCGGCGTTAATGGCTGGGCGCTGCCCGGCATTAAAAAGGTCCGTTTCAAGGAATATCTGACCATCGGTGATGGAGATAACATTTGTCGGAATATAGGCCGAAACATCGCCAAGTAATGTTTCGATGATTGGCAGGGCTGTTAGTGAACCGCCGGAACCGGGGACTTTTTTAGCCTCGTAGTTATCCGCATCATCAAGCGCTTTCATACCTTCCTCGATGCGCTCTTCTTCCAGGTTGCCGAAATAGACTTTGCCGTCGACCCCTTGGGTTTCACTTGTTACTTCAGTGCCTTTTTCCACGATGATCCATTCGTCGCGCAGCCGGCAGGATCGTTCAAGCAGTGTGCTGTGCAACGAGAAGATGTCACCAGGATAGGCTTCACGCCCGGGAGGGCGGCGTAGGATTAAAGACATCTGCCGGTAGGCCCAGGCATGTTTGGACAAGTCATCATAAACGACCAGAGCATCCCTGCCTTCATCCATGAATGCTTCGCCAATAGTACAGCCCGCATAAGGCGCGAAATATTGTAGAGGTGCGGGATCCGATGCGCCGGCGACTACAACTGTTGTGTACTCCATCGCGCCATATTTTTCCAGTGTGTCGACCACTTGCGCGACCTGGCCTACGCGCTGCCCAATGGCGACATAGATGCACAAGAGATCTTGGCCTTTTTGGTTGATGATCGTGTCGAGGCAGATAGCTGTTTTACCCGTTTGACGGTCGCCGATAATGAGTTCGCGCTGACCGCGACCAATGGGAAACATGGAGTCAATCGACAAGATGCCGGTTTGTACAGGCGTGTCCACACCTTTACGCATGATGACGCCTGGAGCCGTAGCCATAACTGGCCGTGTACCCGAAGCTTTGATCGGGCCTTTGCCATCAACCGGATTGCCGAGGGGATCGACGACACGGCCAGTCATTGCATCACCAACAGGGATAGAGGCAATATTGCCGGTGGCGCGGACTTCATCCCCTTCCTCAATACCAGAGTAGTCGCCCATCACCACGATACCGACGCTGTCTGTGCGCAAGTCAAGAGCGAGTCCAGCAACACCGTTACTAAACTGCACCAATTCGCTTGCTTCGACATCGGCCAGACCGGTGGCTATGGCGACGCCATCGTATACTGCCTGAACTGTACCGACGCTGCGGGATTCTACTTTATGATCGAATTCTTCAATCTGCTCGAGTAGCGAGTCAGCTATGTTTTGAAAATCAGGGGCAAGGGTTGCCATG
>JAACFF010000069.1 GCA_009937635.1 Chloroflexota bacterium
GGCGATAAGCACAACGTCTTGCGGGATCTGGACGATTAACTCCCCTTTTAAACTAAACATCACCAGGATGGTAAAGAGCAGCGCAACCAGTGTTATTGGGCTGATGCGAGGGATGAATTTGTTCTCATACCATTCCCTGTCTTTAACCCGCAACAGGATGAAGCGTGTCAGAAAACCGGCTATCATCGGAATTCCGAGGTAGATAAATACCGTACTGGCCAGTTCACCAATACTGATGTCGACGGTCACACCCGAACCCCTAAGACCCAAAACGTCTGGCAGAAGTGTGATGAAGATGTAGGCATACAAACTATAAAAGAGTACCTGGAATACGCTGTTGAATGCGACTAGGCCGGCAGCGTATTCCGTATCACCGGCAGCCAACTCATTCCAAACAATGACCATGGCAATGCACCGGGCCAGACCGATTAAGATCAGACCAACCATGTACTCAGGATAGTTATGGAGAAAGATAACGGCCAGAATGAACATCAGAATTGGGCCAATGATCCAGTTTTGAACCATTGAAAGACCCAACACCCTGGTGTTCCTAAACACATCGGGCAAACGCTCGTACTTCACCTTGGCGAATGGTGGGTACATCATCAGAATTAGGCCAATGGCAATTGGAACGTTTGTCGTGCCAATCTGAAGACTATTAATAAACGCTTCGGTCCTGGGCAAAAAGTAGCCGAAACCTATCCCTATGGCCATAGCGAGGAAGATCCATAAGGTTAAGTAGCGATCTAGCGTGGACAGTTTTTTAGTTGCCTGGTTCGGGTATGACGTTGTTTGAGACATTGCTCATATTCCTTCGGGGAGGCGATGCCTAAACACCTCCCCAAATGCAAATTTTCAGCCAACTAGTCCAATTAATGCGTCCCACATTAAAATGGAGAGTGTGAATCCGTGTTGGATTACTCACCCGGATGAGCAAACCGAAATACATACGCTGCGGCGACACCAGCTAACAATTGAGCCACCAAATAAAGCCAAATATTGCTCCAGGCGAACATATTCATTATCGAACCCCCTAAAGCTACCGCTGGGTTAAAGACGCCGCCGGATATGCCGCCAACCGCATAGGCTCCGACCAGAACCGTAAAGCCGATGGCCCACCCAAAATAGGAGTTTCCATCTGTTGCCTTAGCTGTGGCCACATTCAGAACGACAAAGACCAGGGCAAAGGTAAACAAAAATTCAGCCAGAAAAGCACTAACCACATCGATGGAGCCAACTTGGGTGCTGGCGGGCAGCGCCGGCTTCATCAAGCCGACGACAAGTGCTGCTACGACACCGGCCAATAACTGGACAACCCAGTAGATCGCGGCATGGTTCAGAGAAATCTTACCTCGAATGAAGACGCCCAGCGTGACGGCCGGATTTAAATGGCCGCCGGAAATGTGGCCGGTAGCAAAGATCATGACTGCCAGGATCGTACCAATAGCGATTGGTGCAAACCCATCAGGTACTGCAGGATCGATTGATACCATGCCGACAGTAAATACCAGAAAAAAAGTGCCAATAAACTCAAAGACGTACCTATTCATTCGGTTCCTCCAATCAGTCGCTGCTATCAAGAAATTATTGGATCAAGCTACTGTGAAATATAACTTTTGCCTAATATTGTGTCAAGGTTACCATACATCTTACTGTAGGCAGGTTGTAAATGCGGCACAATTGTTTTTTCAGAACCAATTTGTTCATTTTCATTGCAGTCCGCCCCCGATATCCGGTAAGATACCCACCTACTTTACTCTGCTACAATTGGCTCATCACACCGAACTACAGTTGCTCTTAGTTAAGGGCCCTTCGGAATAAGTATAAACAAGAGCCAGCTCTTGCAGTCTTTGGATAAAAGGTTGCTCTTTCCCAAAAGGAGAAACTTGTGAAATGGTTAAATACGTAGCTGCACTCGATCAAGGTACAACGAGTACACGTTGCATGATTTTTAATCACGCAGGCGAACCGGTTGGTGCATACCAGTTAGAACACAAACAAATATTCCCTAAACCTGGCTGGGTGGAACACGACCCGTTGGAGATTTGGGCCCGAACTCAGGATGTGATTAATGGCGCTATACAAGATGCAGGCGTGATGGTCGCTGACATCGTGGCTGTTGGCATTACCAACCAGCGCGAAACGACAGTCGTTTGGGATAAGAACACGGGCAAACCATATTACAACGCTATCGTCTGGCAGGACACACGTACAGATAGGATTTGCAACACACTAGCCAAAAATGGGGGCCAGGATCGTTTTCGTCCAAAAGTTGGTTTGCCCTTATCAACTTACTTTTCCGGTCCCAAGCTGAAGTGGATCTTGGACAATGTCGACGGTGTCCGTGAAGCGGCTGAGAAAGGCGATGCTATTTTCGGCAATATCGACACATATCTGATCTGGAATCTGACTGGCGGATCCCATGTGACTGACGTGACCAATGCCAGTCGAACCATGCTCATGAATCTTGAGACCTTAGACTGGGATGATGAAATCCCGGACATCATGGGTATTCCACGACAAATGTTACCTAGGATCGTACCATCCAGTGATCCCAATACGTGGGGAAGCACTTTGCCTGATGGCCCTTTCGGTGGTGAACTCCCGGTCTGTGGCGACCTGGGTGACCAGCAAGCGGCCACTGTCGGCCAGGCTTGCTTTAACCCCGGCGAAGCCAAGAATACTTATGGCACCGGTTGCTTCATGATCATGAATACCGGTACAAAGATCGTGTCTTCCAATAGTGGACTGCTAACGACGCTTTGCTATAAGTTTGGAGATGATCCGGCTGTCTATGCCTTGGAAGGCTCAATCGCCATTACTGGTGCGTTAGTCCAGTGGTTGCGTGATAATCTAAACATCATTACTACGGCGTCTGAGGTGGAAGATCTGGCCGCGTCAGTAAATGATAACGGTGGCATATACTTTGTGCCTGCCTTCTCCGGTCTGTTAGCGCCTTACTGGCGTTCAGAAGCGCGTGGCGCTATCGTAGGCATAACCCGCTACGTCAATAAGGGCCATATCGCCCGCGCAACTCTGGAGGCTACTGCATACCAGACCCGTGAAGTGCTGGATGCGATGAATATCGATTCCGGTGTCGACTTGACCGCGCTGAAAGTAGATGGCGGTATGGTTTTCAACGAGATGTTGATGGAATTCCAGGCAGATGTATTGGGCGTTCCGGTTATACGGCCGAAGGTAGCCGAGACAACAGCACTTGGCGCTGCCTATGCCGCTGGGCTAGCTGTTGGTTTCTGGGAAAGCACTGATGATATGCGTGTTAATTGGGGCATGGATAAAATCTGGACCCCAGATAAAGATAGCAATGCCAGCACAGAACTGTATGCGCAATGGAAGAAGGCTGTCACGCGTACTTTTGATTGGATTGAAGATTAAGATCTTTCTGTTAATCACCTAACGGTAAATTAAATGCGCTATCCGTTAATCGCCTAGTAAAGCCAGGTGGTCGGCGGTTGATTTTTGGGGCGCACTCGCCTGAGCAATAAAGCAAGGAGCGTATGCACAAAATACAGACTGAAGTTCTTGTAATCGGTGGTGGGGCGACAGGAACCGGTGTCGCTTGGGATGCCGCTCTGCGAGGGTTTAAAGTGGTGCTGGTAGAGCGACGCGATCTCAATCATGGCACCACAGGACGCTACCATGGTTTGTTACACAGCGGCGGCCGTTATGCGGTGAAAGATCCGTATGGTGCAGCCGAATGTATCGCCGAGAACCGTATCCTACGCCTTACTCATACCCATTGTATCGAAGATACAAGTGGTTTTTTTGTAGTTACGCCGGAGGACGAAGGTGACTTCCCAGACCAATTTAAGAGCGCTTGTGACGCGGTTGGTATTCCTTGTGTGGAGATCCCGGTCTCCGAGGCTTTAAGTCGCGAACCGTTGTTGAATCCCCGGATTAGCCGTGTCTTTGAGGTCCCTGACGGAAGTGCCGACAGCTTCCTTGCTGCTCATTCTACTGTACAAGCAGCACGACAAAAAGGGGCACAGATTCTGACCTACCACGAAGTGGTCGGCCTTATTGTTGAAGGAACTGAAGACGATCGACGCGTGGTTGGGGCCAGGGTTTACAACACGGTCCGCGGTGAGATTACGGAGATTTACGCTGATATTGTCGTAAACGCGGCCGGAGCCTGGACTGGAAAGATTGCGACCATGGCCGGAGGAGATGTCCTCATCATGCCGGCTAAGGGCACCATGGTAGGAATGGCGCACAGGTTGGTCAATACAGTGATCAATCGCTGCAAAATGCCTTCTGATGGAGATATCCTTGTTCCCAGCCATACAATTTGTGTTATCGGCACCACCTCGATTAATGTAACAGACCCCGAACATCTCCGCATTGAGCCCTGGGAAGTGAAGAAGATGCTGGACGCGGGGGATAAAATGGTGCCCGGTTTCAAAAATGCTCGCGTGCTAAGAGCGTGGGCTGGGGTACGCCCTCTCTTCCAGGATACTTACAAAGGGGCCGGAGGTCGTGACGTCACCCGCAAATTGACATTGCTTGATCATTCTGAACGTGAAGGCATTAAAGGTTTCTTGACCATAACCGGTGGAAAATGGACCACTTTCCGTCTAATGGCTGAGGCGACCGTAGATAAAGTCTGTGAGCATCTAGACACTGAACGGCCGTGTGCGACGGCCACGACTCCGGTTCCCGGCGTCGATCAAGGTCATTACTGGGTGGGACACCGGCTGCACGAGATTGAAGAAAAACAATTGCAAGGCGAACTAATATGTGAGTGTGAACTAGTCACGCGCAAAATGCTGGTAAATGCCGCACGACAAAACCCAACCTTGACGTTGGATGATCTTCGTCGTGATGTGCGCTTGGGCATGGGACCTTGCCAGGGTGGATTCTGTACTTACCGGGCTGCGGGTATTTTGCATGAATTACAGAAAACAGGGGCCTGGCCCAGTGACATGCTTGATAACAATAGCGCTGCTGCACAATGGAACACGGCCTATTTACAGTCACCGTCTCACAATCTCGACCCGGACGTGGTTAAAGAAGACATTGGTGACGTCAAAGACGAAGCACATCTGTTCAATCCGAACTTACTCCTACGCGACTTCTTGCAAGAACGGTGGAAAGGGTTGGTTCCTGTCCTTTGGGGACGCCAACTGAAGCAAGAGCGGCTCAGTCAGCTAATATACATGAGCCTAATGAATGCCGACCACCTACCGGACTCCGAACTTGCCAGCCCGGTGACCGATTTCTACCGTTTTGACACGACTCCCGGCCTAGTTGAACCGGACGCCACATTGTGATCGTGCTTGACGGTATGGACTTTGCTGTGACGAATAATAACTGGCAAATAGAATTTAAATCTGAGGTGATCAATGCTTGATTTATTGGTCGTTGGAGCCGGATTGAGCGGTCTGATGGCGGCCTATACGGCCGCACAGGCAGGGCTCCAGGTTCGTATTGTCAACAAGGGACTCGGTTCCATGCATTGGAATGCAGGAACAGTAGATCTCTTGGGCTATATTCCTGGAGCAGAAGAAAAAGCGGTGCAGCGCCCACTTGAAGCCATAGCTACGCTCCTGCAAAAATACTCCGATCACCCATACAGCCTGCTAGAAATGAAGTATGTGCCATCCGCATTGCACACCTTTGTTGCGCTAACCGAGAAGTTAGACATCCCCTATATTGGAGCGGACGATAACGAAGAGAATCTGCTTTTACACTCACCGGTCGGAGTTCCCCGTCCTACTTATCTGACCCCTAAAGCGCAATTGGCTGGAAACCTGAGGCGGAACGCACCGATACTTATCGTTGGCTTTGAAGGTATGCTTGATTTTTATCCGCTGCTGATCGCTGAAAATTTGACCAAATTGGGCTACCAGGCACGGGCTGAAACTTTACCGATGGAGTTGTTAACAAACAGGCGCGATGCCAACACCGTTCAATTAGCCCACGAGCTAGATGATGTTACCCGTCGTACCAAACTGGGCAGACAATTGCATGAACTCGTCGGGGCCAATGAGCGCATCGGCCTTCCGGCTATCCTTGGGATGGATGCCCATGCTGAAGTTATGGCCGATATCGAAAAATTGAGCGGCGCACCAGTTTTCGAAATCCCGACGCTACCGCCAAGTGTTCCCGGCATCCGCCTTTTTAGAGCGTTGCAGGATGGACTAAAGAGCATGGGAGTAAGGATAGAAACAGCCATGGAGGTCAGCGGCGCGCAAAAAACCATATCGCAGAATGGAACGTCAGAACGGCTAGCCTGGCTGGAAAGTAAGACAACTACGCGCCCGCTAAAGCACCGTGCTGCAAATTTCCTCCTGGCAACCGGGGGAATCCTGGGAGGCGGCTTCAATAGTGATGCAGATGGCCGTGTGTGGGAAGTTGTCCTGAATTTGCCATTAACCATGCCACAGGATCGTAGCAAATGGTTCGACAGCAGTTTTCTCAGCCCTGGTGGCCATCCGGTTTACACCGGCGGCGTCAGAGTCAATCGAGATTTCCAACCTGTTGCAAGCGATGGCACTTTGCTGTACGAAAATTTGTGGGTTGCCGGAAATATGTTGTCCGGCGCAGACCCTATCTTAGAACGCAGCTTGGAAGGAATCGCCATCCTGACTGGTATGGCGGCTGGCCAGGCAATTGCCACAAGGTAGATGGTGGAACTATGTATACGGAATCCTGGCTATCTGTTGGCCCAACACTAGATGAGTGTATCAAATGCAATATTTGTACCAGCTACTGCCCAGTGGCTGCAGTTACCGATCTATTCCCTGGACCGAAGTATGCCGGCCCGCAGGCACAGCGGTTTCGTGAAAGAGGACAGAAAAATTCACCCGATCATTCAGTTGATTATTGCTCCGGCTGCCGGGTATGTAATGAGGTTTGCCCAAGTGGGGTCAAGATCGCCGAGATGAATGCCCGCGCCCGCGCTCAAATGGCGGCTGAGCATGGAATCCCATTGCGCAATCGGCTTCTGGGGCGTAATGAGTTGATGGGTAGAATTGGAAGTACAGTCCCTCGTTTGGCTTCGTTTGGGATGCAGAACCCGATAAGCCGGGTTGTCGCTGATAAACTGTTTGGCATTTCGCGCGAGGCTCAATTACCCTCCTGGAATAAGGGTGGAACATTTGGCAAATGGTTCAAGAAGTCACAATCGCATCGCCTGAAATCAGAAAAGAAGGTTGTGTATTTCCATGGGTGTGGAACTATGCACTATGAATCTTTCATTGGACAAGCAGCCGTTGCCGTCTTCGAGCATAATGGGTTTGAAGTATATGTCCCATCTCAAAACTGCTGTGGCTTGCCGTTGCTGAGTAACGGGGAATTCGATACGGCCGAGGAATACTTTGACAACAACATACGCAAGCTATTGGAGTATGTACGGCGCGGTTTGCCGATTGTGGGCACAACACCTAGTTGCACATTGACACTCAAAGATGAGGCACCTGAGTTACTGGATCGACATGATTCTGATGCACATGCTCTCTCTTCGGCCGTGTGGGACATCTTCGAGTGGTTGCGTGATCTACACGATCAAGGAGAACTACAAACGAATTTCCGCCGTCTGGAAATGATATTACCATACCACGCACCTTGCCAATATCGGGCGCACCTTGTGGGCAAACCGGCACTGGAAATCTTATCTTTAATTCCTGGTCTGGATCTGCGCGAAAGTCATGCCCGGTGCTGCGGCAGCGCCGGGACGTATGGATACAAAGTAGAGAAATATGAAATCAGCATGGCTGTTGGTGAAGAGTTGTTTAGCTTCGTCAAGGCACAGGGGCCTGATGTCAATATGACAGCATGTGATACTGAGACATGTCGCTGGCAGATAGAGCGTGGAACAGATCTGCCTTCCCGTCACCCGATTGAACTGCTTGCGGCTGCCTATGGCTTATATGATGTAGAAGCCAGAACGCTGCTCACAAATTAGGGCATACGTGCCGTCAATTTCGCCAAACCACTTTTTTACGTAGGATTCCAAAATCGTCTGTTTCGCTTCTTCCCGTTATGTTGTAGAATATCGACATAATGAGTTCACCGTATGACGATAATACTTGGGAATCATCAAACTATTCCTGGTTAGTTTTCCTCGGCCGCATGTTGCCTTTCATTCTATTTCTGATCCTGGCCATAGCTGGTATGTGGCTTGTTTATCTTTTTTTCAACCCATCAGGTGATGATGCTGAAGTCGTAGCTGCAGTGAGGGCCAGGGGTCTGTCCGCTCCTTTTTTTAAGGCTGTCCCAGCTAAACCGGTGAGCCAACGGTTTGCACAAAGCCCTGGCCCTTTGCGCATCGGCATTATTGCTGGCCACCGTGGGAACGATTCTGGTGCGGTTTGTGAAGACGGTCTGACTGAGGCTGAAGTTAATATCAATATCGCTGAAATAGTGGTGGCAAATTTGCGATTGCGGGGAATTCGCACAAACCTGTTAGATGAGTTCGACAATCAACTCAACGGGTATAGTGGAACAGCCCTTATCTCCATTCATGCCGATTCCTGCGAATATATAAATGACGGAGCGACCGGATTTAAGATTGCCGGTTCGGCCTTCACAGACTCTTCGTTATTACTGTCCTGCATTGAAGACGCATATCGTACTGCCACGCAGCTCCCATATCACGCCAATACGGTGACCGCGGATATGATGGATTATCATGCATTTCGCTTAATCGCTCCGGATACACCGTCTGTGATCATAGAGACTGGCTTCATGAATCTAGATCGTGAGTTACTAACGACCAATGCAGAAACCCCCGCCAATGCCATCACGGATGGTATTCTATGCTATATGAATACAACGCGTTAGGGTACGATTCTAGGCATTCCGCTCGCGTCTGAGACCTTCATTACGCAAAAAACATGGTTAAGAAACCAGCGCAGAATTTGGAAAAGGCCAAAGTCGCAATCCGTAAAGGGGAGTTGCCAAAAGCAAGGCAACTTTTACGGCAGTTGACTCGTGAAGATCCGCGGAACTACACCGCTTGGTTACTGCTGGCGAAGGTTACACCATCCCCACAGGCGGCCCTGGAATATGTGAAACGAGCCGAGCGCTTGCGACCCGAAAGCCACATTGTTCACCGTGTGCGCTCCAGCCTGGAACAAGACAAAATTAGAGAAACCAAGAATGCAGGTCGTTCAGCCTGGTGGCCAGTTTCCATCGTTTCCGGATGTGTGCTTCTTCTCATGTTCCTTGTAATGTGGCTAGTTCCCACAACGAGGTGGGACCAAGTGGTTGCTCTTAAGGGTGATGATGATTTTAACGCTGGGGCAACTTCGAATTTTGCGCCGACTCTCAATACAGACCATCAGGCAATGGCTATGGCGGTCGAATCACCACTTTCCGCACCTACTGCAACAATTAGCCCAACAGTAACGGCTAAGGAGAATCTTGTTCATATTGAGGCGACGCCAGGGCCACAAATTAAGAACGAAGGGTCAATCGCAGTCGTCACCAATAATGAAACGAGTGAAGCTGCCTTTTCGTCTTTGGAGAGTGGTTCCTCAGACACGGAGGCAATGGCATCTGGGCAAACATCTGTGATGGACAATATTGCCGTTGATACCAACCAGGTTGCTATTGTTGATCCCACCGGCCTTCGCCCAAACGGAGTTGGTGAAGACGAGCGATGGATAGATGTTGAGTTGAATACGCAGACCTTAGTCGCCTATGAAGGGAATACGCCGGTCTTTCATTCGCTCATATCAAGTGGAACATGGGAGTACCCAACTGTTACCGGCCAGTATCGAACCTGGATGAAGTATGAAAGCCAAGATATGAACGGTTACCAGCTTGGTTACGATTACTATCTAACGAACGTGCCCCATGTGATGTACTTCTACCGAGATTTTGCCATTCATGGTGCATACTGGCACAATAACTTTGGCTCCCCCATGAGCCACGGCTGTGTGAATATGAACACGGTGGATGCAGGCTGGCTTTACAATTGGGCGCCCCTTGGAACCCTGGTGAATATCCACCATTGATTACTGGCAAACTCGCAGACAGTTGCTCCCCTTTGTGGAAAATACATATCAACCCACACACATATCCTATTGATCTAAAGTGACGGCTGTGTGCGCTCGATCCAAAGGCGAATAAGATCGACCAAAAAACAGTAACGAGGGGTCCTGTTGCTGCTGTGAGTTAAGATTTCCCGTCCAACGAGAGATTTCAGCGCGCTTTGCCAGCTGTCTTTTGATTGGCAACCACGTTTTTGTAACAATGTGAGCAGGTCATGGAGCGCAGCACCACTGTTACTGTGGCCAAGTTCAGCCAGGCCTCTCAGTACGTCACGTTCCTCTGTTGAGGATTCTGCCCAAATATGTTTAAAGTGCGCTTCACCTCGTTCCAGAATGCGCTCTATAACATTGTTCACATCAGCGACAGTCAAATAATTGCGCTCGATTTCATTATGATAAACCATCATCTCGTGCAAGATAAGTTGCGTGAAATAGGGGTGTCCTGCCGTTACTTGCATAATGCGATCCACTGCCAAAGGATCATATTCGATGCCATACTCGTTAACAGGCTCAGTCATCAGACGTTGAATTTCGACTTGTTCTAGGAAGGTGATGGGCTTATACGCGGCGATATTGAATAGAATTGACCAATAGTCGGCGCTAAGATCCTCCAGACGATGTGTTCCCGCGAATACAAAGTCAATATTTTCTTCATGTTGCATAAGGTTGCGTAGGAATTGGAAAATTTCTGGTTGGAGGCGACCGCTTTCTACACGCCGCTGTAACTCCTCGAATTCATCAAACATCAGAAGAAGCTTCTTATCACCCAGACGAGGGATAAGATTGCGCAAAAACCGAGAACGGAAAAAGAACTCCGGTGTTCCGGAAAACTCGGAACGCGCAGGGAGGTCTATTTTCACTTCTGCATCTTCCAGTGCAAACACAATATCATCGGCGATGGAATAGAGAAAATCTTCTTCGCTACGCGCTGGCTTGCCCTGCATATCAATAAGCACACTGATATGTGTATCTGCCATCATGCGCCCAAGACGGTACATCACAGAAGTCTTACCGGTACGCCGCTGACCGTGCAAGATTATCACGTTATTTTGATGCCTACCGAGTAAGTTTTCATAGATGAAAGCAAATACATCCTCACGTCCTACAAATACGTCATCGCTTTTTAGAGGAGTGCCAGTCACATAGGGGATAGGAAATACGCGCTGAACAGATTGCTCCGCTTCGGAAAATTCCAATACGTCTGCGAATGTAAGGCGCCGGTCATCTACAATGGCATCGTCGTACAGGATCTCCCATTCTATTCGCAACCGCTGAACATGCTTTTGCGGAATAACTGTCAACGTTATGAGCTGTTCGTCACCAGGTGGAAGGATATCTATTTCCGCCTGAACTTCATGCACTATGTAATCCTGGCTGGGTAGAATCCGTAACCGTACTTCTTGAGCTACATTCAAACCTTTGTTTCGTACCTGCCAAATCAATGGTAAAGGTGCACAATAGGCGCAGATCCGATTCTGCAGTGATGCTTCCAAATCCGCTCTACCCTTCAAGCGCTTTATTGCCGCTAGCGAAATACCTTGCAAATGATCAAGCGCCTTAAGGGTAGCAACACGTTGGGGTAGAGTCATGCCTGTATCGACAAACCTTTCTGTTGAATCCGCCTCAAAATGCTGAGCTTCGTGGATTGCAGTCAGAGCATTTTCCAAGAAAATTAACCTGGTAGGCAGATCGACGACTCTTTTACTCTTCTTTAATTCGGAGATGATACGACTTATGTTTTGCATGCTTTCTACAACACGTGAAGGCAGGGATGTAGGGTGTCGCTCGGGAGGTACTTCGATGACGAGAATTTGCTCCAGATTTCGTGCAGCTAGTATCTCGTATAAGGTTCGATGGAAGGTGCCGAGATTGGCAGACCATCGCCATTGTGGATGATCACTTATGATGTTTTGCATAATATCGACTGCATCGATATAGACTTCCTTTATGGAACTGTTTCCGAGAGTATGTGATGCCGCTGCTAAAGTTGAGATAGCGAGCATGGAATCGTACGTACGGATTGAGATGTGTGCCAGAATATTGTATATCTCTGATCCATTGCCGGAAATTCCGTGTAGATTTGGTAACACCTCGTTGGGCTCTCGTTTAATTTCTTGGTGTACTATGGTTGCTTTGTCAGCGGGTCGTTTAATGAAACGGGGAACAAGTCCAATGCTGACGATTGCTTGTATGCCACCAAGTAAAAGACCCATCAGGATGGTAATTAGCAGCACCCCCCAGGCTGCAAGAAAGACAGTTGCTACAAGTACAGTCGGTGCAGCAAATGTGTTCAAGATTCGCCGCAGTTGTAGCAACAATTCCATCACGCCTTCAGGGTTCTCGCGGATCGCCTGTGATAGCAAAAAAGGGGCAAGCCCCAAGTTGAAATAGAAAATGCGCAGACTGATTGAACTCAGAAAGACGGCAATGATAACCGCAGCCAGCAGTATAGCAGTTGCTCGCGCCCTAGTGCGATCACGTGGGTTCGTAATCATGATCATAATAGCCACCCCAAATCCCAATAAAGCCACGATCAGAAGTGGAGAGAGGGCAGCCAAAGCCTCAGTTACTGGGCCCGTGACCATGCTAGTGTGGCTACCTTCAATCACTGATTGAAAATCCTCTAGGTCTTGTGCAATACCGGCGTAGAACCAGCCGGAAGTAGTTACCAAGGCTAACAATCCAATGACAACTCCAGTCCGCAAGCCAACAACGATCGCACTTTCATCATCTGCAAACCATTTGCGGGGATGCTGGCCGGATGTAATCAAGCTAAGTAGAGCGGATTTCTCTGGTTTCTCGTACTCACCCTTCCGCGATCCAGCTATCGCTCCGGACACGCCCCAGACCAAAGCAAAAATGCCTAAGACCAGTTCCAATTCCAAAGAAAGGGGAAAGCTTTCAAATGAAGCCACGTATCTGAGCAACGTATCCTCAGGCAGGGGAGTTGCGACAATCAAACTTGGCAGATGAGGGATTATTTGGCCATAGGCTGCCAAGGCATTTATCGGTAAGACGAGAGTGATATAGCATCCCGAACCTGCCGTGGCGCCGGAAAGTAGCCCAACACGCAGCCCTTTCCGCCAGCCCGTAGCCGGTCCATATCGTACCGCCCAGGATCCGCCAAAAAAGAATACCGGTAGTCCGACCGCGGCCGAAGCCATTAATAGCAAACCGTGCAGCAATTCGTTAGAAATGGGGGCTTGCCAGCCAGGGATCACGATGGGAGCGAACAGACCAACTAACAAGTAAAAACCAGCGAGGGTAAGAACGAAGCCGCCAACAAGGCCCGCTATTATTGCACGGCGAATCATACAACCGCCTTGATCGCTTGACTCAGTGCGCTGGCCAATTCTCCTGCTGTCGCATATCTGTCTTGTGGGTCTTTGGTCAGCGCCTTCATGATCACCAACTCCAAACTAACCGGCAGTTCGGGCACTTTGCTTGCTAATAATGGTGGTCGAGCTTGCAGATGCTTGATGAGCACTGCCAACGGTGAATCAGCCTTAAAGGGCAACTCTCCGGTGAGCATTTCAAACAGTACGATACCCAGCGCATAGATATCGGAGGCAGCGGTAGCCGGTTCACCCCGAGCCTGTTCCGGCGACATGTAATCTGGTGTCCCAATGGCCGCGCCAGTACCTGTTAATTGGACGCCCTCCAACATGCGCGCTACACCAAAATCGGTGAGAACAGCCGTAAATGCTGCTGCCCCTGTAAATTGTGCCAATCGTTCTTCAGAGCGCAGCATGATATTGGAGGGTTTTACATCGCGATGTATGATGCCATGAGCATGGGCATAGTCCAAAGCTGCTGCAGTATCCTGAACAATCTGTCTGACTTCTGCCAGCGGTAAGCGCTCTCCAGCATTACCTATTCGAACGATTCGCTCCTTGAGCGTCTCACCCTCGATATATTCCATCACCATGTATGAGATGTCCTGGTGAACACCAAAATCTAGCATTTGCACCAAATTCTGGTGACGCAGGTGGGCAATTGTCGCTGCTTCCCGTTGAAAACGCTCAACAAACGAGTGTTCGTCCGCAATGGCATGAGACATGATCTTGATAGCTACATAACGATCCAGCGTTGGTTGGTAACCTTTATAGACCACTGCCATACCTCCACGGCCAATGGGAGTTAGTATACGGTAACTACCTACTGTTACCCCGGACATATTTCCTGTTTCGCCACCCGATAGGCGAGGTGTGGCGTGATGTTCCATCGTATCTGTACGTGTGAGAAAATCAGAAAGAGCTTTGCTGAATGGTTGCCAACGGCCGTCCGCAGATTGGCGTACAAGAACCTTCTCGCGCAGTTTCCTTAGGACATTAGGATCAGCTGCCTCATGCTCCAACCGAAGTAGAGTTGATTGTTCTGGGGGTGACAACTGCTGCCACGAATAGCGGAAGTGATCTTCCGCCTCCGCCATGAATCGGCGTTCGACCAGATCGGACACCCGCGTTGTAGCATTAACATCTTGACGCGCGTTGAATAGATAGGATCCAGCAACCTGAAGGAAGAAAGGATGAGGTCCGGCCATATCAATCAGGAATTCAATCTGCTCAGACGTAAAAGGTTCTCCATCAGGTAGCGCCGACAACTTGTGCAACAAGGTAGTTGCATCCATCATTGTCAGCAGGCCCAGAGTTTCTTCAGAAAAGATGTTAAAGAAGGGGGATGATAAGGTGTCTGCATTCTGGAAAGTCAAATCATAAAGGCTACGTTTGGATGCGGTGATATACACTACCCCTAGTTCCCCCGCCAGACTACGAAGCTCCCCATAGAAACCGTGATTGAAACCCGCATTGGCTGCCAGGCTTTCAAATTCATCCAGCATGATCACGACGGTTAGGCCAGCGCGTTCAATATGCCGCATGAGGCGACGAACCCGCATGAATCGTACGGTTGTCTTTTTGGCCAGTGCCTCGCTCATTGCCCGCAGCTCCGGCTGTGATTCCGGCAGTGCTAATGTCAGCTGATCTAGCCACTCTGGCCACAATTCCTCATAGGTGATCTGACCCATTCCCTCCAAATCAACATAGATGAAAACGAACCGATCTGGATCGAAGCCATGTTTTCGCAGTGTTTCCGGGCAGGTCAGATGTGTTAATAGAGAACTCTTCCCCAACTTACGTTCTCCGACCACGGAACGACATTGACGCGTCAGGATAGCGCTGTATAGAGTCTCAATCTCTTGGGCCCGACCCCCAAAATAGGTTGGATCCGTTATGCGCTGCCGATTGAAGAAGGGGTTGCTGTGCAGTCGGTGGATGTGTTTCATCTTGTAGCCTGCATTTGTCAAAAAAGGCACAGGGTTGAAGGAGAACTATCCTCTGTGCCTCTGCGCCTTTCAACTGTTTGGTTTGAGAGAACCGGCAACGCACGACAGTGGGGCCGGTTGACCACAATGTGACTAGATGTGGATTGGTTCTCCTTCGACGCCATGTGCAGCTTCCATCAGTGCCTCACTCAATGTTGGATGGGCATGAACGTTGCGTGCGATCTCTTCGGCCGTAAGCTCAGCATGATGGGCCATTGTCAGTTCAGGTAACAACTCGGTGACATCAGGACCAACCATATGAGCGCCTAGAATCTCGCCATATTTTGCATCCGCCACGATCTTAACAAAGCCATCTCGCTCTCCCATGCCTAGCGCTTTGCCGTTAGCCTGGAAGGGGAATTGCCCGACCTTAATTTCATAACCAGCTTCTTTGGCCTGGCTTTCAGTGTACCCGAAGCTGGCTACCTGCGGTACCGAATAGGTGCAACGGGGCAGCATCTTATAATCCAGTGTCACAGTATCTTGTCCAGTTATCGTCTCAGCGGCCACAATACCCATCGCCGATGCGATATGCGCCAGGCGGTAGTTTGTCGCCACATCACCAATAGCGTAGATGTTAGGCACATTGGTGCGCATATTTTCATCGATAGCGATATTGCCACTACTAGTTAATTGAATCCCGGCGGTTTCCAGGCCGAGATTCTCTACATTGGGTTGGAAATTGATAGCTAGCAAGACCTGATCTGCTTCTAGCGAAGTGCCATCTTGCAGGACAACTTCAACCCTACTGCCCGATTTTTTCACTGACTCTACCCGTGTGCCGGTACTAAATTTTACCCCTAGCTTCTTATAAGCTTTTTCTAGCACTAAACTGATTTCTGGCTCTTCATTTGGCAGCAAATGGGGCAACATCTCAAGTATTGTTACGTCCACACCGTAATTGATCCAGATATATGCAAACTCCATACCGATAGCGCCTCCGCCAATAACGATCACCTTCTCCGGTAGTTTGTCGGAAGTAATACTTTCGACATAGGAGATGATGCGCTCGCCGTCGAAATCTACACCCGGCAAAGTGCGTGGCCGGGCGCCTGTAGCAATGATGATGTTTCGTGCTGCGATCGTCTTTTCTCCTCCGTCATTTAGCGTGATATGAAGTGACTCAGGCCCTGTTAGTCGACCGGCGCCTTCAAAAACATCAATCTTATTTTTGCGCATGAGAAAACCAACGCCTTTTACCAGGCGATTTGACACTTGGCGACTGCGCTTAAAGGCTTTGCCATAGTCAAGCTTGAGGTTGTCAAAACTGAAGCCAAATTCCCTGGCACGATGTTGCAAAGTATGGGCCAATTCAGCATTCTTGAGCAATGCTTTCGTTGGGATACATCCTACGTTAAGACAGACACCACCAATGTATTTTTTTTCAATAATGGCAACCCTCTGCCCGAGTTGCGCGGCACGTATAGCAGCAACATAGCCACCTGGACCTGCTCCCAAGATGGCAACATCGTATTGATCGGTCATTTTTCTCTCCGTATCATGTGTCAGGAAAATGACTTGACTGTAAATTAAAAAGTAAGCCAGAAAATACCATACAGCCCCTGACGAACTGCATTATACATGCAACCAGGGTGATTAACACGTTCACCCTAAATTGGTTATAATCTTGCCGCTATGGGTTTCCCTGTGTGGACACTGTGGGGTATGGGCATCACGGCCGTAGGCACAACAGTGATGTTGATATTGGCCTATGTTGCTCAATCTCCACGATTAATAAATCGTCTTGGCCTATCCAGCCTGCGCTTGGATCTGCGTGCGCGTACGCTTACCGGGTATGCGTTGGCATTGCTTTTGCTATCATTCGGTTTTTTTTTGGCTGGAGTGCCGCTAGGACCCCTTTCAAACGAGAATATAGCAGAAACTGCAGAAGCAGTTACAGATGCGAATGAAGCAACTGCCATGGTTGCTTCCCTTGAGCCTGTGACCACAGCAGCAGCGGAAACAACTACAGATGTTGGTACTCCAGCTAGTGGGACAGCACGGCCGGCTAGTGGAGCATTTGGCGGCCCGCCACCAGCGGCGCTGACCGCCACGGCAGAGGCACTTGACAGAACCTCTGATCAGAGTGAAGAATTGACACCAGAGTCGAGAACCGAGGATATTATCCAACCTTCCGCCACGATTACGCCCACTGCCACAATAACACCTTCACCAACGCCGAGCCCCACTCCCACTGTTACACCTACCCCCACGTTCACACCAACACCTATCTTTGAAGATACAGCCATTATTAATACAGGGAGCAGCACTCTATGGCTTAAAAGAACCCCGGGAGGGCAAGATTATTATCTGGTGAAAGGTGGCGACGCAGTTATTCTTTTTCCAGGACATGCCAATATAGCAGGTAGCCTCTGGCGAGAGGTAAGTACGGTGGATGGCACCGTCGGTTGGGTACTGGAATCCTATCTCGACTATGGTGAAGAGGATGGTAATGAGGCTGAGGTAGGATGAACAAAGGCTCGCAGCCCTTCAGCTACTTCGAGATATTGGATGCTTGCAAGGAGCCAGATTGCCCAGTTTGTACCCTTGGACACGTATCGGCCAATCGCCATCTCACTTCATTGATATTTGACGGTGTAAATGACGTAAGATTGCGGGCTACCTTGCGCAAATCATTGGGCTATTGTCACGAACATGCCTGGTTATTGCCTGACGCTGGCGAGAGCGCTACGTTGGGAATCGCCATTATTCACCGCGATTTGCTGAACACAATTCGTCGACGCCTTGATGAAAGCGATTTTGGCAAATCATCTCGCAGAGACAAGTTAAAGTCGGTTGTTGCGGAGGCTATTCGTCTGGATGATGCAACAATCCCCATGGGACCGACGAAGTATCTTCCCTCCAAAGCTCAGTGCCCGGCCTGTGAGCGTCGCGATGAGGCTGAAAATTTGGCTCTTAAATCATTAATAGACGCGCTTGAAGACCAGGATGAGCAGATGGCGGAGGCATTGAAAATGTCCGACGGCTTGTGTCTATCTCATTTGCGACAAACGTTGGAATCGATGCGTAGCCGTCAGGCTTTTGATAAATTGGTGACAATTACCCAAGATCAGTTATCTGCGCTTATCCTGGAATTAGACGAATTTATTCGCAAGAGTGATCATCGCTTCCGCCGTGAAAAAATCAGCGACAACGAGCGAGAAAGCTGGCGTCGGGCGTTGCAACGGGTTGTGGGTCCAAAGACTGGCATTTGATCAGGATTTAGCTAAGGCAACCTTTGAGTCTATGCAGCTTTAGCTTTCTAAATACGCTTCCAGGGCACCAATCTCGGCAGGTAGGTTGATAGGAGGTGATGCCTGGTTTACGGCCGTTCCCGGATCTTTCAGCCCATGCCCAGTCAAGATGCACACAGCTGTTTTTCCTCGAGGATCGATTTCACCTTGCTCAATCTGCTGCTTCAATGCTGCCAGCCCGGTTGCCGAAGCCGGCTCCACGAATACCCCTTCTATCCGGGCTAGCAAGCGCCAGCTTTCCAGTATTTTCTCATCGGACACGGCCGTGATAATACCGCCTGACTCGTCCAACGCCTCCAGGGCTTGTCGCCAACGTGCGGGATTACCAATGCGAATCGCTGTAGCAATAGTTTCTGGCTTTTCTACCGCTTTGCCCAAAACGATAGGTGCCGAACCGGCTGCCTGACCCCCCAGAATTTGTGGTAAGCCCTTGCCATACTGCTTGTAACCCATCCAGTAAGCGGTAATATTGCCCGCATTCCCCACAGGCAGGCAATGCCAATCAGGTGCATTTCCTTCGAGCTGGTCGACGATCTCAAATGCCCCAGTTTTTTGGCCCTCCAATCGCCAGGGATTTATCGAATTAACCAGGGCTATAGGCTGACGTTCCACAATTTCACGAACCATGTCGAGAGCATCATCAAAAGAACCTTCAATGCTGATTACTTCAGCACCATAAGCCAAACTAGCTGCCAGCTTACCCAGCGCAATTTTACCTTCAGGAACCAAAACCAAGCAGCGTAAACCGGCTCTAGCGGCATAGGCTGCCGCGCTTGCCGCTGTGTTGCCCGTACTTGCGCAGATAACTGTTTTCGAGCCCTCGTGAGCAGCTTGCGTAATAGCGGCGGTCATGCCTCGATCCTTAAATGAGCCGGTAGGATTCAGGCCTTCATACTTAAGGAACAACTTTAGCCCAGAATTTGGTGCCAGTATTTCAGCCAGACGATTTGCTGGAATAAGGGGTGTATCTCCTTCGTTCAGACTTATGACGCGCATGTCCTCGGTGAAAGGGAGAAAGTGTCGATACTTGTGAATTACACCTTGCCATCTCATAGTGCTTAATAACCAGAAAGGTGCGACCTAAGCCGCACCTACATATTTAATGATTGTTAGGATGTGAAAAAATACTTACTCACTCAAAGGGATGACCAGTACTTGCCCAAGTTCAAGAGTATAAGGTGAGCTGATGTCATTTGCTTCCACTAGATTTGTCCAGGCAATGCCATGCTGGAAGGCTATACTAAAAACGGTTTCACCTTCTTGGACTTCGTGGGTGACTTCTTCCGATTCACCATCGGTCGATTCCACCGTCGGGATGATCAATTCCTGTCCGACATTCAGCTGGTTGAAATCCGTCAAGCCGTTCACCCTGGCGATTTCAATCATACTTACGCCATATTTGAGGCTGATACGGTAGAGATTTTCGCCACTTTGAACCACATGTGTTATCTCTGCGGATTCGTCAGGAGTGGATTCTTCTGCCTCCGTGGTCCCAGCGTCCTCAGTAGATTCAGCACCCTCAGTAGATTCAGCATCCTCAGTACTCTCAGTACTCTCAGCATCCTCGGCACTCTCTGTGGTTTCAGATTCTTCGGCTGCCTCAACAGCTTCAGCACCGTCGGTAGCCTTAGTACTCTCTACAGATTCTGTTGTCTCATCGATGCTTGCGTCAGGGATAATCAATTCTTGACCGACAGCAAGACTGTTTGGGTCAGTAATATTATTAGCCTCGGCAAGAGTGACCCAACTAATGCCATATTGCGCGGCAATACGGTATAGATTATCGCCCGACGCAACTATGTGCGACCTACCACCCTCACCAGTGGCCTCACCCTCGCTCGCAGCATCACTCTCGGAGGTGGTTTCACCCTCCGTGGTGGTTCCACCCTCGCTACTAGCTTCGCCAGAAGCATCGCCCTCATCAGTAGCTGCGTCACCTTCAGCGACAGTTCCGCTCTCACTGGTGGCTTCGCCCTCGGTGGTAGTTTCATCTTCACCAGTGGCTTCACCCTCAGCAGACGATTCATCATCGCCTTGGACATCATCTTCATTAGCTACTTCCTCTTCACCGGCATCTTCGTCTTCAGCGACCGGGTAACCCTCCCCTTCGATAACGCCCTCTTCATCGGGTTGGATCAATTCGGCGCTACTAACCTCTTCCCCCTCACCAGCCGGATAACCTTCGATTTTATCGTCTGCTTCGGGTACTGCTGGTCCAGGGTACTCCCCGGTATCTGCTTCATCCGCTTCGGGATATGCACTTGAGTCTGTCTCCGAGGTGGTCACTGTTGCCGGAATATCATCGCTACCTGGCATCGGCCGTTCGCAAGCTACCAAGAATATGCTCATGATTAAAGACAGCGTAACCAAAACAAACCAGTATCGTCGTGAAGTCATTTCCTCACCTCCGTAAATTTGTCAGCCCATTCGGTGGCGCACATACCATTAAACGAATTTTCCGGAGACGTTCTTTTCAAAATATTCTCTCCAAGTGGAGTCTCCGAAAGATGGGTGACGAAAACAGCGTGCTTTTACACAATGCCAATATATCATGATACTTGCATTACGTAAAGTTATGCCTTCATCTGCAATCTTATCACGTACGTCATGGTAACGTCTGTGTGTTATAATTTTTACCTTGGTTTACCGTAGCATTTA
>JAACFF010000360.1 GCA_009937635.1 Chloroflexota bacterium
GCTCCTTTTAACCATTTCTTGGGCAAAGGGCCAGGTCATCTGTATGAATGCTGTAGGGCGTTCGTGCTCATGCTCGTCTAATTCCCGTGAATACGGCCGCATCGCTTGCATTGCAACCATCTCAATCAATTGCGTCTGGTTCTTGATAAAGGTCGGTATTTCAAAACTTATCATTTTTCATCTCCTACTTGCATCGATAGAGCAACGACCATAAAGGCCTGATGCGGCAGCCTGCTTTAGATCTGTTCAAGATATTCTCAGCAGTTTAAATCATTGCCAATCCGTCGAATGTGGCAAAGCCCCGCGCGTTACGCAACCATAATTCCACCGGATACTCGCGAATGTAACCATAGCCGCCCAGTATTTGTAAGGCTCTATCAGCTACATTGACGACCAGGCGGTCAATGTGATGTTTCGTAACCGCGGCCTCACGTGTGGCGTCCTTTTCTTGGTCTAACATCCAGGCTGCTTCCCAGACCATCAAGCGGGCTTCGTCAACATCAGTAGCCATATCTGCTAACATAAAGGCAATGGACTGGCGGTGGGCTATCGGCTCGCCGAATTGCACACGTTGCTTGGCATAGTCTCGAGCGTATTCGTATCCGGCGCGAGCCACTCCTACCGCTGCCGCACCGAGTCCCACGCGACTGTGGGCCAAAATGAGGCCAAAGTCTATGCCCCCAATTCCACCTAGTTTGCGCTCCGCAGGCACCCGCACATCAGATAAGGTTACCGTAAATGCCGGTAACGCGTGAATGCCCATCAACTTATCTCGCTTGCCGATTACCAGTCCCGGAGCATCGGCTGGAGTCAGGAATGCTTGTGTTTGACCCTCTTCGTTGGCATAGACCAATATCAGATCCGCCTCGTCTGCGAGGGGAACCAGCGTCTTTGTACCTTTCAATATGTAACTGTCGCCATCGCGAACGGCCGTCGTTTTGAGCCGGAAGGGATTAAACTGAATAACGGGTTCGGTAAAGGCAGCGGTCATGGGTGGTATCTTTTCATCGGCGAATAGCGGTAGATAAATCTCTTTCTGGGCATCTGTACCGCATAGCATCAATGGTATCGCCACCAAGTTTGGTACCATGACATGAAGCGTAATCGCCAGGTCTCCCCAGGCGAACTCCTCCGTCGCCACGGCCCCAGTTACGGCCGAGTATTCACCAAATCCTCCAAACGCTTCAGGAATACTGGTAGGGAGCACTCCAATATCCCAACCCGCTTGGACTACATCTGTCGGGATATGGTTGTCCTCCTCTGCGTCCCGAAACACCTTGCGCACACGCTCCCTGGCAAAGCGCGCAATGGCATCGGTGAGCATCTGCTGCTCATCATCTAAACGAAAATCTAACATATCAGCACCTCTATCAGATGACATCAATCAAGTAAGTTGGCCTGCCTAACAATTCTGTCCGTCATTCGGACCACGCGTGAAATTTCTTTAACATCGTGAACGCGCACGATATCTGCACCGCGATCGATTCCTATGGCCACAGCAGCGGCCGTTCCTTCCACTCTCTCTTCTGGGGGCAAGTCTAGTGTGTAGCCGATAAAAGATTTGCGAGAAGGCCCCAATAAAATAGGGAATCCCATCTCCGTAAATTTATCCAACTCATCGATAAGTTGGACGTTCTGAGCCGTCGTTTTTCCAAAGCCTATACCGGGATCAATAATGATCTGCGAAGGGTCAACGCCAGATTTCAAGGCCAAGCCAATGCTATACTGCAACTCTTGGCGAATATCGTTAATAAGGTCCGCATATTTGACACCAACGTAACGACCCCCTAGCCGCGCCTCCTGGGCCAAGTCTTTGGGCTTGCTGCGGTTATGCATGATAATGACAAAACACCCTGAGCGCGCAACCACATCCACCATCTTAGCGTCCATCCGCAGCCCCCAAACATCGTTAATCCAACCCGCACCCACATTCAGCGCCGCTTGCGCAACCGCAGCCCGGTAGGTATCTACAGATAACGGCACGGTGACACGCTTATTGATAGCTTCAATGGCCGGAATCACCCTGGCCAATTCCATTTCAAGGCCAACGGGCGTGCTACCGGGCCTTGTGCTTTCTCCACCAACATCTAGAATATCTGCTCCTTCCTCGACAAAACGCTCCGCCTGGGCAACCGACATATCAACCCAACTACGATCTGACCACAAGCCATCACCTGAAAAACTATCCGGCGTAACATTTATAATCCCCATGACATAGGTGCGTTGGCCCCATTCAATGGTCATTACTTCCCCTCCCCATCAGCGCGACTTATTACTTGTAAGCCATTCAGGAAAAGATCTGTCACCTCCGAACCCCAACGTTCGGCCGAAAACCTATTGTTATCTTGTGCTTTATGCTGGCCAAGTTCATAGAGGGCGGCAAATCCCATGATCGTGGCGCTTATGGCCCTGGCTGCCACATCAGGGTCTACCGGACGCATCACGCCAGCATCGATCAAACTGCGGAATCTTTTTTCGGTGGCACTAATAATGCGCTGGAGGGCTTCTTGCCCATAATAGCGATGGACTTCTGGATTTAACCGGGCTTCATACAGGAACAACATGAAAAGACGTCGCTCTCGTCCACTGCGAAAACGGTCCGTTAATAGCTGCGCCATCATATCTTCGAGATTGTTGGCTTCAATGGCTTCGATTTTTTGCGTTATTTCGTCGGCGAATCCCCTAGCTACCCCATTGAGTAAATCTATTTTGTTGTCGAAATAATTATAAAGCGTTCCCTCGGAGACGTCTGCAGCCTCGGCGATTTCACGCGTTGTAGCCCGTTCGTATCCCTTTGTGCTGAATATGATCGACGCCGCTTCCAGGATCTGCTCCTGTCGGGCGGCAATTCGTCGTTCGCGCCGGTTTTGCGGCTCTGTGTTAATCATCAGATATCAAGGTGGTACACAATTGAGCAAGCCCTCAATTATTGAGCGCACGCTCAATTATCCCACAAATGACGCGGTGTGTCAAGTATATTAGCTTACACACCTACTCACTCCCATTCCCCATATGAAGAAGTCCTAAGATCTAAACAGATGAGTAGGGCCACACCCCAGCGCTATCCACGTCCACTAATAAATCTTCTATCTTTCGCCGGAGTACCGGATGCACCCAATGGGGAGCAATATCACAAAGCGGTACAAGTACCGTCGCTCGATCGGCTATCCCCTTATGCGGGATCGTCAACTCCGCTTCGTTTACGATCAGATCGTCATAAAAAAGAATATCTATGTCGATCAGACGCGGGCCCCAACGCTCCCCCGGTTCGCGCCCTAATTGATTTTCAAGTTCTTTTAAGGTCCGCAGCAATGCTAAAGGAGCAAGGTGAGTAATCCCGACCGCACACATATTAAGGAAATCTGGCTGGTTTTCGATACCCCATGCTCTGGTTTCATATATAGGAGAAACAACTGTAATTTTTACCGCAGGCTCCAGACTCTCAACGGCCCGCTGCAAATTTAAGAGCCGATCGCCCATATTCGTACCCAATCCAAGGTAAACCGTGCTCATTGACCGGCAACTCCATCATGCGGAAACAGTATAACGCAGTGCATTATAACCTGTTTCTAGCACAGTGCGCTAGGCGTGTCAATTGCTTTCGTTGCCTAAGTCTGTCTACAAATCCACCAACGATGAGAAAGTTTTGTATACCGCTTAGTGAATACAGTGACAGACCATGCTACAATTCTTCGCATGCTTCGCTGGTTTGTCTTTGTTACCCTGCCTCTGATATTTTACACCGCTGCCCCTCGTTACACATTCGCTGAGAAAAATCCACTGCCTATACCGGTGCGGCCAGGCGATACCTGGACAGCGCTTTCAATTCGTTACCAGCTTTCAGTTTCAGAGTTGATGGCCGCCGCCGGAGCCATCAATCCCCAACGCCAACCGAGCATAGGCAGCACGCTGTTACTACCTTTAACAAACGAGAAGCACGGCCGTTTGCTGAGGCCATTGGGGGGAGGCCTTCTTGAAACAGCCATGCAGAATGGACGGTCTCCATGGACGGTGGCTCTACAGAACGATCTAGCCAGCCCATATACGCCTCTGTTTTATACTCCCATTTTCCTGGCTGGCGGCAGCACACCACCTCGCGAATTTCCATTCGATCTGGAATCGCTGGCTGTCTCGCAGATTCCCGCGAAGCCCGGTCAGGCACTTGCGCTGCGAGCGTATACCGGAAGCGAAGGAGTTCCCCATATAAGCTTGGATCGTGAAATGTGGATCGTCACTAGAAAAGAGGATCGATTGTTGGCGTTGGGAGCCACTGGCGCTTTTTTTGGAGCTGGGCAACCAGAATTGAACATCCAATCAGGTGAACATCCTTTGTGGACACAACCATGGGTATTCGAAGATAACGAGTGGAAGTTTGAAAAAGTCTCCTTTGCTAAGACGGCTGCTACGGATCAGGAGGTCATACGTTTGGAGCGAGAACGTTTGCGGACCATTTGGTCGCAAGTTACCCCGGATCTACTTTGGTCCACTCCGTTCCAGCAGCCTTTGCAGGATTATGTGGCCCTCACCTCCCCTTATGGCGCGCGCAGGTCGGTAAACGACGGTCCATACGCGACGTACCACGAGGGCACTGATTTTAGCGCTTTTCGCGGCTCCCCCGTTTATGCCCCAGGCGGTGGAAATGTCGTACTTGCCGAATCGCTCACCGTCCGCGGCGGCGCCGTTATTTTAGATCACGGCTTGGGTATTCACACCGGATTTTACCACCTGTCCGAAATTGACGTTAGCTTGGGTCAGAAGGTCGAGGCAGGAGATTTGCTTGGCAAGGTAGGTTCCACTGGCCGTTCAACCGGTAATCATCTGCACTGGGATCTGCTTATCGGATCTACCTGGGTAGATGCAGAAGCATGGATGGGACAAAATTCAGCCGATTGGATCCGTTACGCATGGGGTGTGCCTTATTCGGACGCGAACAGGTCAGATTTCCCCTCTAAGGAATCCCCTTGACAGTTTGGGCGTAATATCCTAGGATTGTAATAACTACACGAAAGTAATGGAAGGAGCGTCAATGAACAACGACCCTCAGAGAGACCTGTTCCCGGAAGAAACCCTAGTTACTGAAGCAAAACAAAAGCGTCCACCGATTTCCCAAGAAGCCTCACTTCAGGCCGCCCTTGGCGTATTTGAAATTCACATGCGCGATGAAGGATTTTCGATCAATACCATGAAGGCCTTCTCCAGCGACGTCCGGCTCTTAGGCAAATACTTGGGTGTTGGCCAACCTGTCGGCGAGATAGGCACCAAGAATCTGAATGATTTCCTCGACTGGTTGCTCAACGAACGCGGCGTACCCTGTAGTCCAAAATCCTATGCACGACGCGTCACTACTCTAAAAGTCTTTTTTGGATGGCTGCACGATTCGGGCGTACTCGCCGACGATCCTTCATCTGCAGTTATTCAACGTACAGTAACGAGCCCCCTACCCGTACTGCCGTCTGAGGATCAGATTGCGGACTCGCTTACCCAGACCCTGTCCATACGCAATGGTGAAGGGGTCAAGAAGCCGGATGCTCGGCCCCATTTGCTGCTTACCTTGCTGCTGAAGACAGGGATAAAGAAAAGTGAGGCCATGACCGTTGTGCCGAATCATATCGACCGCAGCGATCCAGATCAGCCGATGCTCTTCATTCGCTATGCCAATCCGCGCCTGCGCTATAAGGAGCGCAAACTCTATTTGGATCCATCATGGTTGGAAACTCTAGACGAATACCTTGACCAATACCGACCGTCAGACACTCTTTTTACGTGTACCGCCCGAAACTTGGAGTATATCCTTACCGATGTGGGTGAGGCTGTCGGACTGCATCAAGGATTACTGTCGTTTGAGAATCTACGCTGGGTATCGGCGTTGCGCGATTGGGACGCCGGCGTTGAAAAAGATGATATCCGTCAAAAGCTTGGCCTCTCCAAAGTTACGTGGCGTGAGACAAAATCCAAGCTGACAAAGCTAGCTGCTCAACGCGAGGACAGGCAGAAATGACTGTCTTGCGCCCTCGTTTCCTAAGGCTTATGGTGTTGGCTTCGTGATGCTAGAGGTGGCGCCACTCAACATCTTGCCGGGCCAGAGCCAGGATTTCGAAAATGCCTTTGACCAGGCTCAGAAGATAATTAGC
>JAACFF010000361.1 GCA_009937635.1 Chloroflexota bacterium
TGCAAGGCACGGCCGAACGGTTTACCCCAAGAGCACACCTCCTGGCTTTGTCCTTTTGAATTCTTTTGCCGAAAACAAAATCGATTTTATTGACGAATGGCTGGGTTCCCTGGACAGGATAGGCGTGACAGCCAAACATATGTTGATGACGTTGGCCATGATCTATATCATAGAACATTCGTTCTTTTTTGTCAAAATCAGTTGGATCAATACAGGCGTTCCCCATTTTGGAAAGGCCCTTAGTACAACCGGCCAACTTGTTAACCAAGGCCGATTAAAATACAATACTTACTGAAGCTAAGCAAGCACGTAAAATATTGCTCTTTAGCATGCACCATTCTCACAGAAGTGGAGCACAAAAAGATGTCCAGACGTGACACAGCCTCTCAAATGCGCACTGTCAATCGCCCTGCCGCCCTGGATCTTACCCACGAAAACCGCACCCTCTACGCTTACCGAAAAAAATATCCGCCAACTTATTGAAGGAAAAACCATGTACCAAGACTTACACGTAGTAGATTTTCACAGCCATTTCCCAACCAGCAGGCCCTGGTTCACAGGAATGGGGCCCGACTGGCGCCAGGGGTACATCGATCGCGTTGGCGAGCGCCGGGCCAAGATTGCCCGCGAGCAAGCGCTTGCCTATAACAAAGAGTGGCGGCTGGCCTGGGACTTCCCCAAGCCAGAACAGGAATCCCCTGATGACGAAACCCAGGCCAAGCGCTGGGCCGAAGAGATAGAAAAGTATGGTCTGCGCGCGGTCGGTTTCGTAACAGGTGGCGGAAACGACCATCTGGCTACGCTCACCGGATTATATCCTGACAAATTTATCGGCTTCGCTCACAACTATCTTTTCGCCGAAGATGCGCCGGCCGAACTCAAACGGGCCGTCAACGATCTTGGTTTTCGCGGCTATAAATTGTTAGCCCCTGGATTGGATCGCCCCATTGAGGACGAAGCCGCCTATCCTGTCTGGGAAACATGCGCCGAACTGGATATCCCTGTTCTCGTACATTTTGGCGTCATGGGCAGTGGCGGCGGCATAGGTACCCACGAAAACATCAATCCGTTAAAACTGCACAATGTCGCCAAGGATTTCCCCGATGTGACCTTCGTGATCCCCCATTTCGGTTGCGCCTGGGTCCGCGAAACCTTGCAGCTATGCTGGGCCTGCCGTAATGTTTGCATTGATACCTCCGGCTCTAACCAGTGGATACGCTGGGTACCTGGAGACCTTACGATAAAAGAGCTCTTCCGCAAATATCTGGGCACGATTGGTCCGGAGCGCATTATTTTCGGCAGCGATTCAAGCTGGTTCCCCCGGGGATTCGCCATTCGTTATCTGCAGGATCAGATCCGGGACGCCCGTGAGATTGGCATGAGCCACGAGCAGCTCCAACTAGTTTTTGGCGACAATGCAGCGCGCCTGCTAAAGATTGATCTAGCGGGCTGACATCTGAAAACAAAGGAGGTGATGGCCAGGCAACAATCCAGACAAAAAAGATTTCTTTACACACTATTGGCAAAGCATTCAGCAGGTTTGTCACACAACGCTGAAGGCTGAAGGCTGGCGGCTGAAAGCTGTCAGCTTACAATACGGATAATCTAATGAAATAGACAACCTGGAGGATAAGAAACTATGTTCACTTCTAGAAGAAAAGTATTCGTAATTGCAGCACTGGTGCTACTGCTTGCTCTGGTGGCAGCCTGTGGAGCCCCGCCGGCGGAACCGGAAGTAGTGGAAGTCGAAGTGACCCGCGTGGTCGAGGCCGAAGCTGAAATGGTCGAGGTGACGCGCATCGTCGAAGGAGAAACGATCGTAGAAGAAGTTGAGGTTACCAGGCAGGTTGAAGTTGCAGTACCGGCCGAGTCAGACACGGTAACCATCGAGTATTGGCAATACTTCTTTGACGCCCGCGTCGATGCCATGAACCGTCTGATCCAGCAATTTGAAGCTGAAAATCCAGATGTTCGTGTCATCCACAACAGCGACATCCCGTATGCAGATTTCCGCGACAAGATCGCCGCGTCAGCGCCGGCTGGTGTTGGTCCTGACGTTGCCACACTCTTTTATGGATGGGTTCCGGCCTGGGTAGACGCCGGCTATCTGATCCCACTCCCCGCCGATCAATTCCCACCGGACGAAATCGAAGCAAAGTTCTCGCCAATGGTTCCCAATAGCCAGTTCGAAGGTGAATATTGGGCTTTGCCCACGGCCGTTCGTACCCTGGCTCTCTTCTGGAACAAAGACCTCTTTGAAGCAGCCGGTCTTGATCCCGAGAGCCCACCAACAACCTTGGAAGAATTGGTCGAAATGGCGCCATTGCTGACCACCTATGACGACGCCGGCAATATCGATATCGAGGGCTTCGTAGTCGCCCCACCAGGACAGGCCCATCACTGGTTCCGTGAAGTGCTCGTGCGCCAGTTTGGCGGTGAACCATACAGCGAAGACAACCTTACGGTAACCTATAACAGCGCTGAAGGTTGTGAAGCGTTTAAGTACATGCTTCAATTTGAGACTGAATTGAATACGGGCAGCAACGATCTTTACACCGACGCAACCACAGCCTTCTTGCAAGGCAAGTCTGCGCTGCACATCGACGGTTCGTTCCGCATAGGCAGCATCGAGACAAACGCACCCGATCTCAACTACGGCGTAATCGAGTTACCTGTAGGCAATGATGTGCAATCCACCTTTGGTTCCTATTGGACGCATGGCATCACCCGTAAAGCCGCTGAAGATCCGGCCAAACTGGAAGCCGCAACCCGCTTCCTAAAATTCATCACGACGCCCGAGTCCGGCACCACGTGGGTTAACAAAGTTGGTGAATTGCCAGCCCAGTTGGAAGCAGCCAGCAACGAAGAGCTGTTGGCCGATCCCATCTTGGGCGCGTTTGCCGCCGGCCTTCCGTACGCCCACGCCACGTTCTTTGTAGACGAGTCTATACAACGTCAGGTGATCATTGACGCCTATGACGCCGTTCGTCTGACCGGCGCCGATCCATGCGAGGCCTTGAACGATGCAGCGGCCGCCGAGCAGGAATTGCTTGACGAATTCTGGGCCGATCACGGCTAGAAAAGATCTGTAGGACAAATTTGTAATTTGTCCCTTCAAGTGAATTGAGTAAGTGCGAGGCGTACCTGATAGTCGCCTCGCACGTTTCTAAACAGGCATAAGGAGTGGCCTCATGTCTAGAATGACCATATCACAGCGCCGCACCGTTTGGGCATATATATTCTTATTTGTGCCCTTATTATTTTTCATCTTCATCCGCATCGTACCCACGCTGTCCGCCTTCAATATCAGCCTGCATGATTGGAATCCCTTGTCAACAGAGCAGACATTCGTAGGCCTGGCAAACTACCAGGAGTTGTGGGAAGATTTGTTGGACAGCAAATCCCCCACACATCACGCATTTGTTAACACCCTGAGATATGTTCTCATCGGCATGCCCTTGCAGTTGGTCATTGCCCTGATTATCGCCTTACTGCTCAATGAGATAACGCGCTTCAGTGTCATCTTTCGGGCCATCTACTTCATTCCCTTCGTAACTTCTACGGTGGCTATCGCCTGGGTATGGCGCTGGCTCTACGAGCCCCAATTCGGTTTATTCAATGTTTTTCTCAGTTTCTTTGGCATAGGGCGGCAGCCCTTCCTGAACAGTCCGAACACGGCGCTCTATTCGATCACGGCCGTCGTCGTCTGGCAAGGCTTGGGTTTTGCAATTGTCATCTTCCTGGCCGGTCTGAAACAGATTCCCAATACATATTACGAGGCGGCTAGAATTGATGGTGCCAGCCGCTGGCAATCCTTCTGGAGAATCACGCTGCCCTTATTGAATACAACCATTGTCTATCTGGCGGTCCTGGGCACAATCGGCTTTCTGCGTATGTTTGATTATGTGATCAACATGACCACGCAGGGGGACGGCGGACCATTGAACAGCACAACTACGGTCACCCTTCGCGTCTATCGCGAAGCCTTCTCTAGTTTCGACATGGGTTACGCTTCTGCTCTTACAGTAGCCCTATTTCTCGTCATCATGATCATCACCATCGTGCAATTAAAGGTACTCTCGCGCAATGATTAAGCAAACGGGCTGATAGCTGTCAGCCGACAGCTATTATCGAGGAACATTATGACTGTACTTGAACATAGCAAAGAAGAAACTCAAGCTGCCACAAAATCGACGGGTTTCTTGTCAAGCCAAGAACGCCAGAACAAGATAATCAAGATTTTCGTCTATCTACTCTTGATCATTGGCGGGCTGACCATGGTCATTCCTTTCATCTGGATGATCGCGACGTCCATGAAAACGGCCGCCGAGATATACCAGCCCGGTTTCTTCCCCACAGCACTCAACCTGGAAAATTACCGCGATGTGATCTTCAATACGCCGTTCCCACGCTGGTATCTGAATACCTTAATTGTAGCCACAATCAGTACGACGAGCGTGGTCTTTTTCGATTCGCTAATCGGTTTTGTCTTTGCCAAATACCAGTTTCCTTTCAAGAACATCATCTTCCTTCTCATACTGAGCACGCTAATGATTCCCACCGAAATGCTGCTTATCCCCTGGTTCATCTTGTCAGCTAATCCACCCATCGGTCCTTCATGGGTAGACAGTTATTGGGGCATCGCCTTTCCCGGGGTCATCACCGCTGCCGGGGCTTTCTTGATGCGCCAATTTATGAGCGGTGTACCCGACGAATTGTTGGATGCCGGTCGCATCGATGGCGTTAGCGAGTTCGGCTTATTCTGGCGTATTGCCATTCCACTTACACTACCCGCCATCGCCGCCCTGGCCATCTTCAATTTTCTCGGCAATTGGAACGCCTACATCTGGCCCTTAATCGTAACATCAGACAAAGCGATGATGACCTTGCCCGTAGGTTTAGCCTTCTTTTCCAATGAGGATACGTCTGCTTGGCATCTCATCATGACCGGCGCCACGTTGTCCGTACTCCCCCTGATGTTTATCTTCATTCTCTTCCAAAGGCACATCATCAAAGGCATCGCCCTGACCGGAGTAAAAGGCTAGATGAGTTCATCGTCCTCCCAGTTCCCTCATCCACTTTATTTAGAACACGTCCTAAAACCCGCCTATCGTGGCGCTGCTGAGCACCTCTTTTCGCCCATGCTCGCCGCCAACAAGGCGCACGTCGTCATGCTGGCCAGGCAGAACATCATCACCCTGGCCAACGCACAATCCTTGCTTACGGCCATCAGCCAGGTCGAAGAGGCCGGTCTTGAATCGTTGCCTTATCGTACCGGCGTAGAAGATCTTTTCTTCCTCGTCGAGGGACGCCTGATCGAAATCTGCGGGCCTGAATATGGGGGCAATTTACAGCTTGCGCGCAGTCGCAACGATTTGGGTCACGCCCTGGCGCGATTGGCTCTGCGACCTGAGCTGTTGTCGCTTTACCAAGGCCTGATCGATCTAAGGGAAACAATTTTGGATCTAGCCCGACGACACGTAAACACCGTCATGCCTGGCTATACCCACACCCAGCCCGCGCAACCCGTGACCTTTGCCCACTATCTGGCCGGCGTATTGAGCTTCTTGCAGCGCGACACACTCCGCTTAAGTCGCGCCTACCGCACCGTCAACCAAAGCCCGCTCGGCGCCGCCGCCTTCACCGGCACCGGCTTCGCCATCGATCGTGAGTTAAGCGCGGCGCTGCTAGGATTTGCCGGGGTGATGGCCAGCAGCCAGGACAGCATCGGCGCTTCTGATCACCAGACAGATATTGCCGCGGCGTTGACCAGCATGGCCGTGAACCTATCCCGTGTCACATTTGACTTGCTCTTCCGTGCCACACGAGAGAGCGGCGCGATCCACATTGACGACAGCTTCATCCAGATCAGTTCGATCATGCCCCAAAAGCGCAATCCCGTTGTCCTGGAACATTTACGAGCGCGACTGAGTCGCCTCCTCGGCCTGGCCCAAACGATCGTGACCCAATGCCACAACATACCTTACGGCGACACCCAGGATATCGAGGATGAGATTGAACCGACGTTGTTCTTAGCTATTTCCACGGCGGATGATGTATTATCGCTATACGAAACAGTGTTTGCCACGTTGCAGCTCAATGAAGGGCATTTGTTGGCTG
>JAACFF010000005.1 GCA_009937635.1 Chloroflexota bacterium
TATACTGGTCCACTTGCGCACGGTACTGGTCAAGCTCCGCTTCATATCCATCTTGGATCGCCGTGCTTTCCTCTTCCCAAGCGAGAACATCTTCACGCCATTTGGCCATGCAAATATTATCGGATTGGTCTACACATTCTTCCGGCCTGGGGGGTATCTCGGGGCGGGGAGGTTCCAGCGGTTCCTGCGGAGCTTCTTCGCTAAACTCTGCTACCGGAGGTTCATCAATCACCGGGTTGTAAAACTGCCCCAATCCCGGATAGTTGCAACTCTCCTGGCGCAAGGCGTTTGTTCCCATGCAGCGACAGTTGGTATCTTTAAAAGCCAGGTCCATTTGATCCTGTACTTCGTCTTCCAGCTGCCAGCAAGCATCGGCCGCCACATCGGTTCCAACACCGGTGATGCCCATAAAAGCCTGGAAAGCCCAGCGCGTCGAAATCGGCGCGGTTATGGTTTCAGGTAAGGGTACCAAGGCGCCACCCAGTACAATCTGTGGCAGCATGAGCAGCACTACAATCAAAGGCGCAGAGTTGGCATTAGGAGCCAACGCTGAGGCAAAAAGTCCCAGCATCATGCCGGCCATCGTAGCCAAGGCCAGCGAGATAAACATAAGCACAAATTCGAAAGTACCCCCTGGCATATCAAAAGCCAGATAGTGAACCACCATGTAGACCAGAGAAGCGTATATGGCCAGCAAGGCTGCTACCCAGATTTTGGACATGACATAGGGGAAAAGGCGTAGATTGACCAGTCTTTCCCGTTTGTACACATCGTTTTCCTTGACAATCTCGCGCATTTGCGCCAAGCCACCTACCATCACACCATAGACAGTAAGCAGGAAGAGGGTAATCATCACATTGGGCATAGAACCTTCGACGAAGTCGAAGGGGTCGCGTCCTAGAACAAGGGCCAGGATCACATCGAGCAGGCTAACCAAGGGAGGAGCAGCCAACATCAAGATCAGGCCAAAACGATCGCGGGTCAGGATCTTGAGGTTGCGCGAGGAGAGGATTAGAAATTGGCGCCAGCCAGATACCTGGCGGTCGCGCTTGGGACCAGGAGCAATAGCGGTAGGCGAACGGAATTGTCCTGTCGGCGCGTGATCTCTTTCACGCAAAGGGATTGATATGTATTTTTCGTAGGCGGGATGGTTGCGGAATCTTTCGCCCCATTGCTCCGGAGAACCCTTGTCAGGGTCATCAAGAATACTGTAGATTTCATCAAATTCGATATCGCGTGCACGCCGATCCCGCTCGGATCGATGCTGGTCAAAATAAGCCAAAGCTTCATCCGGTGGGCCAAACCAGGTTAGATGCCCGCCCCGGGCCAGAAAGGCCACTTTATCGGCCAGCATCACATTTTTGGTAGCATGGGTGATAAGGGTGATAGTACGTCCCTGGTCGGCCAGACGGCGCATGAGCTGCATCAATGAAGTCTCCGTTCCAGGATCCAGGCCAGAGGTTGGCTCATCCAGGTAAAACAATCCTGGTTTGGTCAGCAGTTCAACACCAATGGAAACGCGTTTCTGCTGACCACCACTCAGACCACTAATCTGCACATCTCGCCGGTGGGCGAGATCGAGATCATCCATGACCTCTTCTACACGCCTGATCCGTTCCTCCTTGGTGGTGTCGGGAGTCATACGCAGTTGGGCCGCATAGTTCAGCGCCTGAAAGACGGTCAATTCCATGTGGATAATGTCTCGCTGTGGCACAAAACCAATATCGTTGCGGATGGCATCAAAGTTTTCGTAGACGTTCAGTTCATTGACGTACACATCTCCGTCGGTGGCCGGGCGATAGCCGGCAATGGCATCAACCAGGGTTGATTTACCACCACCACTCTGGCCTACGACGACGATAAATTCGCGCGGCTGGAAAACCACGGAGATATTCTGCAGAATATTCAGATCTTTACGCACCCATTTGTTGAGGTTAATGGCCTCAACGCGCATATTGCTGCTTTCGTCATATTGGGCGAGCCGATCAGCACCGACGACAAAACGATGGGGGCCGATGCGAATAGCGTCATCAGGCTGAAGCCACTCGTCACCATCAATGCGTTTGCCGTTAACGAAGGTACCGTTGGAACTGCGCAAGTCGCGCACGCGATACCGTTGACCAACGCGCTCCACCTGGGAATGGTAACGAGAGACAGCAGGGGTATCCAGCACAACGTCGTTGCTGGGATCACGGCCGATAGTAAGTTGGGATTTGGTACCAAATTGAATCGTCGATTCTGCCGCCGATGATACGCTCTCACGAGGAGAGAGATAGGTCATGGTCACCAGGCTGCCTGGATCAAGTCCACCGATACGTAATTTATCCTGGTGGCTCAGGCGGTGTGCTCCACTCAACGGCCGTCCTTCAAACAATACCGGGTTCCCTGCTTGAGGATAAGGCATTATCTGGAATCCACCATCTACACGCTCCAGAACAGCATGGTGGCGCGAGACGATACGCGACAGCACGACAATATCATTGTCTTCAGCCCGGCCAATGGTCATCTTTGGCTTGTCCAGCGCATAGGTTTGAGGCAAGGCACCGGCAACGGCGACCTGGAATTGTACAGGCGATGCTGCTGCCACCTCTAGGAAATCCTCATACATCATGGTCTCGCCACCTGCGGGGGGAGTGACGGGCGAAGGCGGAATGTCCTCAGGAGGAGGGGGCGCTGCGTATTCATCGACCTGCGACTTTTCTGTGGCGACCTGGGTAGAAGCTTCGGCCACATCCTGGCCAGCGGTAGGTATGTCTTCCTCCATCATCGTAGCATCAACCAGAGGTTGTTGGAGCATCGTCCTGTCCACCGCCGGGGCTTGAAAATGTAAAATGACCATCTGTCCCAGACGGATTTCATCGCCTGAGTTGAGGAGCTCACGCTTCGTCAGACGTCGTCCGTTAAGAAATGTACCGTTGGTGCTGTTTAGATCTTCAACAGCATACTGGCCCTTCTCACGAGTAAAAAGGGCGTGCCGGCCTGAAATGGACGCCAAAGAGATTACAAAATCAACCGTGGGGGCACGACCAACAACAACTTCGGCCGTCGTTAACTCAAACACATCCCCAGGCAGGGGATCTTCTTGCAGAATAAGCTTGCAATTGGCTTCTTGATCCACAGCACCTTCCTTAATCTTTTTGGTCTAGACAATAATTTGTGTGAAACAGGATCGCATGTACCTCGACGCCATCGAGGCAACAGTATTCTACACAAGTTTGCTTGCGATGAAACTTTCGTAGCGGCAGATTCGCGGAACTAGCCTCCTGGAACTGGTATTTCTGGGATCGGTACTTCTGGTAACCCCGGTACTTCTGGTAACCCCGGTATTTCGGGTATCTCCGGTATCTCCGGAATCGCCGGTATTTCCGGAATGACTGATGGCAGTATGGAGGGAAGTACTGTGGCTACAACATCACCAAGGGGATCTGACGTCGACCCTGAGCTTGCCGGCGCAGGTATCGAGGTCGGCGTCTCGGTCAGCGTTGGAGTAGCCGTCGGCGTGCTGGTCTCCGTCGTCGTTGGCGTCAATGTGACCGTAGCCGTGTCAGTGGGTAGTGGCGTATCAGTGGCCGGGGGTACGGCCGTCTCTGTAGGAGGAATAACCAGCTGCACGGGCGTCGCGGTCGGTTCATCACCTCGACAGCCAGTGACACCTAGAAGAAACAAGAATAGGCTCAAGATCAGTTTGCGGTTCATGTGTCACCTCACTAACGTTTTCAGGTGTCAGGTGTCAGCTATCAGCCCGCTCTTGACAAGCGGGCCAATCGAAAATCAGGCTTTGTTAAGGCACTGTGATCCTCATCGTATAGGATTCGGCGATGGGCGTACTGCCGGACGAAACCTTCACAGAGTATTCGCCTCCCTTATTCAAATTACATTTCACTTGTTTATTGCCAGCGCCAGCTAGGACCTGTGGCTATGCCGAAATTGCGCATGAGTGTGGGCATGTAGAGCTTGTTGCTGACCGTTGACTCCTTGGCGCAGACATACAGGTTAACATCGTCAAACAGCGCCCATTCCTTCTCTACCTCCGTCGCCCTACCGCCGTCGGTCTGGGAGAACAAAAGAAGAGCAACCTTTCTGCCGGCCATCTTCGTCAGTTGCGATTGCTCCTTCACAGCAACGGTCTGCAAAGACCAGGATTTTTCCGACTCGGCAACCTCCCAACCGCCAACGAAATATTCTGCTGCATATTCCTGGCCCCAGTAAAGGGTCCACTCATCGTCCAACAGCCAGAGTTCGCCGTGTGCTTTATCAGTGGCATTAGAATCCAGCGTAGCCCGCACGTATTCGATGGACATGCCGGAGAGATTGTCCAGCACGGCAAATCCTTGGGCCAACACCACTGCTAACATGAGAACTTTTCCCCTCAGACTCAGTATAGCAAATTTTGCCTCTTTGCGGTATAGCTGCTCTACTATAAAATTGCACCGTACGCTTACGAGCAAACTTGCCATTATGGATGAGATGGATCAAATCTACTCGCCAGACACATTGTTTCGACCAGAGACTCTGATTCAGTTGTTGCGCACTCGGGCCAGACATCAGCCGGATCACCAGGCGTTCCTATATCTGGCAGATGGCGAACAAGAGGAAGCCAGCTTAACGTTCGCGGAAGTGGACCAACGAGCGCGGTCCATTGCTGCCTGGCTACAAGAGCAACGGGTTTCAGGCGGGCAAGCGTTGCTTCTTTATCCCCCAGGGCTTGATTTTATCACCGCATTTTTCGGCTGCCTTTATGCAGGTGTCGTTGCCGTTCCTGTCTACCCGCCACGCCTTAACAGACCTTCACCACGCATCCGCGCCATTGTGGCCAATGCTCAAGTCACAGTAGCTTTGACCACGGCAAAGATTTATCGTGGCCTGGAGCGTCGCTTCGACATGATGCCCAAACTGGCGACACTGCGCTGGTTGAACTCGGAAGAGATGCCCGACAACCTGGCTGGCCACTGGCAAGACCCTGGGGTCACGGGCGACAGCTTGGCCTTCTTGCAATACACCTCGGGTTCCACCGGTTCGCCCAAAGGAGTTATGCTCAGCCATGGCAATCTGATACACAATCTAAAGGCCATCTACCACGGCTTTCAGATAACCAATGAACCAACTGGTGTCTTTTGGCTGCCCAGTTACCACGACATGGGACTTATCGGTGGCATCCTGGAACCGATGTACATAGGAGTACGTTCCGTGCTCATGGCGCCAGCTGCTTTTTTACAGCGACCGCTGCGTTGGCTGCAGGCCATCTCTCACTACGAGGCCGGTGTCAGCGGTGCACCCAATTTCGCCTACCAAATGTGTGTCGATAAGATTTCGCCTGAGCAGCGTGAAGGTCTTGATCTAAGCTGTTGGAACATCGCTTTCTGTGGCGCAGAGCCAATCCGGATGGAAACGTTGGAAAACTTTGCCAACACCTTCGCAGCCCATGGGTTCAAGCGCGATACCTTCTACCCTTGTTACGGCCTTGCTGAAAACACATTGATTGTCTCCGGCGGAGCAGGTCCATCTTATCTCAAAGCGAACAGCTTCCGGGCATCCGCTTTGAGTGAAAATAAAGGCGTACCCACTGTAGCGGAAACGGATGATGGAATAACTCTGGTCAGCTGCGGCCAATCGCTGTTAGACCAGCAGATCACCATCGTCAATCCAGAGTCGTCAATCGCCTGTGCGGCAGGCGAAATTGGGGAGATCTGGACCGCTGGACCCAGCGTAGCCCAGGGGTATTGGAGACAACCGGAACTGACAGAACAGATTTTCCATGCCCGGCTATCTGGCAGCAAGGAGGGGCCATTTTTACGCACAGGTGATCTCGGCTTTCTGTATGAGGGAGCGCTGTACGTCACCGGGCGGCTGAAGGATCTGATCATCATCCGCGGACGTAACCATTACCCGCAAGATATCGAGCACACCGCCGAGCAGTGTCATGAAGCGCTGGAAGTAGGCATGAGTGCCGCATTCTCAGTTACCGAGGGTGGAGAAGAAAAGCTGGTGATTGTGCATGAGGTAACACGGCGACATCGTAAGCCAGATATGGATTCAGTGGTGGCTGCTGTTCGTCGTGCCCTTGCCCAGGAACACCAGTTACAAGTTCATGCCATTGTACTCATCAGGCCCTTGAGTATGCCTAGAACTTCTAGCGGCAAGATCATGCGCCACGCTTGCAAACAAGCATTCTTAGATGGCTCGCTGAAAGTTAAAGGTGAATGGCATGCCGGCCATCAAGCACCCGTCTTCGACGTCCAGGAGGAAGGGGGGTCGCGTCAGACTGCGGCTGCAATTACAGCCTGGCTGGTGGCGCATATCGCCACCCAACTGCGTATCGCCACAGATCGTATCGACACACGCGCACCCTTTGTTGATTATGGTTTGGACTCGGTGCAAGCAGTGAGTATGGCCGGGGAGTTGGAAACGTGGCTCGGCCGTTCTTTATCCCCCACACTGATTTGGGACTATCCAACCATCGAAGGGTTGGCATCGCATCTGGCAGGAGTCGAAAACCAGCAACCAGTCGCCGGCAGCCAGGCAGCTCCTGCAGAGCAGATTGCACTGATCGGCCTGGGTTGTCGTTTTCCAGGGGCGGATGGACCGGAAGAATTCTGGCGCTTGCTGCATGAAGGACAAGATGCTATCCAGGAAGTGCCCGTCGGTCGCTGGGACTTGGCAACTTACTACGGAGAGGGGCCTGAACCAATACAGGGCAAGATGAACACCCGCTGGGGCGGTTTTTTGGATCAGGTCGATTTATTTGACGCTGGTTTTTTTGGCATCTCACCGCGTGAAGCAGCACGATTGGACCCACAACAGCGGCTTTTACTAGAAGTTACGTGGGAAGCGCTGGAACGCGCAGGGCAGAATCCGGAGCAACTGGCGGGCAGCGCTACCGGCGTCTTCGTGGGCATCAGCAGTTCGGATTATTCACATCTGCAATTCAGCCGGCCCGATCTTATAGATGCTTATGCCGGCACAGGGAATGCGCACAGCCTCGCCGCCAACCGCCTATCTTATTTGCTCAACTTACATGGGCCGAGCATGGCTATTGATACGGCTTGCTCCTCTTCGCTGGTGGCTACACACCTGGCCATGAACAGCCTACGCAATGGTGAAGTCGATCTGGCCCTGGCCGGCGGCGTTAATGTGCTCCTATCACCAGATTTAACTATTACGTTCTCGCAGGCACGAATGATGGCCAGTGACGGCCGTTGCAAAACTTTTGACGCCCGCGCCGACGGTTATGTTCGCGCGGAGGGCTGTGGCATGGTTGTGCTAAAGCGCCTCTCTGATGCCCAGCGGGATGGGGACCCTGTTCTGGCTGTATTACGCGGTTCGGCCGTCAATCAAGACGGCCGTTCCAATGGTCTGACAGCTCCTAATGGTCTGGCGCAACAAGCGGTCATTCGCCAGGCCTTGGCCAGAGCGGGTGTAAAAGCGGCAGACATCAGCTACGTCGAAGCGCATGGAACGGGCACGTCCTTAGGCGATCCTATTGAAATACATTCACTACAGGCTGTTCTAGATGATGGCAGCGTGGAAAAACCTGCTGTTGTCGGTTCCGTAAAGACCAACATCGGGCATCTGGAAGCAGCGGCTGGCGCGGCAGGCCTGATCAAAACGGTACTGGCCCTCATTCATAAGGAAATCCCGCCCCATCTGCATTTCCGAGAACTTAATCCGCATATCACACTGGATGGCTCTCGGCTGCGCATTGGCAGCAAGCAGCACACGTGGCTGCGGGGAGACAAGGCACGGTTGGCCGGGGTTAGTTCTTTTGGTTTTGGCGGGACCAACGCCCATATCATTGTGCAGGAAGCGCCATTGATATCGTTGAGCGGCCAGCCATCAGATACCCTCCACCAGCCAGTGAATCTATTCACGCTATCGGCCAAGGACGAAAGGGCGCTACACCAATTGTCAGCACGCCATGCCAGTCACCTGGCAGACAACCCGCTCTTGTCGCTGGATGATGTCTGCTACACCGCCAACAGTGGGCGGGCGCAGTTTACCCAACGGCTGGCCCTTGTAGCGGAGTCAACAGAACAACTGCAACAAGAGCTATCAACCATCCGGCCACCCACCACTCGCCGCTCGCCCCTCAAAATCGCCTTTCTATTCACCGGCCAGGGTGCGCAATACGAAGGCATGGGGCAGCAGTTATATGAATCGCAGCCTGTTTTCCGCGCGGCTCTGGATCGCTGCGCGGCCGTTCTTGATCAGGAATTGGAGCTCCCGCTGCTCACCGTTTTATACCCGGAAAATAACAAGGGTGTGGCTAAGCAGGATCTTGATGATTCAGGTACGCAACGCATCAACGAGACCACGTACACACAACCGGCTCTTTTCGCCATAGAATACGCCCTGGCTGAATTGTGGCGCTCTTGGGGCGTTGAAGCGGACATGGTCATGGGACACAGTGTGGGCGAGTACGTTGCTGCTTGCATAGCCGGGGTAATGAGCCTTGAGGATGGTTTGAAGCTTATTGCGGCGCGCGGGCGGCTGATGGGAGCATTGCCAAGTGGGGGCGCGATGGTGGCGATCTTCGCTTCTGAAGCGTGGGTCCAAACGGCGATTACACCATACAAAGGGCAAGTCTCGATCGCGGCCGTCAATGGACCCAACAACGTGGTCATATCGGGCATGAAAACTTCAGTGATGACCGTCGTCGAAAAGCTAAAAGGTGAGGGCGTTGAATCCCGCGCTCTTACCGTTTCTCATGCTTTCCACTCGCCGCTGATGGAGCCCATACTGGAATCTTTTGCGGAAATAGCGGGTCAGTGCAATTTCCACGCGCCGCTTGTGCCATTGGTATCGAACCTCACCGGACAACTTCTCAGCGAAGCACCAACTGCCAGCTACTGGCGGAGCCACGTGCGCCAGGCGGTGCGCTTTGCTGACGGAATGCAAACCTTGGCCGAGAGCGGGGCCACCGTTTTCTTGGAGATTGGACCACAGCCGCACCTGGTGGGTATGGGTAAACGTTGCCTGCGGGGAATTCAACGGGGCCATGGAGACTCAGATGGGGCTGGCGCTGCGGGTCAAAAAAATTCACCGCCGGCAGCGCGCCAACAGTTGTGGCTATCCTCTCTGCGAAAGAAGCAGAACGATTGGAAGGTTATGCTGGGCAGCGCCGGCGAATTGTATACAAGCGGGCTGAATATCGATTGGGCGGGCTTCTATGGAGCCGGCATGAGGCAGAAGGTTGTTCTGCCAACGTATCCGTTCCAACGGGAACGACATTGGCTGGATGTTGCGGCCACTCCTGCCTTCTCCCTGACAGGGGGCAGAGATGTCGCAGAGCGAACACTTCACGACCAAGGGCCGGAGAGCGGAACTGTACGCAGGCTGCCAACCGCCGTGCCCTTGTTTGAGGCAACTCTCGATCTTTCAAACAGTGATGAAAATGAGGAGATATTGCGCAAGAACGCGCTGGCCGTGGCTCGGCTTTTTTGGGGGGAAGGTACATACGAGGTGATCAGCCTGGCAACCAGCACCCAGATTGCGAAGATGGGAGGGCAGTTGCTAACGCAAACGACTCTAAATATCACGGCCGATGGCATTGCCTTCTTCCAGACTTTTGGCAGCGAACAACAGCAGGTATCGTGGCAACTCCTGGCCAGCGGAGAAGTGCGTCGTGGCAAAGAAGAACCATCCCGTAAAACAACAAACGGAGACGAGCAAGCAAGGCCGCTCACCCGCCAGGCGGTACTTGACGCTGAACCCCAGACGCGGCTTATCCTCGCCCAGCAATATCTGCAAGAGCAGGTCTGCGATGTGCTAGGCCTGGACAGGGCACGGCTTCGCGCTGAGCAGCCGCTGGATACATTGGGCATGGATTCCTTGATGGCTCTGGAGCTGAAGAACCGGCTCGAAAGTGACTTACAGGTCGACCTGCCGGTAGTGAGCTTGTTGCAAGGACCAACGATCACGGAATTAAGCTCGCAGCTGCTTGATTTTCTGGATGAACGGCCGGCAGTCACGCTGATCCAACCCGTTACGCGACCTGGTGAAGCGGCGCCGCTCTCCTATGACCAGCAAGCGATGTGGGTGCTGCACCAATTATTGCCGCCTGACGTCTCGTTCAACGTCGCCGGGGCGGCGCGGATCAGGGGCGAGATTGATATTCCAGCCCTACGACGCGCCTTGCAGAAGTTGGTGAGCCGCCATGCCTCGCTGCGCACTACTTTCACTGTGGAGCAGGGGCAGCCCGCACAGATTGTTCAGGAGCTAGGGACGCGCCAGACGGACAACGAATCTCCAAACTACCGATCGCCTATCTTGGTGGAGATTGAAGCTGTCGGCTGGGACGAAGATACGGTGCGTTGTTTCTTAGAGAAGGAGGCGCACCGTCCATTCAACCTGGAGCAGGGACCTCTGTTGCGCCTGGTTATCCTTAAGCGCACGGCACAAGAATCTACCCTTTTGCTTTCGCTCAACCACCTTATCACCGATTTCTGGTCCATGGCTCTGCTGGTGCAAGAGCTTTATCTACTTTATACGGCCGAATTAACTGGCAGTGAGGCTGCGCTGCCAACGATTGACCTCATTGCCGCCGACTATGCCCGGTGGCAAGCAGAGATGCTTGATGGCCCTGAAGGGGAAGCGCTGCGCCAATACTGGCTCAAGCAATTAGCAGGGGATTTGCCGCACCTCGATCTACCTAAGGACCGGCCTCGACCGGTTGTGTTGACCTTCAAAGGGGACAGTGCCAGCCGGCAATTGAGCCCCACACTGACGACGAGGATAAAGGCGCTCAGTAAAGAGCATGGCACAACCCTGGCTACAACCTTGCTGGCGGCTTTCCAGACACTGCTGCATCGCTATACGGGACAGGAGGATTTACTGGTCGGGACGGTATTCGCCGGGCGGGAAAGGGTAGAATTACAGAAATTGAGCGGCTATTTCGTCAATCCGGTGGCCCTGCGGGCTGATTTCTCAGGCGACCCAACCTTTGCCGAGTTTCTGGCCCGTACGCGGCGAACGATGCTGGAAGCCGTCGCTCATCAGGAGTACCCTTTGCCACGTCTCGCGGAGGAGCTGGCGGCAGCCAACAAGCAACACCTGGATCCCAGCCGCCCCCCTCTGTTTGAAACGATGTTTATCATGCAGCGCGCCCAGGTGATGGCAGATAAGGGGCTGAGCGCTTTTGCCCTAGGCGTTCCTGGCGCACGCCTGGAACTAGACGGTCTCACCATCGAATCCATGCCCCTCGGCGGGCAGCCGGCTCAATTTGACTTGACACTCATGATGGCCGAAGTAGATGATGGTTTGGCGGCAACGTTACACTACAATACCCAACTTTTCGACGGCAGCACAGTAGAGCGCCTGCTGCTGCATTTGGAAAGCATGCTGGAAGGAATAGCCGCAGCGGGGGGACAGCGTCCCATAGCAACTATCCCACTATTGCGAGATGGTGAACGGGAGCAGCTGCTTTTCTCCTGGAATGACACACGGATCGAGTTCCCACGGGAGAAAACCATACACCAGTTGGTGAGCGAGCAGGCGCAGCGCACTCCAGGCAAGGTTGCAGTCACATTTGAGGGGAAGCAGTTAACTTACACCGAGTTGGAGCAGCGTTCCAATGAACTGGCGCTTACCTTACAACAATTGGGGGTTGGTCCGGAAACGCTTGTAGGGCTTTATGTGGAACGTTCGCTGGAAATGGTAACCGGCTTGTTAGGGGTGCTAAAGGCAGGTGGGGCGTACATCCCTCTCGATCCTGATTTTCCGGCCGAACGTATCGCGCTTGTGCTGGAAGACGCCCAACCGGCGGTGCTCGTCACGCAAGCGGGTATGCTGAGCAATATTGAGCCCTTTATGGGCGCGACCGTTTACCTGGATAGCGACCGGCCTGCTTTTGTAGGGGCCTGCCCAAACGATGTCGCCAGCGCGCAAAATCTGGCCTATGTCATTTACACCTCCGGTTCCACCGGCAAGCCGAAAGGGGTGCAGATCGCGCATGAAGCGGCGGTCAATTTCCTGGAGTCTATGCGTCGCGAACCGGGTTTATCCGCCGAGGATCATCTGCTGGCGGTAACTACGCTCTCTTTCGACATCGCGCTATTGGAGCTATTCTTGCCTCTGATTAGCGGGGCACAGGTCACAATCGCTTCCCGCGAGACGGCCATGGATGGGGCCCGTTTGCAGCAGTTGATAGCCAGCGCAGATATTACGGTCATGCAAGCCACACCGGCGACCTGGCGCCTACTGCTGGAGGCAGGCTGGACAGGAAATGATGATCTGAAGGTGCTTTGCGGGGGCGAAGCGTTGCCGGCCGACCTGGCGCAGCAATTGCTACCGCGCTGCGCTTCCTTGTGGAATATGTACGGGCCAACGGAAACGACGGTCTGGTCCACGATCTGTCAGATTGAAAAAGGGACGGAACCAATCAGTATAGGCCGTCCTATCGCCAATACCCAGATCTACATCCTGGACAAAGAGCAGCAGCCTGTACCCATTGGGGTCGTGGGGGATTTATATATTGGCGGTGATGGGTTGGCTCGAGGTTATCTAAACCAGCCCCAATTGACGGCCGAAAAGTTTGTGCCGAACCCATTTGCTCGAGGAGCAACGGACGAAGTAACTACCTCGCCCCTACTGATGTATAGAACGGGGGATCTGGCACGATATCTGCCGGATGGCAATATCGTCTTCCTAGGACGTGACGATTTCCAGGTCAAGATTCGCGGCTATCGTATCGAGTTGGGAGATATTGAAACGGCCGTCGCCAAGCATCCGGCTGTGGCCCAAAACGTTTGTGTTGCTCGCGAGGGTGCAGCAGGAGACCGGTGGCTGGTGGCCTACATGGTCGCAAAAGCTGATCGCCAGATACCGGCGATAGCTGACCTGCGCCAGTTTTTGCGCAAGATAGTGCCGGATTACATGGTTCCGTCGCACTTCGTCACTCTGGAGGCGCTGCCACTGATGCCCAACGGCAAGATCAATCGCCACGCCCTGCCGGAACCAGCGGAGCGCTCCTTCTCAGCCGAAAGCGCCTACGTCCCGCCGCGCTTTGAACTGGAATCACAGGTGGCGGAACTGTGCGCCGCTGTCTTAAATCTGGAAAGGATAAGCATTCACGACAGTTTCTTTGATCTTGGAGGCAATTCGCTGCTGGCGACGCGGCTCATTTTCCAGGCACGCGAGCAGTTCCAGGTCGCGATCCCGCTGCGCCAGCTTTTTATGCAGCCAACCGTGGCCGGGTTGAGCCAGGCCATCGATTTGGCGCAGGGCAATGGCCACTCCCCCTCAAGAAACGGCCATACCTACGATCACCAATCCCTCCTGGGCACGATGACGCTTGCGGAACTACAGGCTGAGGCCTCACTCGATCCTGATATCATCCCTGGGGAACTGCCTCTGGCCAGAATAGCTGAACCTGACCACGTATTACTCACGGGAGCGACCGGATTTGTGGGGGCTTTCCTGTTACGCGATTTATTACAAGACAGCACGGCAACTATCCACTGCCTGGTACGTGCAGAGGATGCGGAACTGGGGCTGGAGCGCGTCAAACAGAATATGGCCATTTATGGCCTGTGGGATGAAAGGCTGGTCGAGCGGGTGGTGCCCGTGCCAGGCGATCTGGGGCATCCACAGTTCGGCCTAACTGAGGCCCGGTTCCAGGAGTTGGCTCACAAGATTGACGTGATTATCCATAACGGCGCGTTGGTCAACTTCATTTATTCATACCACGAGCATAAGGCGACCAATGTGCTCGGGACGCAGGAGGTGCTGCGCCTGGCCGTAAAGGAAAAGCTCAAAGCGGTACATTTCGTCTCCACACTATCTGTCTTCCATACCGGAAAACATGATGACGGCACAGTGCACAGAGAGGATGCGAATCTGGACGAGATCGGCGTACCTTTTGGTGGCTACGCCAAAAGTAAGTGGGTAGGCGAAAAGCTGGTTTCGCTGGCCGGAGCGCGGGGTATACCCGCGGCCATTTACCGGCCGGGGCTGGTTTCTGGGGACAGTCGCAGCGGGAGCTGGAATACGGCCGATATGATGTCCACGATGGCCATGGCTTGCATGGCCCTGGGCGCTGTACCGGATTTAGAGGTTGATGTAGACATCGTGCCGGTTGATTACGTGAGCAAGGCTGTGGTTACACTGGTGTTGGGTGAGGGTGGTTCGCGAACCGCCCCAACAGTTTTTAACCTGTCTAACCCGCACACGATGCCTTACCGGGACCTTCTAGTCTGGGCCAATGCCAGCGGTTTGCCAATACGTGCACTGCCGTTTGAACAGTGGCGCCGGTTGTTGTTTGATATGGCCCAACAATTTGGCAACGATAGCTGGAACCCGTACTTGCCCTTACTAGATGAGATAACGGCCGAGCAGGTGTTCATGCCCACATTTGATTGCCACAACACGCTGCAAGGACTGTCCGGAAGCAGCGTCACTTGCCCGCCCGTGGGACCGGAGCTCTTGCAGACGTATTTAGGTTTTTTGCAGTCGGTTCGACTACTCGACCAATGAACTATCCGGCTGCCCCCTGGTTTGTGCGCCTCAAGCCTGCCCCCCGGGCTAAGATGCGCCTCTATTGCTTTCCTTACGCGGGCGGGGGGGTGCCTGTTTTTCGCACATGGCCGGATGGATTGTCCGCCAGCATTGAGGTCTGGGCGGCACATCTACCAGGGCGAGGCTCACGCTCACGGGAGGCACCCGTGAGGCATATGCTGCCTCTGGTGCAAACGTTGGTACGGCAGCTGCCGGCTGACAGTAATCAACGGCCGTTTGCCTTTTTCGGGCATAGTCTGGGAGCACGGGTAGGATTTGAAGTGGCACGTTCGCTGCGGCGCCAGGGGAAGCCACTGCCGGCACAACTGTTTGTTTCTGCATGCCCCGCACCACAGCTGCCAAGTGGACGGCCGATTCATATGTTGCCAAAGGCGGCTTTCCTGGCTGAATTACAGCGTCGCAATGGCATCCCGCAGGAGGTTCTGGCCCATCCGGAGCTGTTGGAGCTGCTGCTACCGATGCTGCGCGCCGATTTTATGGTGATTGAAACGGCCGTTTATAGAAGAGAACCGCCCTTGAACTTCCCAATTACGGCCTTTGGTGGCATTGAAGATCCCATCGTGAGCCGCGGAGCGTTAGAAGCGTGGAGGGAACAAACGAGCGGCCCGTTCAATATGGTCTTTTTCACGGGAGATCATTTTTTCTTGAGAACGGCCGAAGACCAACTATTGCAGGCTATCAATACAACGGCGATGTGACTACCTAGCCTTCCCTGGCTGCGGCCAGTGTCCTCACTGTGCCACCTCGAGCATTCTGTTTTCCGTTACTATGGAGCCACAAATCCCACGCGCTTGTGCGTGCCGTCACAAAACGGTTTTTTGCTCGACTGGCCGCAGCGACATAACCAGGTGTTCGAGCCGTGGTGAATCGTATTCCCCTGCGCGTCCCGCAACTCAAAATTGCCGTTCACTTCAATTGAGCCGTTCTCATGAACTGTCACCAGGAGCTTGCCGCCCGTTTCGGCCGTTTTTCCGCCACCCATTTCAACCATAGCTGCTGGCGCAACAAAGTCTTTTTTGTGGCTGTTATCGCAAAACGGTTTGTTCTCTGACAATCCGCAGCGGCAAAGTGCGGCGCGCACTTCTTGTTCGATGGCTACATTGCTGCCGTGCAAATCAATATCACCGGTGAATTGGTAATAACTATCCTCATGCACAATAATCACGTTTTCGCCGGGCACAGTTTCCCCTGCGCCGCCATCGTTACGCTCCGTGTGCAACGCGCCGGAGGGACACAAGGATACCGTCTCGACAACCGCGTCGGCCGTACTATTACCGGGCTGAATCCACGGCCGTTTCTGTATATCAAACACCTCATTCAAGCGGCTCACACACTCCGCCGCATGAATACAGCGCTTCAAGTTATAGGTAACATCCACCGCCTCGCTACTGTAGCGCCGGTCATCGGCCGTTCCCGTATAGTTCTCACCCATAGATAACCTATCCTTACTCTATTTTCACATTATAGGAACAACCCCATCCCAGCTTGTACCCAGGAAGCTGGGTATCCCAATTTCAATCGCAATCGAACTGTGGCTGAAGCCAATATTTTAGCCCGCCAGACAGCTACGACAAACGGGATAGAGTCATGATAGAGGTGATGTGCCTAGAAGAAATCCCAGGATGATCCCACCAGAGCGAGATCTTCGGCTTTTGGTGGTACTTCCGGGCCGCTTTCTCTCAATTGACGTTGAAATTCCTGGAATGACGGCAACTCACCCAGAGTCTTTTGCGCTTCGTCATTAGCACGCATCACGAGGTGAACAAACGATTTGCCATCATCGAGCAGAAAAGAGCTGTATTTGATATCCGGGTTGTTGATTTTTCGGAGATCGGCCATGACCCGCTGGATATTGGCCTTGTTTGTCTCGACATACTCTGCTTTAACTGTGTATTGAACTTTGACTGCATTCATACTATCTACTCCTTACTGTATTGATATAGGGTCAGAATATTATTTTGTAGAGCTGCAACTGTACAGAAAGAATCCTGCTATTGCCAATGAATTAATCCTTAGCCCGTTGGGTGGGGGCAAAACGTTGACCGGTCAAAAGGGAAATGAGATTGGGCCGGTTCAGGATAGCTCCAATTGGCCTAGAGCCGTGTCCACCACATGTAAGGAGAGCAGAATAAACTCTTTGCGCGAACTGCCGAATTCTTGCAAGCCGTCAATACAGCGCTGCAACGCTTTGACCAGGGTCTGGTCGAGATCTCTTTTGGGTATCCACTGCAGCATAGTTATCAGAATGATAACGCCTGAGTCTACACCCCCTGCGGCGAAACTCTTGGCGCTTGCCTCTGCGATCTCAGCCAGTTCGTCCATCCCTGTACGCTCTGCTGGTTTCTGCATGGCCAAAAGCGCCTGGGCGGTTGAGGTGTTGAAGTCGGAATGTAGCGATCGCCAATGCTGTAGATAATATTTCTCATCGCCCACAATACGAGCAATGGCCAAGCCTATCTCGCCCCGGGATACTTCTGATCGTACCGGCTGCAATAGGTCAAAGAGCTGCTCAACCGATCTCTCAACACGCAACATTCCCAATGCAGAAACATAAGCGAGCCTCAGCCTCGGATTTGGCTCCTGGCGAAGCTTGGCCTGGAAATGAGGAATACTATCAGCATCGCCAAGCAAAGCCAGGGCCCGGGCGCTGTTCGCTTCCAACGGCCGGTATCCTGAAAAAAGAGTCCGCCGTAGAGCGGGGATGGCCCTTGGACTGCCAATCCGCCCTATGGCCCGCACAGCGGAGATATTTAACTCAGACTCGGGATCTTCCAACACCCCGACTAGCGCATCCACCAGCTCATCTTCGGCCGGCATGCGGCCAATAGAATGAATCGCTTCCTGGCGCACGCTGAAGCTGGGGTCACCTAAAGCTTCAATCAGTTCATTGCTACTGAGCAGGCTATGAGCATCACCCATCTGCTCCGTCGCTACCACCCGTGTCATCTCATCGCCAGAGAAGTTATATTGGACCAACAGTCGCATCGCTTTGACGGGGTTACCACGCAGAAACATGCCCGCAAAATGACGAAAGGTCGTCGTTCCCTCAGTTTGTAAGCGCACGGCGATGATAGTACAAACCAGGATCAGAATGAAGCTCAAGAGGAATAATGGTGTATAAGGATCGATTTCAATACGACCCACTTGAGCCTCGAGGTTTTTCGATGCTGTTAAGATCTGGCCGGCGAGCAAGGGGCCGAACCCACTCACAATGGCAAACCAGGCATAAAAAACGGCCAAATAGGCCGACTTGTTTTCCTGGGGGATAGCATTGACGAAGAGATAGCGTGTCCAACTGATCTGCCAGGCCAGCGTGGCAATGCCAGCAACGACGGCAATAGCCATTGCCAGGGGAGCACTGGCAACATTGTTTTGCGGTAAGAGAACCCAGGCCACGGGTAGAATTAGAAGAAGATATAGACTGAGCTGCATGACAGGCTTACTTCCATAGCGATCGGCCGCCCATCCCCACAGAAAAGAGGTAACCAGCGCTCCGATATAGGTGCCGACGCTCAGTAACACAACGACACCATCGGCAAGGCCAACTTGCTCCTTCATGAACAAAGGCACGAAAGAAATCACAGATTGCCCACCCAGAGTGGCAAGCCCCAAAATGAGTAGGAAGAGGATGAAATTTCGACTGCGCAGTGCTTGATTCATCTGCCGTAAATGACCGCCGCTCGCAATGTCGCGCTGGCTGCTATCTTCGGCTGGTACCTGAGTAAAGGCCAGAACAGAGATTAGACCGACGGCAATACCAACGGCGATGAGAATCATGAAAGGTTGCAAGCCTGTCAATGTTTCAATGATGTAGCCTGCGACGACGATAACCAGGATACTGGCCACAGTCGTGCTCATGCTGTTGATGGCACTATATTTGCCGCGAATATTGTCAGGGACAATCTCCTTTCTCCAGGGATAACCTCCGGTCTCGGCGATGGCCCGGCAAGCGCCGAAGAGCAAGATAATGATCGCAACCCAAAGAAAGGCACCATCGGTACCATAGCGGGCCAACACGACCGGCGTTAGAAGCAGAAAGGCTATGACGAACTTGCGGATGGCCCAGAATGTGACATAGGTGCGCTTGTAGCCAAAGCGGGCTACAGATGGGGCAATAAAGGGCGCGATTATGCCTAGAAAGGGGACTATGGCCAAGAGGAGGCCAATCTGGGCAGCGTCAAGCCCCAATTCATCCAGGAAAAGTATGAAAACGGAGCCAGAAAAGGTGAGTAGAACAAAGACGATGTTCAGTGTCTGGGCTCCAACCAGCCAGGGCAGGCGGTTGATCTTTTCAACATCTGTCAGCGTAGAAGTCATGATGAATGGATAGCCCCGGTCTTATGGAAACCATCCTGGCCACAGGTAAGCCAATCTAAAGTAAAGCTGGTATAGACGATACCACCTTGATTCCCCCGCTCATAGAGCAAGCCAATTTTCATGTCACCTTGAATGAGTAAATCACTATAGGCAGCCGGACCAGGGTCGATGACCCTGCTCACGGGCCAGGTCTGGCCCTCATCGTAACTCAGGCGGACGGTCATATTGATGCGCGCCTGAGGATGGTTGGGGTTAGCAAAAAGAATGCGGCTTTTGCCACCGTACTGTCCTTCATCACTGCGAGTATAACGAATCAGAGTGGCCTGTACGCCTGAATCAACCAAGACCGGATCGTGGTAAGCAGGCTGGAAGTGAATATTTCCCCCTTCGTCAAAGGAGCCGCGCGCCACCGCTCGACGGCCGGCGACTTTGCCATCCTGGTAATTGCGACTATTTATTAGCACGTCACCATTCTCGAGCTCTACGGCCATCGTTTCGTTGAGTCCCTTGGCGCTGCTGCCATCCTCGCGCCGGGAAACAGGCCCGCTCATATGCCAGCTTTCACCCAGATCATCACTCCAGAATGCATAATTAGTGGCATCCAATATGGAATCATCCCCCATCGTGTAGCTGGCAGCAAAAAAGAGCCGCCCACGAGTTCTGGTTTTGCCGGCGGACCCTCTAAGCTGGATAGCATGTCCGGGCAGAGGGACTTGCTTGCGCCAGTCCGCTTCCTTATTTTCCGGCCGGGCGGCAGCGGGGTAGATATCAGCATAGTTGGGATTGTAAGGCTTATGCACTGACAGAGTGATATCCTTTTCGCCGTGCCAGGTACGGCCGTGATCCTCGCTGAAAATACAAAAGGTGCGGTTGACGCCTTTGCCCCTGGCGATATCCCATTCGGAAAACTCCTTCTTGTTAAAGACGACGACAATGCGGCCTGTCCCTAATATCGTGTCTACCACCGGCGAACAATTCATGCAGCCGTACTCATTGTCGCCCAATAGATTCCTTGCCACAACTTGCACTGGCCCCCAAGAATGCCCATTGTCGCTGCTCCGTCTACAAACAATGCGGATGATCGGGGTAGAGTCGCTGCAGTCGGCGACGCGGCCCTCGGCAAAAGCTACTAAATCCCCATTGGTTACGCGGATGATGCTGGGAATGCGATAGCAAGCGTAACCCTCACTTCCGTTGCTAAAAACGGGAACAATGGGGAGTGGCGAGTGGGGAGTGCTGAGTGATGGGTGGCGGGTAGCGGACGGCTGATTGCCCTGTTTGAGGAAAGAGGCGATTTCTGCTGCTTGGAGAGCTCGTGGATATAGACGAAAATCGTCGATCAGTCCTGTCCCCTGACGGCCGAATGTGTGATCGAAGTGGCCACCAGCTACATCGGTATAACCACCAATGAGTAGCCGCCGATCTTCATCGACAGCGCCAGGATCAATTTGCAGCGCGAATTTACTCTCCAGCCAACTGGCGCCAGAACCATCGAGGTACGCGGCTATCACCCGCTTGTTCTGGTCGACGATACCGGCGAAGTGGTGCCATTGGCCAAGGCCAGAAAGAGGAGCGCTGATCTCCTGGCGGCAGTTCCCGTCAAAGTTGGCGCGAAAGGCCAATTGTCCATCGTGAAGGAATACCGACCAGCCTCTTTGGGATGCCCTCTTGTTGCCCACATTAGCCAGCACTTGGATCCCCGCTAGGTTCGTCACCTGGAACCAGAAGGTGATCGTATAGATATTCGAACTGATTGTTGGCACAGGAACCGTGAATGCGACTTCGTCTAGAGTGCCGATTTCGTCCAGATTGCAGCGTATGGCGTAATCAACAGGGCCGTAATCCATCTCATGGTTTCCTGAAGAAAGTACCGGTTGTCTGCTCAAGCCCCTCAATGGCCGCGGTGACGGTGAATGTTGGTGGCGCGGTGTCAACCGGTAAGGTCAAAAGATCGCGGGTACGACCTAGCGTCACGACGTCGCCGGGGAAGAGAGTGATTTCTTGGGTGAGAAAGGCCAGGACCTGAGGCGCTAAGAGAATATATTCACTGGTGTCGCCGACGATCTCTCCTAGATCTGAGATGGCCAGGCGCATAGTCCGCCCGCGTATGTCATCTAGCTTTAAAGAGACCAGATCGCTGTTTAGCACGTTAAAGCCATCGGCCCAGCGTGCATAGACGGCCGGCAGATTGGCTTCCTGGAGCGTGGCGGGGAAACGGATTGGGTCAGCAAAGGATGCGTCGCGGAGCACGATCATGGGTGTGTAGCCCAGAATATAGGCGGCTGCACTCTCCCCCGTTACCCGGTAAGCCAACTGGCGTAAAACAAAGGCCAGTTCAAGACCCACAGTCAAGGTGGTTGCACGGTCAGGGATAACTATCTTGCTCTTTGATTCCGCAAGCGCGCTACCTGGATTATTCAGCACCCGAGGCAAAGGCCGGATCGCCAATCCTTCTATTTCTGGCGCCGCCCGGTAATTGGCAAAGACAGTCCAGAAGTGACGTGCCCGCTTGGGTGACCACTCGGCAACGGTGACGGCCGTTTCGCCTGCGTCGATCAAATCGCGCACGGCCGGTACAGGATTTAATCTCCTGTCTGCGGGCTCGACCGGCCGCCAATCTTCCTGGGCTGCCAGCACCACTGGCAGTCGCAGCACGCCCACTTTTTCCAGCTCACCTTCGATGGTGTCGCCGGCCGTAAAGGGCATATCGGTCGTGATAGGCATGCCATCGACGGCCATTGTACCCATGTGAATCACGTCACCAGGATAAAGCGTCATGAAAGAGGACAGCCAACTAATGAGCCGTTCGTAACCGATGACCATAGCGCCCGTGCTAGCCCGATCGCGCAGCCAGCCCGATTGGCGGGTATATAAGATCAGGTCATAAGGGTTGCCGACCTCATCAGGCGTGGTCAAGTAAGGGCCCATGCCCGCCATCGTATTGGATTTCTTGCCCAGCCAGGAACCGGTGGCGTCTTCAAACCAGTCCAACTCACCTCCACTCGCTTCCTGCAACTGGTCCATATAACGGTCGTGTACCAGATCCATGACGATGGTATACCCGGCAATAAATTGATGTGCTTCACTGACCGGGATGTCACGTCCCTGGCGACCGATGATAATTCCTGGTTCTGGCGTCCAGTTAAAATTTTTCATTTCTTTTGTGACATAGACGGGTTCGCCGGGTCCCACCAGCGAACCTTGCGGCCGCTGGTGCCCTTGAGGGTACATGTTGACGACAAAACGATTGGGGTTATTGCGCACAAAAGTAGGGCTATTTTGCACCAGACCAAAAAATAGGCGTGGCCGGGGAATGGGGGCGCGCAAATGGACCTGATCTAACGGGAAACCGGCTCCTGCCAGCAACGCCTGGTCGGACTGTTCCAGGAAGCGCTGCAAGTAATCCTGCAATCGACGGGCGGCGCTCATGCCCTCGTCGCCCAAAACCAGAAAATCACTCAATTGCTGGGGCCACGGCCGGTCCGGCAAAAAACGCGGACGGCTGCTAAAGAAAGGAGATGTCGGCCGTTTAGCATAGTAATAGAGTCGCTCTTCGGCCAACTCAGGATCAAAGATCCACGGTCCGCCGCTAGCGGGGTGGGACAAGACAAGGCCGAAACGTTCACGTCCTTGGGTTACAAAAGTTGCCAGTTTCATCCTTATTTTTCCTATATGTTAGGATTATTCGATCAATGCCGGTATGGTTCGTAATCTTCAAGCAATGTGTGCTTTCGCTCAGAAAAGAGGTTTCGGATCCATAACGCTAGTTCGTCATCCGTTTTTTCGGCCCAATAGAGAAGCCGCTGGCGAAAATGCGCTCGTGTTTCTTCATAATCCGGGTCGTCGATCAGGTTGTTCAATTCGTAAGGATCGCCAACCAAATCGTACAGTTCGTCCATCTCAGGCGCATTGAAGACATACTTAAAACGGGAACCGACGATCATGCGGCTCTGGTAGGTGACGTTGTGATGCCCGTAGAATACGGAAAATACATCCTCTTCCCTATCGAGCGCCTGTTGGCTCGGATGCAACAGCGGCAGCAAAGAACGGCCGTCCAATTCTCTTCCAGCTTCAATGCCCGCCAGTTCCAATAGGGTGGACAAGATATCTAAATTACTAATAGGCTGTTGCAATATCTGCCCGCCTGCCTGCCTGGGTACGCGCAAGATAAATGGAATGCGGACCATTTCCTGGTACATCATGGTAAACTTATCGTGAATGCCGCCATGCGCACCACAATGCTCCCCGTGATCGGCCGTAAAGAGAACCACCGTATTTTCAGCCAGGCCCAACGCTTCCAGGGCGTCAAGGATACGGCCGATCTGGGCATCAATCATCGTTGTAAAGCCAAAGTAGCTGGCTACCCATTTGGACCATTCATCCCAGCCCCTTGGTTCGTTCCCTTCGCCGGCGAAAGCATCGCGGTAACGGCGGTGAGCGCGAGGCTTACCACTCAGGTCATCATGAAAGTTGGGCCAGGGAGGAATGGTAGCGGCATCATACATGGATGCATAAGGCTCGGCAGGCAAATAAGGCGCGTGCGGTCCCCAGAAGTTGCAGAAGTGCAGGAAAGGCGCGCCGCTTTGTTGGTAATCCGCGAGCATATCGATAGTAGTTTCGGCCAGGAAATAGGGTACTGAGGCCTCGACGGGGCCAGTAATCTGACCTCTGAGCAGCAAATTCGTGGACCAGCCCGTGCCCAAGGGAATGATTTCCCCTTCTTCCAGACCGTTGCGGCGCAGATATTCTTTGTACTCAGCCGTGCTGGTTCCTTTGCCATATCCAGGCACATTCATGCCTTCAAAGCCAAAGTCCTGTGGTAATTTTTCCTCACCACAATGCCACTTGCCCACAAACCCACAACGGTAGCCGGCAGCGCCAAAGTCCTGGGAGATCAGGCGGGTGTCTTCGTGAAATTCATACTCATTGGCCAATACGCCGTGATTGCGCGGGTATAAGCCGGTATAGACCGAGGCTCGGGCTGGCGAACAGAGCGCACAGACGGTGTAGGCATTGTCAAAACGGGTGCCTGAAGCGGCCAGCCTATCGATAGCCGGTGTCCGGCAAATCGCGGAGCCATAGGCACCGATGGTGTCCGTGCGCTGCTGGTCGGTCATAATGATCAGGAAGTTGGGTTGGTTCATAATGTCTCTGTGTTGGGCGGATCGGTTGGCTTTTTGATCTGTTCCAGAAGCGTGTTCCATGTTATCTGATCCTCGGTGCTTTTGATCTGGGCCGTAAAGCCGAATCGAAGATATAGATTGATAGCCGCCAGGCGGACAGTTGAAGTCGTCAGGTAGGCTCGTTTATGTCCCAACTCCCGCAATCGCTTACACGTGGCCGACATTAATGGTTTCGCCAATCCTAGACCCTGGTGCTCGGGTAAAATGGCCACCCAATGTACCTGGCCATAGCGCCTGCCCTGGAAATCATCATTAAACCAGGCCGTCGCCGTGCCCACGGCCGTTTGCTGGCGGTCACAAAGATAAAATTGGCGTTGGGTCAGCACGGCCGGATCATCGCCGAATTCACGAACAAATAGCTTTGGTGTGATGGTATTGTATTGATCAGCCGCGGACTGAATCGCTAACCAGGCTTGTTCATCCCCCGGCTGATACTGTCGCAAGCTATAAGCCGGGGACAGAGAAAACACGGGAATGTCTTCAAGATGCGGCCGTATCATTCTCAACGGCTTATTTTCTATGGACATCGCATTTAATCTCAGCCCCTCTAGAGCAAGCTGATCGCCTCACCGGTGATTCTACTGCGAGCGACGGCCTCGGTGAAGTGCATATACTTGACACCGGCGTCAAAGGTCGTGTATTGGATTCGTTCCATACCACGTATCGCACCAACAAACTCTTCTTCCACGCGCCAGGAAGCTTGTTCCTGAGCTGGTATGGTCATCTCTGACATTGTCTCATCACCGCGCCGTCCGCCATACAACCTGCCCCCACTAAAGCTCAGTGTACCCTCACTGCCAAAGAGAATCGCTTCTCGGGTAGGTAGCAAGCCTGTGATATGGGAAATGGAAAAGGTGGCCTGGGCACCGCAGGCCATATCAGCCAGGACAGCAAGGTGTTCGGGGATGTGAACAGCCTTCATGCTGTCGCTCTCTTGATCGCGGCGCATCTTGACGAAGGTTTTGCCCATGGCCATTACCATGGTAGCCTCGCCCACCCAGCGCATTACTGTTTCGTACCAGATGCCCAGGCTCATTACATTCAAGCCGCTTCGATCGGCGTCTTGCCGCCAGGTGAGGGGGCTGGTGCTATCCAGGAAAGCGCCGCCATGATCATGTACCTCGATGGCCAGGATATCGCCCAGGTAGCCTTCAGCAATGAGCCTTTTGATGGTGGCATCCACACCGAAAGAGAAGGGGGAAGGTACGATTTGGGTGACCAAATGTCGTTTGGTCTGGGACTTGTCCAGCATTTGGCGGGCTTCGTCGAGGTTCATGGCCATGCGCGCCTCGACCAAGACATGTTTTTCGACCTCCAGAGCAGCCAGTGTGGCTTGGCAATGTAAATATGGCCAGGTGCCGATGATGATGGCATCGGTGTCAGGCGCAGATACTAGCTGCCACCACTCATCATAGATGGTTGGGATCGCAAACTGATCGGCGACCCGCTGTGAAGATTGGCGGCTGCGATTACAGACGCTAACAATTTGGACACCGTCAATCGCTTGCAGACCCGGAATGTGTTTTGAGACGGTATTGGCGCCGGCGCCAACGATTCCCACTCGTAAGACTTCATTGCTCATAGAATGTGTTCCTCTTTGAATTCACGGTGACTTCTTTTCTCAGAGTCGAGGACTCTTCGGCGGCGAAAGCGACAGCCATGATGTGCCGGCCGAACTCGGCCGTTACGGCCGTTTCGGTGTCCTGTTCCAGGGCATTGACAAAAGCTTGCCACTCATTAACCAGAGCAGCAGCCATCCAATTCTCACCGGTAGAGCCGGGCACAAGCTGCCACTGCTCATCCCGGCCAATGAAGGCACCCCGGCTATTATCGATTCTGAGCATCCCTTTGGTACAGGTTAGCTCGGTGACAAAGGTAAAAACGCCTGTTTGGAAGCCAATGGATACGGCCGTGCCCGTCGCGCCGTTAGCATAACGCAAGAAAGCTACGCCCGTGTCATCTGCCTGCTGGTTGTGAAAACGGGTTTGCATCTGGGCGCTGACATGTTCCACTGGAGCACCAATTAACCAGGTCAGTTGATCCAAAGCATGAACACCAATAGTCATCCACATACCGCCGCCGTAGGCTCGATCCAGGTGCCACTCACGGCGATCTGGATTCATCCATTTCTTAGACTTGGTAGCCACGCCATAAACAACTTCACCCATTTCTCCTGACTCAAGCAACTTTTTTGCGCTCTGTACGGCGGGAATGAAGTGACCGGTATGGCCAAGCATCAGCTTGACGCCAGTTTCCTTAGTACACTGAACGATGCGATCACATTCTGCCAAATTGGGGGCCATAGGCTTTTCCAGAAGGATGTGTTTCCCGGCGCGCGCGGCCGCTTCAACCACTGAAGTGTGCGTGTGGTGCGGGGTTGCGATGACGACGGCATCTACCTCGTTATCCTTTAGCAAATCCTGGTAATCGGCATAACCCCGTCCACCAAAGCGGCTGGTAAATTCAGCCAGGGCCGTCGTGTTCCTGCGCGAAGCAGAGACAATACTGACCCCATTCACGCTGGCAATGGCCTGCGCGTGTTGTGCCGCGAATGATCCCGCACCAATAATGCCTACTTTTATCACGATGTACTCCTTAATAGATTACCCAGATTTCGCGGATTGCAATGAAGTAAACAAAGTCTGCGGATCTGGTCTTACAATCAGGCGCCACTATGGGGCAAATATGTTTTGCATCCTTCCCGGTAAAGCTCAAGGTAAGCCAGGTAATTGTCAAAGGAGATATCTGGTGGCACACTGTGGTCGACTGAAGGTAGATAACCACCGTCAGCAATCAAGGGAAGTCGCCGCTCCAGTTCCTTCCCGATGGCGTCTCTTCCTTTTGCCAGTTCGCGCTTGTCAATGCCACCAACCAGACGCATCTCACGGCCGAACTGTTGGCGCAGAGCAGCGACGTCATTGCCTGCAGCTACCTCGTTGGGGTAAACGAAATTGATGCCGCCTTCCAGCCAAAGCGGGATGAGCTTGTCTAATTTACCGTCGGAATCAACACCGATAATGTCGACGCCCCGGCTGCGCAAAGTTTCATTTACGCGCCGGTAATTAGGCACCATCAGCTTCTCGACATGTTTGGGCGAAATCAGAGGTCCATTGTTGAAGGCCATATCTTCCCACCAGGTAGCATACTCTACCGGCGCATCCATCGCCTCCAAAAAACGAGTCACTACGCATAGGCTTAGATCAGCCAGGTGGGACATAATCTCAGATACAAGCTGCTCGTCGTCATATAACATGTACGAGAGATCGGTAAGGCCTATCCAGTTGCGGGTCTTACCAAAGAGAGAGCCCACCGTTATTTCCACTGGCCAGCGGCTGTCAGCGAGCAATTCTTGGGCTTCTACAAAATTATCTGCCCCGGGGGCGCTCTCTAGCAGAGTTTGCCCATCCAGATTGAGTTCGAAAGTCTCTCGCCCAGGGGCATCGAGGGCAAGTTTTTCTTCCTTGAAACGAGTCCAATCATGGCGATTGGCAATGGGGTAAGTCAGGTGATGGGGCATGGCGGTTTCAAAGTCCGCCCCCTTAGGCTGTTTAACTAAAGCGCCTTCGCCATCATAAAAGGTTTCGTACTCGCCATCTTCCTCGATTACAAGCTTATCACTGGGCGGCCAGACCGCCGTTTTTAGGATGATGCGAAGACTACGGTCAGCGCCAAAGAAATCATTCACCTGGGCATGGGTATTGATTTCAGTGGGCAGTCCTTCCTCATGCCAGCGGTCGATCGTGTTTTGCCAGAACTGGGTACCGGGGTCGGTGCCGAAGAAGCCAAAAGGGCGGTTCCAGTTGAACATGCGCTCTGGCTGCTCATAATTCATGACCTTGCGAAAACTTTCGCGGGGTGTCTCCATCATTCCTCTCTCAAGTTCGTAACGTCGGAGGGTTTATTACCTTCGCAGGGTGTATTTATCGATGACTTCCACATTAGGAAGCTGTTTCCTGGCCCTTGCTTATCTTGGATCTTTGCAAAGGGCGGGCTCGAGATGCCGGATCAGACGCACCATGCCTTCTGGGGCGTGGAAATAAGCCTGCTTCCTCAATGATTTCGGCCACCAGTTCCTCTTGCCGGTAAGCCATAACGTGGACGCCATCAATTCCCGCAATTTCTCGCACCTGTTGGATGATTTCTACACAGATGCGTTTGCCCTCAGCCCGTTTTTGCTTCTTTGGGGTCTTGCGCAACCGCTCCACCACTCTATCTGGGATGACGACGCCAGGCACCCTCGTCCTCATATACTCAGCCGCTCTCTCTGAGCGCAACGGTCCCACGCCCACAAGAAAGTAGACAGATTCCAACAAACCCAAATCCCTTATCCTGTTCATGTACTCCCGCAAACGGGGCACATCAAAGCAATATTGAGTCTGGATAAAGTCAGCCCCCGCAGCAATTTTCTTGGCCAATCTCATCGGACGCCAATCATACGGTGGAACAAATGGATTAGCCGCTGCGCCTAAAAAAAGTCGCGGCGGTGTCGTAAGCTTTCGACCGCTTAGGAACATTCCTTCATCACGCATCATCCGCGCCGTGCGCAGAAGCTGGATCGAATCGAGGTCAAAAACGCGCTTCGCTTCCGGCTGATCCCCTACAGTGACGTCGTCACCAGTGATGCAAAGGACGTTACGCACGCCCATAGCCGCAGCTCCCAGCAAGTCACCCTGGATAGCAATGCGATTACGGTCGCGGCAGGCAACCTGGTAGATCGGTTCATATCCGGCACGCGTCAGAAGCGCACAAATGGCCACACTGGACATATGGCAGTGGGCGCCGGAAGCATCTACAGCATTAATGCCATCACATACGGTTGATAGAACCAACGCTGCCCGGTATACATCTTCTGGGTCGGCACTATCTGGTGCGTTCAGTTCGGCCGTTACCGCAAACCGACCAGAGCGTAAAACGCGTTCTAACCGGCCGCCTGCTTTGAGTTCAGTATCCATATATTTCTCGTTTCTTGCTCACCTTCAGGCCATATGATTGAAATGCTCGTCGTATTCACCCAGCCTTTCGGCAATTCACCATCAAGGCCATGCAGCATATTAATCCAAGACGCCGTGCCCTCCAACTGATGATTGACCGGTGGCTGTATCGATAGCAATTTGTAGCCATACTTGGGCATCTTCTGTGAACGTTCGAAGGCCTGTACCCAGACACGGCGCATCAACCAAAGCGTCGGGATCGCCGTCTCGCCTTTGCCAGGCACTCATACGCCATTCTGCCATGTATTCATCAGAACCAGACTTCCCATCACGCATGAGGGCTTCGTCAATGGCCACCTGAAACCGTTGTAAAAAAGGCCGTCCCAAGCGTTTGCCCCCAGAACTTACCTTGACCTGCGCAGGTATGTCCCGCCAGTAAATCACCTGAACCTTCGTCTCATCTTGATCTTGCTCCATGAGTCACCATCTCACCTACGAATTCCTATCAAATATCGGGATAATCAAGCTAGTCGATTGCCTGGGCATCATCACCAGTTGTTCATTGAGCGTAACACCAATTGTCTGTGCTGGTAAACGAGCAAATACTATTTGCTGCGTCTCAAGTGGCCAACGCCCCAATCCGGGCCGATAGGCGGGGCCCGCTTTTAAACCCCGTTCTTGCGCCTGGATTCTGACTGAGCTGTGTATCTGGCGGGTTATGGAGGTAATGTATGCCAAGCTTATTTCATCGATTATTACTGCCTTTAACAAATCATTTTGTGATATCTCATCGATGTGCTCCTGTATTTGAGGCCCCAAAGTGCATAATGCTAGTACAACCGACGTTGTATCAGGTGATAGCCACGGGGACAATTTGGGCAGTTCTGTACGTTGAAATTCACCCTGGCATGCCGCCGGCTGGGAAAGGTGTCCGGTTTCGGCGAGGACAGTGCGGTAGATGGGTTCCATTTTCATCCGTCGCTTCCCAGTACCATAACGTTTAAGTAGCCGTTCTATTGATACGCTTGTGATGTCGAGTGACAGGTTGATTTCCACGCAATCTAAGCCCTCATTTTCAAATCGTTTGGGCGGTAACTGAAAATGCCTACTCTGCCAAAATCGATTGTCGTCCCGATCGTGGGTGTTTGCGACGTCTTCCATTGGTAGCCATGTCGATCTTCGGCGGCAGAAGATCGGCAATTTGATTAAATGAATCTGTAGCATGTGGTATGTGCAAAGCGTTCACAAATTCATCCTGGAAATCCGGGTCAACGGCCGTTTCAACGTACTGCACCTGTTCAACCAACATTTGCGCCTCAACACGTTTCTGCCGGTTCAACAGTGCGATTCTTGCCCCGTCGCCAGCCGCATTGCCCACGGCACTAATACGTTCAAGATCGCAGTCTGGCACAAGGCCCAGCAGCAATGCATGTTGGGGATCAATATAACTTCCAAATGCCCCGGCCAGGATGATCCGATCAACGAGAGCCACATTGGCCCGCTTCATCAACAATTTAACCCCAGCATAAAGGGCAGCCTTGGCCAGTTGAACATTGCGTACATCGCCTTGCGTGATGATTAGGGGCTGTTCATTAGCAGTCTGTTTATCCGTAGCCAGGATGTAAGATCCTTTTGCCCCTTCCCAGAGAAGACGTGGTGATGGGCAGCTCGGATTAAACCGGCCATCAGGACGCAGAATACCCGCCATATAAAGTTCTGCAACGACCTCAATGATTCCGGATCCGCAAATGCCCGCTACCAGATGTTTGGGTTTTTGCTCGGGCATTGCGTCCGAGTCCAGCGTCCAACTATCGGACCAGCTTTCCTCGCCGATCACTCGAAAGCGTGGTTCTTGCGTCTCACGATCGATGCGCACCCGCTCAATCGCTCCTGGAGCCGCGCGCATACCGTGTGTTATTTGCGCCCCCTCAAAGGCAGGTCCTGTAGGGCTGGAGGCGCTGAAAAGCCAGTCGCGGTTACCCAGAACAATCTCGGCATTTGTGCCCACATCTACCAATAGAACCAATTCATCCTGCTTATGCGGTTCTTCCGCAATAAGAACACCCACGTTGTCAGCGCCAACATGCCCTGCCTCGGCCGGTAAAATGTGTACAAATGCGCCTGGGTGAAGATGAATATCCAACTCCCGTGCACGAATGTCCATGCCATCACGATTGGCCAGGGCAAAAGGAGCGCCGCCCAATTCCCGGGGATCGATACCTAGCAATATGTGAATCATTGTCGTGTTGCCCACACAGACCATTTCCTGAATCTGTAGTGCGCGAAGCCCTGCCGATCGTGCGGCCTTTGATGCCAATTTGTTCAAAGCATCGACAATAGCTTTTTGCATTTTACTCAAGCCATCGCGATGGGTTGTTACGTATGAAATGCGGCTCATCAAGTCTTCACCGTAAACAACCTGAGGGTTCATCATCGACTCCGTAGCCAGGATATCTCCGGTGCGCAAATTACAAAGGTGACCTGCAATTGTCGTGCTCCCAATATCGACGGCCAGTCCATAAACTCCTTCGGCGTAGCCAGGTTGTATATCGATGACAGTCTGTTCTTGCCAAATGGTAACAGTTACGGTCCAATTGCCTTTGCGGAGGGCAGCCTGTAAGCGGCGCAAGACTAAAAGATCGATGTCCAGATCAACCAAATCCCATTGGTCTGCTAAAGCATCTTGTACCCTTCCCCAATCGCCACGATGTTGCCCAAGTTCAGCTTGATCCACCTCTACGTACACCTGGCGGACGGCGGGATCTATTTCTATAACACGCTCTGTGGCAGATTTGCGAATGATCTGTTTGTGGCCCCGGCTTTCCTCAGGCACGAAAAGGAGAACATCTCCTTCAACCTGCGCTGTGCATGAAAGGCGGCAACCCTTTTTATCAAGACGCTCGAGCGTTATTTGCTCATCTCGACCGGTGGGCGAAAGGTGATTGGCAGCAGAGATGATGTTGTGTTTTTGAAAGGAGCCCTCTTCCACCTTGATCAGACATTTATTGCAGGTGAGACGGCCGCCACAAATACTTTCGATCTCCACACCCAATTGTCGCGCTGCATCCAACACGCGCACACCATCAGCCACGAGCCCACGCCGTCCCGAGGGCATGAAGATAACTTGGTGCTTACCATGCAACGTCTGATCGCTGGAATCCATCACCTACCTATTCCCTTTGGCGTCGACTTCGGCGACGCGAACGGCTTGTACCTGCACCGTTTGCGGCCGGCTTTCTGTTTGCTTTTATCCAGGCCATACAGTTCTCATCATTTCCGGTCAGGACATCCGCGGCCATGATTGCCCGCTTCATTTCATCTTCCAGGGGGTTAGCGTCGTTTCTCCACTATCCCAAGTTATCATTTCCCCATCCGCAACATCTTCGATGGAAACAGCGCGATCGAGGATACTATCCGGTCGTCCAGGCTGATTAATCAAGATACCGTCAAAGCGGTATCGTTGCTGTAATTGTACCAGCGCTTCCGCGAGTCCGTCGCTAGTGAACCAGATTTTATGAGGGGAGATATCTGTGTTCAGGAAGTAATGTCCGGAGGCAAGTTGGCACATGACCGTTTCGTTACGCAGCCACCAGAGTTTCATATTATGCCAACATTCCTGAACTGGCAGGCCTTTGATATCGCGAAAATAGATGATGCCGCCAATCAAGATTTTTTTGATAAGCCGTAATTGTGGCCAAGAGCAAACCCACCAGCAATATCCCCGACGGTAAAACAGGATTTAACAATGGGATCGATCCTGTTCGTTTAAATAGCCAATCGGCCAATTGATAAATAATCAATGTCAAGACCAACCAAAGCCACCCACTCTTGCCAAAGTGCCACACTCCATCAGGCGATTCCGCTAGTTAAGGACTTAGCCAGGGTAACCGCTTGGCTGGCATCTTTGGCACAACCGTGGGCACCTATGCTTTCAGCATACTCAGACGTAACCGGCGCCCCACCGATCATGATCTTCACTTCACCATAAATCTCCGCTCGTTTGAAGGCATCCACGACCGTCCTCATCTCGGGCATCGTGGTGGTCAGCAGAGCAGAAAGCCCGACAACATCCACATTCCCGATTTCCTCGACGGCCGATACAAAGGAATCGGCGGACACATCCACGCCAAGATCATGGATTTCAAATCCGGCGCCCTCCAACATCATGCCCACCAGGTTTTTGCCAATGTCATGCATGTCGCCGCGTACGGTGCCCAAAACCACCCTACCAACTGGTTCAACGTCCGCCTCGACCAGCAGGGGGCGCAAAATGCTCAAGCCCGATTGCATCGCTCTGGCAGCTATTAGCATTTCCGGCACAAAAGCCTCCCCTTCCTCAAATAGGCGGCCGACTTCCATCATGGCCGAAATCATGCCCTCATTCAATATAGTCTCAGCCGGAATACCTGCCTCAATTGCCTCTTGTACGTACTCTGTCGTGCCACCGGCATCCCCATTAAGGACGCTTCCGTAAATATTGTCCAACACTTCTTCCATCTATTTCACCTTTTTCTTGATTCGAGAAACAACTTTCCTCTTACTGATATGACCCATAACGATCTAACAGGGACATCAAGCGACAATAATCTTCGAAACTGACTGTTGGCGGAACTGAGTGGTCTGAATGGTAAATATAACCGCCCCCTTTCATGGCCACCGCCAACTTGGACCGTACTTCTTCCTCGATTTCCGTCGCCGAACCGGACATTTTCTGTACATCGATGTTGCCCATAAAGGTCAGGGAACGGCCGTACTCCTCCTTTAACTTGCGTACGTCAAGCCCAGCTTTCGCTTCTAAGGGCTCCAGAACTTGCACACCAGCCTCAATCAGTCGTGGAATAAAGCGGCGCATATCACCGTCTGTGTGTATGAAGTAAGTTATGTCGTTGGCGTGGAGGAACTCTCCAAGACGACGATGCGCCTCAAACAAAGTTTTGTCATACGCCTTTGGCGAAAACATAGGACCGGTATTAATGCCAAGATCTTCCGCGAAAAAGAGGCCATCTGGCTTGATGCCGAACTGCTCCGCTTTCTTGACAGTCTCAATAACCAGATCTGCATGAGCCAAACTCATTTCGGCAATAAAGCCAGGATCAAGCGCCATATCCACAAGTGTCTCTTCAAAACCGTGCCTGCGCCAGTTTGCCTCATGAGGGCCATAGACATGCAGCAATATGAAGCGCTCATTCTTGCGCATGCTCTGGAAAATCTCCCCCATCTCTTCCCATGTAGGATAGGCGGTAAACGGCTCAAAATAGCTGATGTGATGAACGCGGCTGGTACCACCAAAATCGACAGCCAGCCTATGGCGATGCTGTTCCCAATCCTGGCGGGTCTTGATGGTATGATCCAGATAGCCTAAGGCGCCGGCTTTTCCCTTCCATTGCTTGCCCACGAAACCATGTTTATCTTCACGGACCGTGAATTCATCAGTTTCTTCCACCAATCTTTCCGGCAAGCGCAAGGACGCATCAATATAGATATTGTCAAAATCCAACCCAAAATATTCCTTCACATTCGCATCAACGGGGAGACCCTCACCGTGCCACCTTGTCAGGGTATCCTCCCAGTATGCATCCTGTTTAGCGATACGGTCCGTCTCTTCAAATGCCAACAATTTCTGAACTCGCTCTCGTGATGTTAGCGTCATTATTCTCCCCAACTAACGTTTTAATTGTTCTATGTTTGTTTTGACAGCATCCAGAAAACTAAATTGCATCAGTATCTCCTTGGTCAGCGATCGTTTCCGTCACCTATCTGGCGCAGACGGATTTCGACGGCCGCTCCTACGAGGCCTGCGTATACCCCTAGTTTTGCCGGCAAGATGGGTGTACCGGCTATGGCACTGTATCCATAGCGACCCAGGCTTTTTCGTGCCGCATCAAGCAAGGGATCGCCAATTTGAGCCACACTTCCGCCAACAACGACACATTCTGCATCGCAGGCATGCAGTGCGTGAGACAATCCGAGTCCCAACCATGTTCCCATTTCCCGTATCGCTTCTCGGGCGTGCTTGTCACCAGCTTGAGCGCGCTGTGCAACTTCCACAGCGGTGCCGGCTGCTACGGCCGGATTTTGCTCGCCATACAATTTTACCAATCCTGGGCCGCTAACCAGATCCTCCAGAGGTAAATACGAGCGGCCGTTACGCGAGATCCTTAATTGTCCCACGCTTCCTGCCAGGCCATTGGCCCCGTGCTGACTGCGTCCATCTACGACCAACCCCCCACCCAATCCCGTGCCAATGACAACACAGAGCATTGAAACACGGCCGCGTCCAGCGCCAAAGTGAGATTCTGCCAGAGCAGCAGCATGTCCATCGTTAAGCACGGCCGTAGGCAATCCAAATTGCTCTGCAACTTTCTTACGCAAAGGGAATCCCACCCAATCCGCAATCATATCTGTTCCGCCGACAATCTGACCCGAGGCGTCAATCTGCCCACCGGCGGAAATACCTATTGCCGATGGCCGCGGGCCGTCAAATCGTGATTGAAGTGAAATGAGTAAGGTCGTTGCTTGCTCCAGGATGGCCGGGCCGCCTTCGATAGTGGGAGTAGGGACCTTATCCGCCAGCAGAATCTGCCCTGTGTCATCTATGATGCCACCGGCGATCTTCGTGCCGCCTATATCCAGGGCCAATACTGTTTGCATGAGCTATTCAGGTAACAGACCAGTTAAGAAATACTGGGTAATGAGATGCGGGCGCGTGATCATGGAGCCCACAACAACGGCGTAAGCGCCTGCAGCCAGGGCCGCGCGTACATCTTCTGGCGAGCTAATACGCCCTTCGGCGATAACGGGAAGGTCAACGGCCGTGGCCAAACGCCGGATGAGTTCAATATCTGGCCCCGGCTGCTTCTTACTGGTCGCCGTGTAGCCGGAAAGGGTCGTACCAACCAGATCTACGCCTAATTCAGCCGCATGAACCCCCTCTTCAAAGGTGGATATGTCAGCCATGATCGGAACATCAAAACGATCCCGGATGTTTTGAAACAGATCGGCGAAGCCCTTGCCGTCCGGGCGTGGGCGAAAGGTGGCATCCAGGGCAATAATGTCGCTGCCGGCTTGTACAATCGCTTCTACCTCGACTAGGGTGGGGGTAATGCGTACGTCGAAGCCGGGGTAATCTTTCTTGTAGATACCGATGATGGGCACCTGTAGGACCTGTTTCATAGCCCTGATGTTTACGGGAATGCTGGCCCGAATAGCCGAGGCGCCGCCAATGACCGCCGTTTGTGCTATTGCCGTCAAATGTTCAGGCTTGTTTAAGGGAAATCCTTCCTCCGCCTGGCAAGAGACGATCAAGGAGTGTTGCAGTTGCTCAAAAACGGCCGCTTTTGCCTGTGTCATTTTGCGCCTCTATTCCTTCGGCAAACTCCATACAAGGGTGAAGCTATTGCCTGGCCCATTGGAAAAAGCCGATCTCTTCCAAATCTTGTCGTAGGCCGGATTCCTCTTCCTCCGTCAAGGCAACAAGCGGCCGGCGGACCGGGCCGCAGTCGAAGCCGATGTGTTTCATCGCGTACTTGAGCGGCGCGTTTCCCACACCATGCTGGAACATCCGACGGGTCATTTCGACCGATAAGGCCTGGCAACGCCGGGCTTCGGCGATGTCAGCACGTTCAAAGGCGGCGATGATTCGATTATACAAGGGGGCAGCAAAGTTGTAGGTGCTGCCGACGGCTCCATGGGCACCAGTTACCAGGCCGCTCAGCAGCATTTCGTCGGAACCAAAGAGGATGTTATAGTGGCCGTTCTCGACGGCCAGACAGGCCTGGAGTTCGAAAACAGTGAAGGTACTGTACTTTATACCAACCAGGTTTGGCAACCGCTCGGCGCTCACCTCTAGGAATTTGACGGCGTCAAGATCGACGGCCGTTAGGCGGGGAATGTGGTAATAATAGAAGGGTAGCTCTGGCGCGCCACTCATGATATCGGACAGAATATCGACCAGGTTACCAAGAGATGAGGGTTTGAAGTAGGAAGGGGGAACGGCCGATATAGCGTCTGCCCCCGCTTTTTGAGCATGAGCGGCCAGGGTTTGGGCCTCTGTGATGCTATTGTGGCCAACCTGAACGATGACCGGCACCCGGCCGGCGGCTGCGGCGATGTACGCTTCGGCCACAGCCATACGTTCTTCGCGGGTGAGGGATGGCCCCTCACCCGTGCTGCCACAAACATAAAGGCCGCCTATATCCTCGCTCACCAATTGATCGGTCATCGGCTCAACCAGATCTAAATTCAAGCTGCCATTCGAATGCATGGGGGTAAAAACAGCTGGAACGATTCCTTTGATATGGTAGTACATGCTCATAATGGCGCCTTCTCCAATGGAGGCTTACTTGCAATAAAATCAAGATCTCGTAAGATATCAGACATCTGGTATCTTACACCATTCTCCTGACGAGGGCAATATCCTATGATTACTTCCGCCAACCAATCTGAGACTTATGAAATCAAATCCAGCACAGTCAGATCGCACCAGATCGTTTTATCAGAGCCAGCCGACCGGCCGAATATTCTGCTCTTGATGACCGACCAACAGCGGTTTGACACGATAAACGCAGCCGGTTATTCCCATATGCATACGCCCAACCTGGATCGCCTGGCACGAGAAGGGGGGGTGTACACCCACGCTTATTCCCCCAATCCTATTTGCCTGGCGGCGCGGCAGAATCTCCTGACAGGTCTGACGGCCCGCCATCATGGTCTACCCGACAATGTTTTTGGCGGGATCATGCGCCCCGACTTACCTACAATACCACGCATTCTTTCTGACAACGGCTATGAGACTCGGGCCATTGGCAAAATGCACTTCCTGCCACCTCGACGCCACATTGGATTCGATAAGCTGGAACTGATGGAGGAGCTTCCTTTCTTTCGCGAACAGGATGAATATGCTCTTTATCTCAAAGAAGTGGGATTGGGTCATATCCAGAATATTCACGGTATTAGAAACCTGCTCTACATGCTACCCCAACGATCGCTGATCCCAGAGGAGCATCATGGCAGTAAATGGGTAGCTGATCGGGCTATTGATTTCATCCAGACCAATGCCGGTCGGCATCCTTTTTTCCTGTTTTGCAGTTGGATCGCACCGCATCCGCCCTTCGACGTGCCGGATCGCTTGGCAGATCTATATGCAGATGCCGACCTACCTCAACCTGCAGTTTCTCAGACACCGACATCAGCCTTGTCTGAAGAAAATCGGATGTTAGGAGATCTGCCTGATGGTGCGTATGTACGGCGGATGCGAGAGGTTTATTTCGCGGCCATAACCTATGTGGATGAGCAAATCGGCCGCTTGCTTAAAACCCTCGAAAAGCTGGGACAAATTGAGAACACGTTGATCATCTTCGTCAGCGATCACGGTGAGATGTTGGGTGATCTGGATCTCTACCAAAAATGGTTACCCTATGATGCAGCGGCCCGCATCCCTTTCATCCTCCACTATCCTGAGAAAGTTGCCCCTGGAAGCACCTGTGGGGATTTCGTGGATCTCAACGACATCTTGCCCACGATCCTGGACGCGGCCGGATTGAGCTATCCCGGGGATGCTCCTCTGCCTGGGGAGTCTATTTTCAGTCAGGATCCGCAAAAGGATAGATCCTGGCAATACACAGAATATGGGCAGCACAACCGGCGCTGGATCAGCATTCGCAATAAAGCCACCAAGTACAATTATTATTATGGTGGTGGCTACGAAGAGTTGTTCGACTTGCAGCGCGATCCACAGGAGACGAAAAATTTACTCGCCCTGGAGATCACAGAGGCGGTCGAAGATCTGCGCCTGATCATGCGTGAGAAGCTCCTGTTTTACGAACAAACCTTTGGCCTGGAAGGGTATGCAACCGGCAGCGATTTTAAGAGGGGCGAGCCTTATATCCCTCATCCACAGCGCAACGAAGCCTTTCCCCGCTTCCCTGACAAGCTCACCGATCCAGCCGAGGCGGCAGCAATGAATGATTTCCTCGACGAAGTCGCCCAAGCCGTAGCCCAAGAACCTGTCGTGAAGCTGCGCGATCTGGACATCGCTGCCTGGCAGGTCAAGGGAGGGTTCTCAGATGAAGAAATTCGGCGGTTATTGCAGGTGAATGATCAGCGGCGCGGCCGGTAGCTGTCTTTACACCATAATGGGTCAGCGGGTGCATCGATACGCTAACCATGCCGCATAGCAGTTTTTTACAAATCGGCTGCCGCAAAGAAATTCACCACCTCTAGTTGTTCTCTTAATGTTTTCTGTTCCCCAGCCTGCAAGGGCAGACCCGGCAGGCGAGGATCGCCACAATCTAAGCCTAAAAATCCTAGGGCAGCTCGCAGCGCTCCCATGAAGCCGAAGTCGTGCAAGCGTTCAGTGATCTGGTTGGCCTGAAGTTGTAGCGACTGAGCACGGTCAATATCACCCCTATGGCAAGAGCGGTGAATTTCACGGTACAAGCCGGGCATGACATTCAACGTCGATCCAATGTTACCGTTTGAGCCCCACATAGCGGCAAAAACACATTGTTCATCCATGCCTGAAAAGACGGTCCAATCATGGTTTCTCAATTGGGTGATCTGCCGCATCTGATACATGTTAGGGCCGGTATACTTGATTCCAGCCATATTGGAGATAGTCTGCAATTGACGTATGAAAGCTACCGTATCCACATTGGGTGACAAGATATAAGCCAAAAAGGGCAAATCCGGGGCGCCCCCGGCAACAGCTGCAAAGTAAGCAAATAACGCCTCCTGGCTGCGATAACCTGGTGGAATAATGCTACTGATGGCGTCAGCGCCGGCTTCTTGAGCATGGCGAGCTAAATCGACGGCCTCGGGAACAGACAAGCAGCCGACCTGAGTCATGATGGGAATGCGGCCATTAACTTGTTCAAGAACGGTCTCTAGTACGAGCTTGCGCTCAGGCAGCGACATCGAAAGTCCTTGCCCGGTCGAACCGCACAGATAAAAACCGGCGGCGCCTTTCTGGATCAGGTATTCAGCAAGCTCTTGCAAAACCGGGATATTGACATGATTTGTTGTGGTGAATGGGGTGACCAGTGCTGGCCACGCACCCGTGAATTTAGACATGGCAAACCTTCTGTGCGTTTAATAACGAAGGGATTACTTGATTCAGTAATGGTGTACCCGCAAGAAACGTTCAAGATTGGGGTTACCATTTCAAGTTATCATCCGTTCAGTTCCCCAAAATGCGATAGACTGTGCCCGCCCGGTAGGGATACTTCTTGACCAGATCATCAGGCAGGTGAATGCCCAGTCCCGGCGTGGACGGTGCTAATAATTTGCCATCCCGAATCTTGAGAGGCTCAAGTAAAACACCTTCCCGCAGGGGATTGGGGAGATTGGATAACTCAAGATAGCTACAGTTTTGTGTGGCAAAGGCGGCATGAAAGTTGCCCATGATGCCTACGCCACCACACCAGGCATGCACGGCTACCGGTATGTGCTTACGGGCGCACATCTGCGCTACCTGGCGAAAGATGCTGAGCCCGCCGATGAGCGAAGCGTCTGGTTGGAATAGGTCTAGGCTGTCGTTGCTCAGGTAAGATTCGGCTTCAACCAGGCTGGTAACGGTCTCGCCACCGGCCACAGGGATATTGATCTGCCGGCGGATTTCGGCGAAGCCCTGGTAGTTGGTCACCTCGGCCGGTTCTTCAATCCACAATAAGTCATAGGGCTCGAGACGCCGGGCGATGTCCACTGCCTTCTTGGCAGACCAGGGGGTCTTGGCCAGACCTTGGGCAGCATCTACCGCCAAGCCAATATCGTCACCCAACACCTTGCGGCAGAAAGCGACCTTCCTCACTATTTCAGCGATGTCGGGGAGGTGGTTGATTCGTATTTTTACCGCCCGGTAACCGTTCTGAACGTAGCCCCTCATTTCTTCTTCCAGTTCGTCAAAGGTTTTGTTGTTGCCGCCACTGGCGTATACTGGAATTGCCTGGTGTACCTTGCCACCCATGAGATCGTAGACAGGCACACCAAGAGCCTTTCCTTTCAGATCCCACAAGGCCATTTCGATGCCGCCGATGACACTCTGCGAGATGCCCATGCGTCCCCAGTAGTAGCTGGAAAGGCGAACACGATCCCAAAGCGCATAGATATCCATGGCTTCCTGGCCAAGAAGATCATGTTCGAACTGAGCCACCAGTTCGAACACAGTTTCCGGGGCATAAACGCCGGCATAGGTTTCACCCAGACCATAGATACCCTCATCCGTTTCAACCTTGATGAAGGAGGCTGGCCGGTAACCGCTCTTAAGATGGATCGTTTGCTCCGCGTCGCCAGGCGTAGCATAGGGAGCGCTGAGTAAAATGCATTGCACGGCCGTGATTTTCATGGTCAATCTACCAGTTGCCAATAGACGGTAACCGATCGTTGGCAACTAACTGTCGCCTATGTAATGTTGCCATCGCTGTCGGGCCTCGGCCACTGTCTTGGCGTAATAGACAAAAGAGGCGCCGGTAGGGAAACGGCGGGCTAACTGCTCTGCCGTCATTTGTTCATCAGGCAATGTCAACCGCACCAGCCCAACCTTTGCCGCCGAGGCGAGAGTATACATCGTATCCATATCCATCAACCAAGGTTGGCCGAGGTCGAGGCTGCTCAGGTTAGGAGTCGACAACATATTTTGGAGCTGGTGTTGCCCATTGCCGCAGAAATGGATGGCCACGCTGCCCAACGCCTGGCCAATAGTCGCATCATGAGGAAGGATGAACCTCTGATAATGTTCAGGGGAAATCATGATCGTCGTGTCGCTGCGCAGCAATATCCTGCCCTTAACGGCCGTGGCATGCTGGAATTGGAAACCTTCGCCGATATTCTCGCTGACCTCAGCGCCAAAGCGCCGGTACGCGACCAAAATCGTGGCTGTGATTCTTTCCAGTAATGCTTCCAGGAGTTCCGGCTCGGTATAAAAGGCCATAAATGCATCCGGTCCCCATAGCAACTCAACGATATCAAAGGGGCCCTGCAAATCAGGTAGCGTCAACTGGAAGGCAGCCTGGCACTTCGGATAGCCGGCCAACACCATCTTGTAGTAATCGTATTGTTCTAAGACCCTTGGCGCTAACCCTTCCGTTGTGCTGGGTATCGGCCCATCAACTATGCGCCGAATGGCAGATGCGTTGTCCAGCGGCAAAACCCATGGTGGTTGTTCCTCCATAACCCGGATTTGGGCCCCTAACATAGAGGCGATAATGGTTACGCCCAGATTGGGTCTGAGACAATAAGGGGCGTCATCCATTAAGTCGACAGCGTGATAGATGGAGGTAAAACCCGCCAATAGTTCATTGACCATCATTTTCGCAGGGTCATCGAATATTTCTGAGAGCGGGTAAGGTTTGAAGGCATCACCCTCATAGGGCAGGTAACAAACCAGAGGGGGGCGATCTATTTCTTCAAAATTCATGGCCGCCCGGTGGCGGGTTGTCAGGCGGTCGACATGATCAAGATCGATGCGCAGTTCCAGGTAGTCAAGCAAGCGATGGAGAATGTCGTCGGCTTTGGTCATGGAACTTGCTCGTCGACCAAGATTTGAGAGGCCGATTTATCTGACTACATGAATTGCTCGGCGTGATGGCAAGCAACCATGTGCGGTTTTTCACCACTGCTGATGTTGCGAAACTCCGGCGGCTCTGTGCGGCAGATGTCAGTAGCATAAACACAGCGCGTATGGAATGTGCAGGCCGGCGGCGGATTAGCCGGATTAGGCACATCACCTTCCAGGACGATCCGTTCACGATTTTCTTCGACATCAGGATCCGGCACCGGTATAGCTGACAGCAGCGCCTGCGTGTATGGATGAACCGGATGTTCAAACAGATCATCCCGATCGCTCAGCTCCACAATACGGCCCAGATACATCACGGCCACGCGATCGCTGATATAACGTACCATGGATAGATCATGGGCGATGAAAAGATAGGTCAGCCCCAAATCCTTCTTCAGGTCATCCATTAGGTTAACCACCTGGGCCTGGATAGAAACGTCGAGCGCCGCGATCGGTTCGTCGGCCACGATAAAGCTCGGTTCGGTGGCCAATGCGCGGGCGATGCCGATACGCTGTCGCTGCCCGCCAGAAAATTCATGGGGAAAGCGGTTGACGAAGTATGGATTGAGCCCGACCAGTTTGAGCAGATCCCCAACACGTTGGTCACGACTCTTCGCATCGCCAATCCCGTGTACGCGTAATCCTTCGCCGACGATACGGCCGACAGTCTGCCGGGGATTTAGCGAGGCGTATGGATCCTGAAAGATCATCTGCATATGCCTACGGGCCTCACGCAGCTCGTTCTTATCGAGTTCGATTAGATTTTGACCCTCAAATATCACTTCGCCATTGGTTGCTTCGAGCAAGCGCAAGATAGTCAGACCGGTTGTTGATTTGCCACAACCACTTTCGCCGACCAATCCCAGGGTTTCGCCCCGCTTTATATCAAAAGTCACGCCGTCAACTGCCTTCACATCACCAACTTGGCGCTTGATAATCCCTCGTTTAATTGGAAAATATTTTTCAAGGTTCCGTACTTGAACCAGGATCTCCTCCTGACCCTCTGGGCTACTACCATTTCCCGCCGGGACTTCAGATGGTGATTCCTCTGCATTATCTTCAATAACAAGACCACCAACAATTTCCTCTGCGCGCCAGCAAGCAGACATGTGGTTGGGGCCCACTGCTATGAGCGATGGGTTTTCTTCCAGACATTTGTCGATGACATAGCGACAGCGAGGAGCAAATGGGCAGGAAGTGACCTCTTGCAATAAATCTGGCGGCGAGCCTTTGATCGGAATGAGCCGTTCCTCCTTGGCCTCAATAGAGGGGATTGATTCCAGCAATCCTAAAGTGTAAGGGTGGGCGGTCTTCTTATACAGGTCACGGACCGGGGCCATCTCGACGATGTGACCGGCGTACATAACAGCTACCTTCTCTACCAGGCTGGCCACGACGCCTAAGTCATGGGTGATCCAGATAATGGCCATGCCTAACTGCTTCTGAAGCCTGACTACCAGCTCGATGATCTGCGCCTGTATGGTCACATCTAAGGCCGTCGTCGGCTCGTCAGCGATAAGCAGTTCCGGATTGGAAGACAAACCCATGGCAATGCCAATGCGCTGTCGCTGACCACCAGAAAATTGGTGAGGATAATCTTTGAGACGATCTTCTGCATTGGGGATGCCGACCAAAGATAACATCTCGGCCGCTCGTTTTCTGGCCTCACTCCGGCTCATACCTTGATGTTCTTCCAAACCCTCTGTGAGCTGGAGGCCAACAGTCAAGACCGGGTTGAGCGAAGTCATCGGATCCTGGAAAACCATTGACATTTCGTTGCCCCGAATCTGTCGCAATTCCTCTTCCGATATTTGCAGCAAGTCGCGTCCGGCAAAAATGGCTTGGCCACTCTTTACCCGACCGGGAGGTTTGGGAATTAAACCCATGATGGACAAAACGCCGACCGTTTTTCCAGAACCACTTTCGCCAACGATGGCCATCGATTCGCCGGCATCTAGGTTGTAAGAGATACCGTTAACAGCATGGACGATCCCTCCCTCAGTATCAAACTCTGTAGTTAGGTCGCGAACCTCTAGCAAATGAGTCATAGTTGCACCATTAGATAATGTGTTTGGGGTCCAGGGCATCCCTTAGACCATCGCCTATGAAATTAATGCTCAACACCGTCAACAGGATCATGATTGCCGGAGGAACCCATATCCAAGGCCCGTCTTGCAGCACATCAAGACTGCGAGCTGACTCCAGCATATTGCCCCAACTGGCAGTCGGCAGTGGAATACCAACGCCCAAAAAGCTAAGCCCAGCTTCGAGTAATATGGCCGCACTAATGGCAAAGGTCAGGGTAGCCAAGAGCGGAGCAGCAACGCTAGGTAACACGTGGGAAAAGATAATATTTCGATCGCGCACGCCCAATGAACGGGCAGCAAGGACGAACTGCTCTTCACGAATGGACAAGACCTGTCCACGCACCAGGCGGGCAGTTCCCATCCAGCTAAACAACCCGATAAGCAAGATTACATTGCGGATGCTTTGCCCTATAAATGTGGCCACCGTTAGCATGATGACTACGCGCGGAAAAGTCATCATAATATCAGTGAAGCGCATGACGCCAGTATCCACATTACCGCCATAATATCCTGATATAGCGCCAAAGAATGTGCCAATGGTCATAGCCATAAAGGCGGCAATAAAACCGACAGCGAGCGAGACACGCCCACCATGTAAGGTCCGGCTCCAGATATCGCGACCCACCCGGTCCGTGCCCAGCCAATGCTCCCAGCTAGGCGCCTGGAATTTGTCAGCCAGATTGATTTCATTGGGAGGGTAACGGTCAATGAGTGGCGCCGCAAGAGCTAGAAGCACGATGGCCAAGAACATCGCCAACCCAATCACGGCCAATGGATGACGCCGGAAGCGCTGCCACGCCTTTTTTGTTGGCGTGGTCGGACTGGCAGCAACACCCTCGGCAATTATTTCAGTTACCTGCTCTTCCAACGATAGGGCGGGAACTTCTGGCTTTGTCGACATACTTTCTCCTCGTAACTCAAGCTTTCCAGCTTGATCGCAACCTCCGTAAATCACGCTTTCCAGCTTGATCGCAACCTCCGTAACTCAAGCTTTCCAGCTTGATCGCAACCTCCGTAACTCAAGCTTTCCAGCTTCATCGCAACCTCCGTAACTCAAGCTTTCCAGCTTCATCGCAACCTTCGTAACTCAAGCTTTCCAGCTTCATCGCAACCTCCATAACTCAAGCTTTCCAGCTTCATCGCAACCTCCGTAACTCAAGCTTTCCAGCTTGATCGCAACCTTCGTAACTCAAGCTTTCCAGCTTCATCGCAACCTTCGTAACTCAAGCTTTCCAGCTTGATCGCAACCTCCGTAAATCACGCTTTCCAGCTTGATCGCAACCTGGAAAGGTTGCTTTACGTTCATGGTGATGCGCTGCGGCGCGTGTGGTTTCTCCTGAAAAAATCGTCTCGCTACACTATTTCATGGAGTGATCGACTTAAGACATTTCCACCGTCGATTCATCGATCTGTTCATCTGGTTCATTAATCGAGCCGTATTCGTGGATCAACCACGGCATAAGTTAGATCGGTAGCCAGGTTAGCAGTGAGAACAACGATCGCCGATACCAACATGACGCCCATGACCATGGGATAATCCCGGGCAGCAATGGCATCGACAAAGAGGGAGCCCATGCCTGGCCAGCTATAGATTGATTCGATGAAGAGCGCGCCGGCCACCAGATTGGGGATGCTCAGGCCGATGATGGTCACCACGGGTAAAATGGCATTACGCATGGTATGGCGCCAGGTAATAACACGTGGCTTGAGGCCTTTAGCCCGTGCTGTGCGCATGAAATCGGCTTGCTTCACTTCTAAAATACTGAAACGTTGGTAACGCATAAAGCTGGCTATATAAAGGATCGCCAGGGTTCCGGCAGGCAAAACTAAATGGTACAGTAGATCGCCCAGCGATTTCTCCTCCCCCACTGTGCGCATTCCTCCTGAAGGAAACCAGCCCAGTTTCACCGAGAATATATATAGGCCAAAGATGCCGGCGATAAAGGCCGGCATGGCTATCCCTACAAAGGAAAGCGTGGTCAATGAAAAATCCCAAAAAGAATACTGGCGCAAGCCAACAAAGATGCCAAGCGAAACACCCACGCTGATGCCGATGAAGAGTGCGGCCCCCATCAAGATCAGGGTGTTTTTTAGGCGAAGGCCCAGAACTTCAGCAACAGGATCCCCATTCTTGAAGCGATAACCAAGATTGCCCTGTACTGCTTGTCCCAACCATTTAACGTAGCGCACAGGAAGCGGATCATTCAAGCCAAATTGCTCTTCGAGGTGAGCAAGCGATTCGCGGGTGATGCCCAGATCTTCGTTGGTAAAAAAATCAAGGGGGTCGCCAGGGGCGAGATTAATCATGGCATAAATGATTATGGTGACTGCAAAAAGAACGGGGATATTGATTAAGATCCGGCGAATCGCATATTGCATACTATTCTCCCCATCATCAATGATAGGTAATAGCGGCATATCATGATGTTCCCATCACGATATGCCACTACATTCTTACATATTATCTAGATCTAGTCCGAATTACTCGCCTTGTACCCAATTATGGGAATTATCCACGAATGGACCACCACCAGGGGCGGGGAAGTAGTGGAAGTCTTGCAATCCGGCGTCGGCGATGCCATAGCGGGTGGAAACCCACCAATAGGCGAAAGTAGCCTGTTCATTCTGGTAGCTGCATAATGCTTTGCGAGCATCAACATAATCTTCCCATTCGACGGCCGCATCCATAGCAGCGAATAGTTCCGCATACATCGGATCATCAAGACCCCATTGGTTCCCTTCGGTATACCAATCAGTCAGATAGGATGCCGGGCCGTGACCGCGACCGCGATAAGTGAAGTCGAAATCAGCATTCTCGTTGACCAGAACACGCCAGGAGGGCACATCCAAGACAGTGGGAACAGCAGCGATGCCAATGTCAGCCAGATTTGCTTGCATAACAAGCAAGATATCCTGGGCTAATTGCGAGGAATAGTAAGTCGAAATGGGGTATTCAACCCCTTCCAGCGAAATACCATCCGCTGCCGCTTCGGCGAGTAGTTCGCGAGCCTTATCAGGATCATACTCATACATATTGGCATCTTCGGGCCAGAAGGCGGGATATGGGTCCTCACAAGGCGCAGCTATGGCCGTGCCATTGAAAACATTATCGATGATCGATTGGCGATCAATACCATACATCATCGCTTGGCGAACGCGAATATCATTCCACGGTTCTCGATTGTAGTTGTAGTTGAACAAATTGGTTACGAAGGACGGTCCTGAAAAGACCTGGTAACGCGGATCATCTTGGAAGCGCGTAGCGACATCAGCGCTGAGGTAGGTGAAGTCGATATCACCGCTGGACAGAGCCAGCATGGCTGCTGTCTCGTCCACAAAATAGCGATTAATCAACCTTTCGATCTTGGGCGCGCCATCCCAGTAAGCTTCGTTGGGCACCAATTCCATGAACTCGTCTTTCTGTAATTGGCTGAACTTATAAGGTCCGGTACCTACGGGACGGTCAAGGAACCAATCAGTCGTGGCCCAATCTTCAGGAGCGAAGTCAATGGCATGCTCGGGAAGAATCCAGAATAAGCGGAATTCATCGAACAAGCGCGGATTTGGCGCTTGCAAGTGAAATTCAACCGTGTTGTCGTCGACAACCTTGATGCCTTCAATCTCATCCGCTTCGCCGGCCACATATTCCGGAAAACCAACTATGGTGTTTTCACGATCGGCGAACAGGAACGGCCGTATCGCTGCAGTACCAGGGGCATGGACAAACTCTGCCGTAAATTTGACATCATCAGCGGTAAAGGGCTCACCATCATGCCAGGTGACGCCTTCACGTAATTTGAAGGTCCAAACGGTGGCATCGTCATTCGGTGTCCACTCTGTTGCTAAGGCACCCTCATTGGTGTGCGCTGTGAAGTCTGAATTCATCATGACCAGCGGGGTGAAGATTTTCGAATACCAGAAATGGCCTGCGCCGCCTAGATAAACGATGCCCTGTGGATCGCCACCAGGGCCAACATCAAAACCACCGATGATAACCTGTTCAGCAGCTTCAGGAACGGCCGTGACAACAACTTCTTCTGTTTCAACGACTGTTTCCGTCACCGTTTCGGTTTCAGTGACGACACGGGTGACTTCTACCGTCTCGCCTTCTTCGACAATTGTTTCGGTAACAACACGGGTAACTTCGACTGTTTGTGGCTGGCAGGCGACGGCCGTAACCAACAACAGAATTAACAAAAATCCATAGATTACCAATCTCTTTTTTTTCATCTCTTCTCCTTTTTAGTGGCTAAGTGAATACGTCTATACACAATCACGAATCTAAACACATTTCTATTTCTAAAATTGTCACGGGAATTAAACGTTGATGGTCGCCTCAATCGATCGACACCTCCTAAGTAAGCAATCGCCTGGTAACTTTAATGCCAACAGCACCTGTTTCGCCTATCAGAATGGGAAACTGGTAGTTGAGAATACCAGGAAACTATGGTAAAATAGAACACATCACATATCAGACATCTTATATACGACAACATCATAACTGATTTTTAATGGTAAGTCAACAATTGATTTGCGGTCTATTTCGGGAACTTTTTTCTGTTTTCGCAATAGTCAGTAAAAGCTGTTTTAGTGATCAGGCAATCAGTAAGAGCAGAAAGACATATTAGGCCAGTTAGAGGATACGATGGAAAAGCCACTTCGCGGCCCGGCGTTAAGCAAAGCAGTTCGTGACTACGTAAAACAGTACATATTGGACAACGAACTTCAAGGGGGCGATCCATTGCCCCCCGAAACGCAGTTGGCTCAAGATTTGGGTGTGGGGCGAAGTTCAGTCAGGGAAGCAGTCAAAGCGCTGCAGTCGCTGGGTATCGTCGAGGTACGCCATGGGGACGGGCTGTACGTGCGCGAATATAATATGGATCCCATCCTGGAAACACTCAGTTTCGGGCTGCGCTCAGGTCCAACTCGGTTAGACGAGCTGCTTCAAATCCGGCTCTGGGTTGAAAAAGCTGCTCTAGAAGAAGCCGTTTGCCAAATTGATGAAACCGAGATCGAAGATCTGGATCGACTGATGCAGCAGTGGGGGGAAACCGCCCGGCAGGCTCAAAAACCATATGGGGGGCATTTCGCGGCTGATCTAGATGAGGAGTTTCACCGTAAACTATACAGCGTCTTGAACAACCATACGTTGAATAAACTTTTTGAAGTATTTTGGATCGCCTTCGACGATCTCGATCTGCCTCTGTTAGAGGTTTTCTACCCTATGGACACATATGAGGATCACCGTCAGATCCTCGAGGCGGTTAAGATGCGCGATCCCTCTCGCGCTGGAGAGCTGCTCGACGAACATTTCGACGACGTTAGGGGACG
>JAACFF010000362.1 GCA_009937635.1 Chloroflexota bacterium
CATTGGCGTCTTGATCGAGTACCACGGTATGGATCCCATCCGCGTCCTGAATCGTATATTTCGCGCCGCCAGTTTCGCGTTGGCCGGTGTTGCAGTAAGGGATATGAACGTCGATTTGATAGCGGCCGCTAAATGGCACCTCAGGCCGCCATTCTCCCCAGTTAGTAGACTCAGCTGGCTCAGTAGTTGACCATGTATACCAGGAGTGCGTATTGTGCCCACACTGGTAAATGGGTTCATACCAGTTGGTGTTGCTTTTCGTAAATGCGCTGCTCAATTCATCCACGTGGATGTGCGCAGATTCCTGACCCAAACGGGCAGCCACCTCATCGCGAATAGCCGGGATCAGGTCGTGCGCTTTGTCACCTGGACATTGCGTCGTGCCATGGACATCCCGGTGTCCCATAACATGGGGCAGCCCCCACTTGATGTTGGGCAGGGATTTGCTGGCCTCAAAGACATTAATATTGCGCTGGTCCGCTTTCCAGGCGAACATATCTACTGCCGATTCCACCATCACAGCCGGCGGCTCGAGGTAGGAGTAGCCGCCGATTAGGGCCAAACCCATACTGCCCGAATTGGCGCCGGAAGCGTGGGTGCCCACCACATCATCACCGCCAAGATGCCCCTCGAAGATCAAACCCTTCGTATCCACCAGGAAGTTATATCCAATATCGCCCCACTTGTTTTCAAACGCATGATACAACCAGATGGCCCGCACGACGGCCGCCGAATCCCCATCGGAACTGGTTACGGTATGGTGCAACACCAAGTGTGTAACAGGTTGATATTCAAGACCATCGCTGTAGTCACAACGGGGATCCGTACACCAGACCGCACGACTGATAACAAACGGTTTTGGATAACCGTCTTGAGATTCTCCAATAGCTGCTGGATTCGTATCCTCACTGCGGTTTAGCTGTTCTTGCGCCGCGATCATTTCCTCAGCCGTCGGACCTGCCGTTGAATCGATGAATGTCAGTTTCAACTCTCGCAGCAGCGGATCGGCGAGCATATCGTCCTGGCTTAACTTGACCCTATACTGCACATATCTGTGAGTGTTGTCAGACGCAGGAACAACTGCCATGTTCCCCACCGTGCTCTTTTTCTCTGGCTCCGTCCAGTCGCTGGAGGCGTGTAACTCTTGCCAGTTTCCCCATTCGCCCTCGCTCTTACCACTACGTAGAAAAAATTGCATATTTGCTGTCTCGGGGAGATCGACTACCCACCGGGGCACAATGGCGTTAAAGGGAATGGGGGCCTGAATGGATGGGGAAGTATAGTTGCCGCTGTTGGTCTGCTTTTCCAGAGTCAAACCATTGGGGGCAAGAGCCATCCCATCGCCATCTTGAGGCATAAAGTCGCTACCGCGGAAGACAAGCGCTTCAGTGCGTAATGGTGGGTCAAATGAACTGGCACCCTGTTGTGGAGCAAAAAGTATCAGAACGGCCGAAAAGATTAATAAGTTCGCGAGCCTATTTTTCATAAGTAATCTACAAAATGATGAAAACCTTGAATATCATCGTAGGAGCGTGGTGATTGGCCAGAACCTAGCAGGTCTAAGCATTTCCCATCCAATGGTTGCGCCCTCGCCTATTAAGATATGGTTGGTCCCCGTGAGGGCACAACATTGTAGCATACTCCCGTGCACCATGCCTTAAGCAAACCTCCCATTAATAATTTGACGCTCTTGGCCTGGACCATGTAAAGTTATGCTAGAAAGAGCGTCAGGCAACCGGCTAATTTGGAGATTTACGCTTGTGAATAACCTGATCAGCAGACCACCGAGAGGATTTATACGCGTACCATCGGCCGTTCCTGGAATCACTGTTTTTGCCCCACCGTTGAAGAAAGAAAAGCTGGATGAAGTGGTCGCCTTTAGCTGCCCACAATGTGGTGGTGAGACCGCCTACAGCGTCGAGGATGGCGGTCTCACCTGCATTTATTGCGGATACCACGAAGTGCAACAGGTTGAGTCCGTGGGCCGCTCGGCCGAAACATTTGAGTTCACTTTGGACACCGTTGAAAGGGCAGCCCAAGGGTGGGGCGAAGCGCGCAAGGAGCTGCAATGCCAATCTTGTGGCGGCCAAATCTCCCTCCCTCCAGGCGCATTAACCACGGCGTGCCCCTTCTGCGCCTCGAATAAGGTCATTCATCACCATGCCGCGCAAGATGTCTTACGGCCTCGCTTTCTGATACCCTTTCAGATTGATGAGCAGCGCTGCCATCAGATTGGACGCCAATGGTTGGGCGATACCTGGCTTGTGCCCAAGGAATTGCGCCGCATGGCCTCCATCGTTAACTTCACGCCCATTTATCTCCCTTATTGGACATTTGGCTCTACGGCTGTGGCCTCCTGGCGTGCGCAAGTCGGCCGTACCGAGACCTACCGCAGCCGTGGCAAAACCAGGCGCAGAACCGTCTGGCGTTGGGAAACCGGCCACGTACGGCACACCTTTACCGATCTGCTCACGCATGGCACCAATCATGTTAGCCTACACTTGCTGGCCCAAATCGGGGACTATGACCTCCAGGCGCTAACTGCCTACGAGCCCAAGCTTCTAGCCGGGATACAGTCTCAGGCCTATGAGATAAGCCTCGAAGATGCCTGGCAAACGGCGCGGCAAACCATGCGTGAGGACATTAAGCAGAAATGTCGTTCCCAGGCCACCACCAACAAAATCCGCAACTTTAGCATGCAGCTAGACTTTGAGGACGAAAGCTGGCGCTATATTCTCGTGCCCATGTATATCAATACGTACTATTTCGAAAACAAGCCTTATCAGCTACTGATCGATGGCCAGACCGGGAAAATAGCAGGCCAGCGTCCGGCTGATTGGCGTAAGATAGGCCTACTATCGGCGGGGCTTATGCTGCCGGGCATCCTTCTGTTCCTTTTCTTCCTCTTCTTCATGCCCGATGTATACGGATCCGGTGGCGGCTTCTGGTCATTTATCATTTTCTTGGGTGGCATGCTAATCGACATCGCCATTGCCCTGAGGGCGCAAAAACTGGACAAAGTGTAAGGGAGTGTTTCCAATTAATCGTTCACAATTCACCAATTCAACAATTTTCTTCCGCGTTAATTTCAGCCGATATGAACCACATGCTCTGAGAATTCCCGATGCAAGAAATTGAAACCCAATGGCTACGGCCGTTGCAACCAGCCATCTGTGAACATTGTGATTGGAATTATGTCCTGCCCCCTGTTGCGGAGATGCCCATCTGCCCTCACTGCTACCAGACCACTTTAACGCCCTTGACAGAAGACGACCTGGGCCAGATCAGTAGCCCGGAACAGGTCGTACCCTTTTCCGTTGCTGCCGATCGGGTCCAAGAGCAGCTAAGCAATTTCGCCAGGAGTTTCCGCTTCACGCCCCAAGATTTGCAGGCCGCCAGGCTGGCGGGTCGTCTGCGTCGAGTCTTCATTCCTACATGGTTGGTTGACAGCGAAGTAACCGCAGGCTGGCAAGCCGAGGCGGGATTTGATTACCAGGTGGTTAGCCACCAGGAAAGCTTTAAACAAGGCAGTTGGCGCACCAAGGAAGTCCAGGAAACGCGCATCCGCTGGGAAGCGCGCGCCGGGCAACTACAGCGCCACTATGACAATGTACGCGCACCCGCTTTGGAAGAAATTGGCGACGTAGAAGACAAACTCGGATCATTTACCAGCAAGGAAGCCGCCCCATACCGGCAGGAGATGCTTGAAGAAACCCTGGTGCGCCTTCCTAACCGCGACCATGTAGATGCCTGGCCGGATACCCATCCCCGCTTCCAGCAATTGGCCTCCATCGAGTGCCAGAAGGCGGCCGGGGCCGATCATATCCGCCATTATCAATGGCAAGCCCACTATGACAACCAGCATTGGAGCCTGCTGCTACTGCCGTTTTATTCAACCTGGTATCTTGACGACGAGCAGCAGCCCATCCCAGTTTTGCTGCACGGCCGTACTGGGCAACTATCCGGCATCAAACGCGCCTCCATGAAAAAAGCCAAAAGAACCACAACTATCGCCGCCATATTGGCGGGCCTGTTTTTCCTGTTGACACTCGCCTTGTATTGGTTGGAACCGTCGCTGACTTGCGTAACGGCCGTACTCACCTTCCTCGTAGGCATCGGCGCCATCTTACCCATCGCCTATGTATCCCAATTCAACCGCGACCAGGAAGCGGATGTGCCAATAACCAAATCTATTTAGCCAAAATCGAGGGGAAGTAAATAAATCTCCGCTCGACCAACACGGCGTCGATGCCGGATGTTGTTGATCCGGCCGTTACGTGAATATCAGAAGCGCCATCCAGTCCCGGTTCATCATCATAATATTCTGTGACACAAACGCCGGTTTTGTCGTAGAATCGTAATCGGTATACTCCAGCCGCTAGGCCGCCTATAGCATATTGACCTGACGCGTCCGTGAACGCGGTCTTCGACCAATCGCTATTATTGCCTGTCCAGTGATAGGCTCTGACTTCTATATCCTGCAGCGGATTCGTCCCATTCGTAACACGGCCCGTGATACGCCCTGTCTTCGCTGCCAACACGGCATCGATATTGGAAGTTGTTGAACCGGCCGTTACACGAATATCAGTGGCGCTGCCCAGATCCGGCGCATCATTGTAGAATTCCGTAATGTAAACACCTGAGTCATCGCTGAATTTCACTCGATAACTCCCAGTAGGAAGCCCACCTATATCGAAGTTGCCTGATGCATCTGTGGAGGTGGAACTCAACCAATCTACCGGAGCGTAAACCATGACTTGTATATCCTGCAACGGATTTGTACCATCCGTAACGTTGCCTGTGATGCGCCCGGCATTTTCCGACAAGACGGCGTTGATGCCCTCTGTTGTTGACCCGGCACTGACCGTAATGTCTGTGGCATTCTTTAGATCTGGTGCGTCGTCATAGCATTCCGTAATGGTAACATCGTTCTTTTTGTCTCGGAACCGAATGCGGTAAGTGCCAGCAGATAATTGGTCCACTTGGTAATCACCTACTGAATCCGTTGTTGTAGAACGGGTCCAGTCGTAATCACTACCTGTCCAGTAGTCTACCGTTACCTCAATACCGGGAAGCAGATTCGTCCCATCGGTTACAGTGCCTGTGATGTGCCCCCTTCGGCCAATACAGCGTCAATACCAGAGGTTACCGAACCGGTTGTCACGCTGATATCAGTGGCACTGTCGAGATCGGGTGCATTGTCATAGTATTCAGGGAAGTAAACGCCGGCCATGTCGGAGAACTGTACCCGATAAATCCCGGAAGACAGGTTACCAACGTCGTAGTTCCCTGATGCATCCGTGGTCGTTAAGTTTGACCAATCGTAACCGCTTCCTGTCCATCGATAAACCTCGACCAGGATTCCGTTTAACGGCTTTGTACCATCGGTAACGATGCCGGTAATGCTGCCGTCGGCCTCCGAGAGCGATGTTACTGACCCGAACGAATTATTTTTGTTTGCAGGATCGGGAGAAAGTTTATGATCAAACTGTATAGCTTCAACTGCATTCGTCGTTGCAAAAGCCAATACCAATAGGATTACCAAAAGAACCTTCGAGAAACGCTTGTTGTTCATTACCCCTTACACCCCATTTCACCGGACTTCACCTTCACATAGCGAAAAACAACCAGTCCGGTACAATTTGGCCGTCAATAAAAAACCTTTCCGGGCACGAGTTACTCTTCGAGGTTTATGACAGCGGAGTCAGCTAGTTACCTGACCGGTCACGGCCCCATTTGACCGGGTCTCCCCTTAATACACCATTATGCCCGGTCCGGTTGTCGAATAATAGTGTCCAACGACCTATAACCTTAGTGAATTATGTCACCCGATCGGATGCTGCTGCTACTTTTCCACGAATTAGCGTGGAAATTGGCATTTAGTCCACCCTACGATTATCTTTGTACGGTCGCAAGTACTTGAATTTCACAAACAACTAATTGTCTGACGGCTGACGGCTGACATCTGTGTAGCCGTTCACGTGGTTAACAAACAGGAATGACAAGTGTCAAACGGCTAGAAAATACATGCGGAAAAGCAGTAGTCAAACCGCTGCCGCATG
>JAACFF010000363.1 GCA_009937635.1 Chloroflexota bacterium
CGATGGAAGAGCGAATGACGCTGTGCAATATGTCCATCGAAGGGGGTGCGCGTGCAGGAATGGTTGCTCCAGACGACACGACCATAGAATATGTGGCCGGCCGTAAGTTTGCACCCAAAGGCGATGATTGGGAGGCCGCAGTGGCTCGATGGCGCACGTTGCCCTCGGATGAGGGCGCCGAATATGATCGAACAGTTACCATAGGTATAGACGAAATGGAACCGATGATAACTTATGGCACAAATCCTGGAATGGGTTTACCCATAACTAAACCGATTCCCTTGCCCGAGCATGAACCCGATCTTATTCGCCGCGACGCTATGAATAAGGCCTTGACCTACATGGAACTGCAGCCCGGTAAACCTCTGCTCGGGCATAAAGTAGATGTAGCCTTCCTGGGCAGTTGTACAAATTCAAGAATTTCGGACCTGCGACTGGCAGCCTCGCTCATAGTAGGGCGAAAGGTTGCCGATGGCGTGCGTATGCTGGTCGTGCCTGGATCTGAAAGTGTGCGTCGTCAAGCTGAGACGGAAGGGTTAGATCAAATCTTTCGCGAAGCGGGCGCTGAATGGCGTTTTTCCGGGTGCTCTATGTGTCTCGCCATGAATGGAGACCAGTTAGAACCAGGACAATATGCGGTGAGCGCCAGCAACCGTAATTTTGAAGGTCGACAGGGAAAAGGTGGCCGGACGTTTTTAGCCAGCCCCATGACTGTCGTGGCCACGGCCGTAAACGGTTGCGTAACAGATCCTCGAACAATGATGAAGTAGGCAATCTCAATTCAATGAAACCATTTAACCAATTAACCTCTACACTTTTACCTATCACCACATGTGATATTGACACGGATCAAATCATACCGGCCACTTACTTGAAGGTTACCAATAAGGACGGTCTGGGTGATGGCTGTTTTGCTCGATGGCGATATCACGAAGATGGAAGTCTGAACCCTAGCTTTGCGCTGAACCGCCCAGAATATCAGGGCGCAAAAATCTTAGTCGCTGGCGACAACTTCGGGACAGGATCATCTCGTGAGCATGCACCTTGGGCGCTGCTAGGTTGGGGATTTCGAGCTGTTATCAGCAGCTCTTTTGCCGATATCTTCCGCAATAATTCACTTAAAAATGGGCTACTGCCTGTGACCGTTGATCCAGACACATTAGATCAGCTATTTAGTTTGGTACACGAAGATCCGGACACCGAAGTGACTATCGGGCTTTCAGAGCAGAGATTAACGTTGCCGGACGGCCGGGCAATATCCTTTCCAATTGATGCCTTTAGCAAGATATGTATGTTAGAGGGGGTGGATCAGATGGGCTATCTGCTCAAGCATGAGCCAGATATCCTAGCTTACGAGCGGGAAAAAGTATTATGAGCGAAGCCATTGCCATTTATGACACGACATTGCGCGATGGGACACAGCGTGAAGGGATTTCACTCTCGTTGACCGACAAGCTGCGCATTGCCAAAAGATTAGACGAGTTTGGTGTGAAATATATTGAAGGTGGATGGCCCGGTTCCAATCCCAAGGATGTTGATTTCTTTATTGCCACTCAGGGTATGACTTTCAATACGGCCAAGATCTCCGCCTTTGGTTCGACCCGCTATAAAAATACAGAGCCAGGTGAAGACGCCAATATTCAGGCTCTTTTGGATGCTAAGACACCGGTAGTAACTCTGGTTGGTAAGAGTTGGGACTTGCATGTGCGCGACGTTCTGGAAACAGACCTGGAAGAAAATCTGGCTATGATTGCAGACAGTGTCGCCTATTTGAAGCACCAAGGCAAGGAAGTGATTTATGATGCGGAGCATTTTTTCGACGGCTACAAGGCCAATCCTGAATACGCACTACTGACCTTGAAAGTTGCCGCCGAGAGTGGAGCTGATGCCGTCGTAGTCTGCGACACGAATGGCGGCGCCCTGCCCTGGGAGATTCGCCACGTTGTTCAAAAGATTTGTGAACATGTAGATACAGATATTGGCATTCACACTCATGATGACGGCGGTTGTGGTGTAGCCAATACATTGGCGGCCGTCCAGGTTGGCGCCGTTCACGTCCAGGGCACCATTAATGGCTATGGCGAACGCGTCGGCAATGCTAACCTCTGTACCATCGTTCCTGACCTACAGATCAAAATGGGTAAATCATGCGTTCCGGCCGAAAACCTGGCCCAATTAACGGACCTTTCCCGATTCGTTGCCGAGGTGGCGAACCTGGCCCACGATACGCATCAGCCGTTTGTTGGTACTAGCGCCTTTGCGCACAAGGGTGGCATCCACGTGGCTGCCATGCGGAAGAACAAGCTGAGCTATCAGCACGTGGATCCAGATCGTGTTGGCAACCAGCAACGCACTGTCGTTTCCGAGCTATCCGGCCGTGGAAACGTTTTAGATAAGGCTGTCGAATACGGTATCGATACCAACAGCGCTCAGGCACGTGAGGTCTTAAAACAAATCAAGAATTTAGAAGCACAAGGTTTTGCCTTTGAGAGCGCCGAAGCATCTATGAGCCTGATGTTACACAGGATGCAACCGGACTATGAGCCACCATTTGAGTTATTGGATCTCACCGTTCTGGTTCAGAATCGACAAGACCGTGGTCATTGCGCTGATGCCACGGTTAAAGTTCGAGTTGGTGACCAGGTGTTACATACCGCTGCGGAAGGTAACGGTCCGGTTAACGCGCTGGATGCTGCTTTGCGTAAGGCGCTATTGGATGTATTTCCTTCTTTATCAGGCGTGCGTCTGGCCGATTACAAAGTTCGCATTCTCGATGGGCAAAATGGCACGAGTGCAACAACTCGCGTTTTAATAGATAGCGAGCTAGGAACCCGTCGCTGGAGCACCGTAGGCGCCAGTACCAACATCATAGAAGCGAGTTGGCAAGCGTTGGCCGATAGCATCGAGTTTGCTTTGCTGAACGGTTCGGCCTAAGCCTCATCTTCGCCAGTCATCAGTGATAAACGTATGCAGGAATTAATCTTCGAAAGTTGAATAATTCGACTTTTGACATCATGAACTGAAGTCAACAGAAGTTGACCCAGTTCAAGCACATTAACAACTAAACGATCGAACCTATTTCAAGGTGAATTTGCCTTTTGTTGACCCTTAACCACGACTTTTCGCCATGGTCGGGAGGGTAGCTTCATCCCTTTGCGTCTGCCGGGAGAAATACCTCGAGGTTTGGGTGGTTTGGCCGGTGTCCCAATCTGGCGAATAATCCGGCCAAAGTCGCGCTGCACTAGGGGTGGTGATATCTTAAACGTCTTCATGGACGGTAAATTGCGCTCCCAAGGGCGTGGCAAACTGTGGGCTAGATGGCGTGCCAGCCAGAGTTGAGCATAAGCAATATGAGACAATTGCCACCAACTTTCTTCACGTACATCTTCAGGCGTCTGGAAACGAGTCAATAAGAGTTTCTGTTTGCCAAAACGGAAGAAGTGTTCCAGGTCGAATCGTTGACAATAGGCATGGTAGATGTGCAACAAACTCAACTCATGTCGTCGTTGACCGATGACCAGCAACCACAAAGGTCGCTTATAGACCAATTGACCTTGTTCATCATAGCGGACAATCCGCACTAATGTAAAAGGGTGTCGATGCATCGGTAAGCGTTGTGGTTTGTACTTACCGCGCATGAGCATGTCACGCCAGGCCTGAATCTCTACTCGATGCACTTTCCCACGGCGATTTCTTTCCGTGATAGTAAGCGATTCACCTGGTTCAGGCCATGTGGATTCCTCTTTCAGAGAGAAAACATCACCGTACCACTTAGGATGTCCGGCACCGCTTTCTGAACTTATTGGTATATGCTGTTGATAGAAAGTGCGCGTTCCACGTACACGGGTAATGGTGACCAAATGACCATGATGGCGATTAGCGTGTAAGTAGGCCGGTTTGCTGTAGCTGGTATCCCCCACCTCCACACACAAATCACGAGCGAATGGGAGCTGGCTGTCCTTAAGCAACAAATCGACCTGCTCAGCCCCAACTAACTCCTTATCTTCATCTGTGGATACGCGGCGGGTCAGTAAGGGAATGACCCAACTTGATGACACACCTGCCTCCGCTTCCGGCAACACGGCCACTGTCGAATACTGGTGACCAATGGTTATGGGTTTGTTCCCTTTCACGGTATTGGGCTGATACACTATCCCTCTATCGGCCAACGTCCGGGCAAATGGACGCGGTTGCGATGTTACATCAACCCCCAACAACCTGAATTGTCGTGCCTGAGGTTGGGGCATGTAAGTAGCCAGTAAACGAGCGATTGTGTTCTCATCCCAGGTCATCTCGGCGATTGCTTTGAATATCGTCGAGTAACTGCGCCGGAAACAAGGCGTTAAGCTGTACTCGACCACAGAACGGGCATTGGGATTGCTGCATATCGCATCCACCAATTCCATCAAAGTATCGGCTCGATTGTTAAAGTTCTGGTAAAGTTCTTCTCGGAACTGCCTCAATTCGGTCGTGCATTTCTTGATCGTCATGCACCTCTAATGGCGCAGTTCCATCTATTTGTCAAATTGTTATGTGTTTTTTGCAAATTGCTTTGTCAAAAGTCCAAATAGTACGAAGTCAAAACTTTCAGAGGGAAAGAGGAGTTGCTCCGCATCCATCTTTATAACACGGATGCCATCTGTATTTCTTTGATCGAGCTCCTTACGAGTTTCCGCCAGCATTTCGGGTGATAGATCAATGCCAATTACCTTTCCTGATGGCTTGACTTTTTCGAACGCGGGAAAGAGACGGGCACCCCTGCCGCAAGCAATGTCAAGGACTGCAACTCCTTCATGAATGTTTGCATACTCAACAAGTTTATTCCCAAAGTGTGCGATGAACTGGGGACCGATTTGTCCATACTCTTCCGAGCTTCGATCGAAAATATCTGTAAGCCACTCCTTGTATTCTTGGCTGTCCACGTTCATCACAATAGCTCCACACTAATAGGATCTGATCTCGACGCGTCAGTCTAAATCATACCAGATCCATCGCCCTACAGTAACGGAATCATCCAATAATGGTCGATGGCTGTTTTACCGACTTCAAAAAAAGTATCTAATAAAAATGGTTTGGTGATTATTGGTGGTGAGGTTGAGTTGGACTGGCGCTAGCTCATTGACGCCACTTCATGATACCGGAAACAGTCGACCATGTGATCATTAACAATCCCCACCGCTTGTAAGAATGGTATTGTATGCAAACGGCTTGGTCGTCTTCAGTAGCGAGTTTGAGTTGGATTGGCGCTAACTCATCGCACCTTTGTGGCAACCACATTCTCATAGGTCTGGTTGGTTACCAGCGACTCTAGCTGCAGACCCCATTGCTTCATCTCCGTATCCACGTCGCTGGCCGAAGACAGTGCTCAACCGATCGTCGAGGTCTGAGAAACTCGGATGTGAGCCGAGATTTATGGTATTATTCTAGAAATAGCATTTCTAGGTGGGCGCCCGATTATTACCGGATTGATGGCCACCTGGATTGTGTGTTGGCAAGCATATTGGTGTGTTCCAGGTTTGGCGCCTATGGTTAAGCCAGATTTCAATACACTTCCAGAAGAGCACCGACATATCCTGCGGCTTGCGCAACAACGGCATGATATCGAAGTAATCCTTTTAGCAGAACTCGTAGGGGGGCGAACGGGTGCCGTTCTGTACCTGGCCAGCGTTTCCTCTGCTGAATCCGCCCAGGTAGAGCATTTCATCCTCAAACTTGATCGCGTCCACGAAAAGGCAAGGATGGACGAGATCAAAAGGCATCGGCTGGCTTGGAGTCAGGCGCCGGTGGATTTTGCCTGCCAGCATATGGCTGAATTGACCCACGAGGTGAAGAAAGGGGAGCAAATCGCCATCTTCTACACCATAGCCGGTCAATCGCTCCATCGCTTCCGTCCATTGGCATCGTACGAAAGGCAAAGCCAGCTAGAAACCATACTTTCTTCCAGTAACTATTATCTGCTTGAATGGTGGAATGCAACTCGGACTATCGAACAGGCCGTGCATCCGCAGAGCCTGCTAGACCGCTGGCTGGGTTATCGGCTGAAACCCGAAGGGAGACTTTGT
>JAACFF010000364.1 GCA_009937635.1 Chloroflexota bacterium
ATAACGATAATCATCCGCCTCTTCTTTCACACGTTGCGAAAAAGTCACCCGCCGCGCGTCGTGCCAGCCTCGCGTCTCCTGAATGACCGCCGCTCCGGCATCAAGAATCGCACCCTGACGCGCGATTTCAAAATCTGTTCCATCTGCCAACGACCGGAAACTATTCAAGTTTTTCAATTCGGTGCGCGTGCCATATTGCTCGCTGCCAACCGGTCGAATGCTGATATTCGGTTCCACGCGGAAAACGCCCTTCTCCATATCACCAGAATTAACCCCCAGGTAGCGCAAGATCTGCCGGATCTTGGCCGCGTAGACCCGCGCCTCCTCGCCGGAATGGATATCCGGCTCAGATACAATCTCCAACAGGGGCACGCCGGAGCGATTGTAATCTACCAGCGAGCCACCTGACTCCAAATGTGTGAGTTTGCCCGTGTCTTCTTCCATATGCACGCGCCGGATGCGAATGCGTCTCGTCTCCGCAGAACCCACCTTGATATCCAACCACCCATTGCGCGCCAGGGGCAGTTCATATTGCGATATCTGGTATGCTTTGGGCAGATCCGGATAAAAATAGCTCTTGCGGGCGAAGATATTATGCTGCTGAATCTCGCAGTTCAAGGCCAAGCCCACCCGAATAGCGAACGAGACCGCGCGCCGGTTAATCACCGGCAGCATCCCAGGCATGCCCAGGCAAACAGGGCACACGGCCGTATTTGGCGACGCCTCCACGCTGTCTACCACACGGCAGCCACAAAACATCTTCGACTCCGTCATCATCTCTGCGTGAATCTCCAACCCGATCACCGGCTCATACTCTGTCATAAGTCTTTCACGCCCATTCTAGTGCCAGGCACCTTATCAAAGAACCCATCGGACGCTAGCTTTGAGGTGCCTGGCACTTATTAAACATTTCAAAGGGGTCAAACAATCCACCTTACAATCAATCTAATCTGCGAAATCTTTGATCCTCTTTACCCCAGCGCACGCTCATAAAGCTGCGCCATTTTCTGCACCTGGCTGCGCCAACTGTAGCCGTCCAGCGCATACTGCGCCGCAAACTTACCTTTACTCTGTTTGCTGCCAGCCTTAACCTCGCTGATGATAGCCTCCGCCAACGCCTCATGATCCTCAAGCGGCACAAGCCCGCCAACCCGGTCGTTGATGAAATCGGGCAACCCTCCTGCATTGGTCGCCACGACCGGCGTACCACACGCCAATGCTTCCACGGCCACAAGACCAAAAGGTTCAATACGCGATGGGACCACAGAGACGTCGGCAGCATTGTAAATACGGGCTACCATTGGCTGTGGCTGGTGTCCCAGAAAATGAACACCCGCCAGACCCAATTCGTCCTGCAAGCTGTGCATCTCTTCCCATAATTGGCCGTGCCCTACCAGCACCGTCTGCACGCCAGGTAACGCCTTCTCGTAAATAGCTGCCGCCTTCAACAGCACGTCAATGCCCTTGAAATCTGTGAATTTGCCCACGAAGCTAACCAGCGGCCCGTCACTTGCCGGCAAACCAAATTCCGGCAAGACGGCCGTTTTCGTTGCCCCTGGGATAACCTTAAAAATATCCACGTCAAATCCATTGGCGATCAAGTGCACCTTATTCTGTGACACACCATACGTTGCCACCGTATCATCGCGCACCTGGCGCGATATGGCGATGAGACCATAAGCCTTTTCAGCCGCTATACGCGCCATTGGCCGGTAACGAGGTCCGTCACGATAACCCATCAAATCCGTGCCATGGACGCTAATCACGTAGGGTAAACCCGTTTCAGATGCCACAAAAGGCGTCACCCATACGTGATGGGCGTGGATTATATCCGGCCGAAAATCAACAATGGCCTGTTTAATATGTTTGCGCCATAGATCAACATACTCTCCCATCTGCTCATCACTCAATTCATAGAATGTCGTCACACTGCGTGGATGTGTAGTGAAACATGGGAAATTAAAATCCACTTCCGCCTGCCCCTCATTCTCGCCATTACAAAAAAGAATCGTCTGCGCTGGGAAAGGATAATCTTCAGTCGGCACTGCCTGGTGATCGGGCACGATGACCAGCACTTCATAACCCAGGCGGACCAGTTCCTGAGCTACATTCAACGTGTAAATTCCACTGCCGGATCCCTGCAAGGGAAAATGATTGGGCATTAAGACTTTCATATATCTTCCTTTTCTAAATCCAAACTCTGCTCATCACCAACAAATACTTTACTCGCTTGGCCACTTATTCGCGCCCTGTCGCCAACAAAGGATCCATCCAATATCGCATTCGTGATATGCGCGCCTACGCCGATGAGGCTATTGCGCACGATGCTGTTTCGTACCACAGCATTCGCTTCTAAATTGACGAATGGCCCGATAACCACATTCTCAACAACGGCCGTTTCGTGCAAAAACACCGGCGGCAACACCGTAAAATCCTCAGCATAACTACGTTCGATAGCATCCTGTGATCCGTGACCCAACTGCAATAGCCGCGCATTAGCATGCAGAAAACTGTCAGACGAGCGCGTGTCCAGGCAATAATATGCCTGCTCAGTTTTTATGCGCTGCCCTTGCTCAAGCGAGTTATTGAGAAGCACTGCCAGCTCTGCCTCAGCGGCCTCGTATACGATTGGCTCCCTACTGGGCAAACTTTCCAATGCCGAGGCCAGGTCCGTACCGTGCCGGAACCAACAAGCGCCGGCCCAATGAGCCTCGATAGCGCCTTGTCCAATGAAAAAACCAGCTTCGTTCACCGCCAGTTTCTCAGCCGGAACAACATCCCGATCTGCCTGAATAAGACAGGCCGCATCAGCTCCAGTCGCAACAAGGCCCGCGAAATCAGCTTCGGCCACATAATTGCCGGAAACCAGCAGCACTGGCTGCGCATCCAGAAATGCCACGCAATCCCGCAGGCCGGCAATTGGACTATCAGCCTCACTCACGGCCAACACTGTCAGAGCTGTCCCTGTCAATCGCTGCTCCGTCCAGTCGGCCACACGCTTATCTTCCTCGCTCACCACGAGGATCAATTCCTCCATGGGCACATCTTGCAACTGCGCCAATATGTGACCCAAGAGCGTGCCCCCGGCCAATCGCTGCAAAGCATATGGCCGTCCGCTAAAACGTGCCTCCTGGCAACTTTCAAGACCAGCAAATGAAATAATGACCTTCAACAAATTCTCCACTGAAAATGTAGGACATTTGACAACAGGTGCGTATCCAATAGGTTAGAAGAAGGGAAAACTAGAGGGTTAAACTGTTAACGCAATCAACGCCAAATTAACAACTCGTAATTCAGCAATTAATTATATTTTCTTTCTCTTCCCCAACTAAACTGCACCACATCCTTTGGCAAATAGCCCTTCAACAATCACTTTACAAATCAGGCGATTCCTTGTGCCATTCCGTCGCCTGCTCATACGCATAAGCGGCATTCAAAAGCGTTGCTTCCTGCAAGGTGTTACCGATAAGCTGCAATCCGATTGGTAAGCCTAGCTCATCAAAACCACAAGGAACCGAAAGAGCGCAGCACGCGCTTAGATTCACCGACAAGGTGAAGATATCCGCCAGGTACATGCTCAAAGGGTCATCACTTCGCTCTCCTACCTTGAAAGCCGTGGTGGGACTCGTTGGACAGGCTATAACATCCACCTCCTCAAAGGCCAACTGAAAATCTTGCTTAATCAACGACCGCACTTTCAATGCCCGGCCATAATACTCGTCATAATAACCAGCGCTCAACGCGTAGGTTCCCAACATGATCCGCCGTTTCACCTCCGGGCCAAACAACGAGCGTGTCTGTTTCACCGAATCAATCATATCTTGCCCATCAAGCCGCGGCCCATAACGAATGCCATCGTAACGCGCCAGATTAGCGCTGGCTTCGGCCGGGGCGATCAGATAATAAACCGGCAGTGCGTACCGTGTATGTGGCAAACTGATTTCCACAATCTCAGCGCCCAGTTGCTCCAGTTTTGCTATTGCCGTTCGAACGGCCGCCTCGACCGCCGGCTCGATACCCTCGATAAAATACTCCTTGGGCACGCCGACACGTAATCCTTGCACATCTCCATTTAGAGCTCCATCATAATCAGGCAGCGGATCATCGAGCGACGTACTGTCCCGCCTATCGTAGCCGGCCACCGCCTGAAACATGGCTGTACAGTCGACCACCGTGCGGCCAAACGTTCCCACCTGATCCAGACTTGAAGCGAAAGCGATCACGCCCCAACGGGAAACACGGCCATACGTTGGGCGCAGCCCTACCAGGCCACAGAACGAAGCCGGCTGGCGCACACTCCCGCCCGTATCAGTGCCCAGCGCTCCAAAGGCCAATCTTGCAGCCACCGCAGCGGCGCTGCCGCCACTGCTTCCCCCGGGCACGCGGTCCAAGTTCCACGGATTACGCGTGGTCACATAAGCCGAGTTTTCTGTTGACGAACCCATGGCAAACTCATCTGTGTTCGTCTTGCCCAGCAAAACAGCCCCCGACTCTCGCAATCGATCGACGACATAGGCATTATAAGGCGGCACAAATCCTTGCAGGATCTTGCTCCCCGCCGTCGTTGGTATGCCCTTCGTGCTGATGATATCCTTCACAGCCACAGGGATCCCTAAAAGGGGCGCTTGCCCTCCCTCAGCCAGCCGCTTGTCCGCCTCTGCCGCCTGTTCCAGGGCCAACTCGTCACTGAGCGTCAAGTAACTCTTCAGCGAATTGTCCACCGCAACAATGCGATCCAGCGAAATCTGGGTCAAGGCCACGCTGCTGACTGCACCCCCGCGTAGCGCATCACGCGCTTCCGTTAATGTTAATTTTGTTAAATCCATTCTAATGAAAAAAAGGGCACATAGCCCTGCATTAAGCTCCCGCCAATTTCCGAGAAATTCAATCCTCCAACACTGATTGAATTTGGAACTGATCTTGTGCATGTCTGGCGGAATTAAAAAGCACATCCTCCAGAACCAAACCAGGCACTATCACATCGTCGCGCATCACATTCTCCCGCGCCACGGCATGGGCCGTCGGTTTGATATCGCTTAGATCGAGCTCGTCCAGCATATCGGCGTAATCGAGAACGGCCGACAGTTGTCTTTGGTACTCTGCTTTCTGCTGTTCCGTGAGAGCCAGGCGCGCCAGATGAGCGATTTTTTCAACTTCCTGTTTTGTCAACGACATATTTCACTTCCACCTCGGCGTCCGACACGGCCGTTTCTTCTTCGTCACCCGCTTCCTGCATCGCCTCATACGCTTCCTCAGTCCACAGATTTTCTGGGTCTGTCAGGCGGTCTATGTACAGCACCCCATTCAAATGGTCAATTTCATGCTGAAAAATACGTGCTGTCCAATCATGCAAACGCAGCTTGATTTTTTTGCCATTCCTATCTTGAGCCCTCACACGGATCGACTCAAACCTTTCTACCTCACCTACATAACCCGGAATTGATAGGCAGCCTTCAATACCCTTGACACGCTTACGGGAGGTCCAAACAATCTCCGGATTGGCGATCACGTACAGATCACGCGATCCGTCTATCTCGTTACCTTCTTCGTCAACGTCCGCCAAGGTTTCAATCACCGTTAACTTAATAGACCGACCAATCTGCGGCGCAGCGAGCCCTACGCCTGGGGCCTCACGCATCGTATCAATCATATCGTCAATCAACTGCTGCAACGCTTCATCAAAACGCGTGACCGGCAACGTGCGCTCACGCAGAACCTTATCAGGCAAGGTTACAATATCTAATACACTCATTTTACTTACTCAACGGGTCACACGACTCCTACCCGATTACCTTGCCCATTCCAAAAAATCTGAAACACTTCCATTAACAATTCACCAATAATAATGCAGAAGTAAGAATTAATCATCAATCCGGCGTTCGGCGTGGAATAAGGTCACGTTCCAACTCCTGCTTATAAACGTCAAGCAGCACCGCATATTCCTCTCGTCTCGTTTCCCCTTCTCGCCGGCGTTGCTGCTCACGATTTTCTTCGAGCCGCCGGAATATATCAGTCAGAACTCTACTCGGGCGTGGTATTTTGTCAAAAAGGATT
>JAACFF010000070.1 GCA_009937635.1 Chloroflexota bacterium
AATGTCTGGGCTGATGATATCGGCTTTGCTCTAGATCAGTTGGCCGCCTGGAATGAGGCAGAAGGCAGTGATTTTGCCTCCCGTTTAGACCTGTCGAAAATTGGCGCGTTCGGCCACTCCACCGGCGGCGGGACCACGGTCGAATTTTGCGGTCGCGACGAGCGCTGTCAGGCGGGAGTGGGTCTTGACCCCTGGTTGACCCCGGTTTCAGAGGACATCATGACGGCCGGCCTGTCGCAGCCATTCCTTTTCTTGCGCGCCGATCAATGGATTGCCGATGACTCCGGCGAGAATTTCGCTATTGCTAGAACGCTGCTGGCTGGTCTCGAAGAAACGGGATATTTAGCGACCATTGCCGGGGCGGATCATTTTGATTTTAGCGATCTGCCCCTATTTTCCCCGCTGACTCCCCAGTTGGGCCTGTCCAGTACGATGGACAGCGAGTATGTGGTGGAGATGATGACCCAGATGACCGCTGCCTTTTTCCGCCAGGAGTTAAATGGGGAAGGGGAGAACCTGGTATTCGGGGCGATGGTTTATCCGGAGATGTCGTTGGTGGGCAACGGCCGTTGATCTGCGCGGACCCGTCGGCGTTAATCTGCGTCCCAACTCAAGGAACTTTCTTACGAATCCTTATCACAAGCTTATGCAATGTCTGCAAAACGGCGAGCAGATCTTGATAGACGGTGCAACGGGCACCGAAATCGAGCGGCTGGGTGTTCTCATAGTCGGCGGCTGCTGTGGTATCGGACTTGAACATGACTAGTTACTAAAGAAAATCGTCCGCCAGTAAAATTCGCACCACCCGGCACATGAAAAGGGTCGGCCGTGAGAATCACCAGGTTGGCCATGAGGCCATGAGCATATATTGGCCCGCTCATAGAAATTAATCTATGATCTGCAATTCTGCCGCAGGCTTTGGAAAAGGGTGCCTATAGAGCAGAAACAGGATTAGGAGCAAAGTATGGATCCACGCGCCAGCATAATCATGGCCGCAGCCCTACTGTTTTACACCATTGGCGTCTGGGGAGAGCGCATTCAAGGGCGACTTAAGTGGTGGCATTTGGTTTTCTTTGTCCTTGGACTCATCTGCGATACATGGGGCACTGGGTTGATGTTCGAATATGTGGGCGGCATGACTTTCGATGTTCATGGGATAATCGGAGTCATCGCGATAGTGCTCATGGCTATCCATGCCCTTTGGGCGTTGATAGTACTGCTGCGTAAAGATGAGCACGCGATTCAAAACTTCCACAAATTTAGCGTCGTGGTCTGGCTCATTTGGCTGGTCCCTTATTTCAGCCCCATGTTTTTCAGCATGGCTGCTTAGGTCTTCAGCAAAATCCGCAACAATACGATACGAATCATTTCTGTTCGTCGCTCTCGCAACTTGGAGGTGGCAATCTATGAAAGCTAAAAAATTTGATGATGGGCAAGATATCCTGGAGTTCCTCGATCTATCTCGAGCTAAAAGAGTTTCCCAGGAACAAAAGAGGGTAAATGTTGATTTCCCCATATGGATGATCGACTCTCTTGACCGTGAAGCGAAAAGACTGGGAGTTACACGCCAATCCATCATTAAGATATGGTTGGCCGAACATCTGGAGCAATTAGCTGCTAATAGATAGAAGTAACGGCACGTGGAGGCTCAATAAAATATGCGTTTATCCGCTCTTGTCCGCGTCCTAAATAATCGCCAATTACGGAAACAATCACACCTACATCACCTGGAAACCCCAAAACAATCCGCTCTTGTCTGCGTCCCTTATAATCATTGCTCACGCGATGCTGCCTACAAAGAAGCTGAAAGGAGCAAATGATGGCAATGAAATTTGGTTTGGTTTGGCCCTATAATGTAACGCGTCAGGTCCCACACTTCTCACAGCTTGCCGAAGAAGCAGGTTGGGATGGTAGTTTTCTGGGAGACGCCATTTGGTGTGAAGATCCCATGATTGCCCTCGCTGCCGCTGCTATGACAACCAGCCGCATTCGATTGGGCACGTTGATCATCCCCGTGCCTCTCAGACGACCCTGGAAGATAGCCAGTGAATCAATTGCGGTGGATCATCTGTCTGACGGCCGTCTGATCTTGGGCTTGGGCACAGGTGCGGTCTGGATGGGCTGGCAAGGCTTTCCCGACGAAGTTACAGACAATAAAGCTCGGGTGGAGATGTTAGATGAAACCATTGATATCCTAACCTTGCTCTACCAACGCAAACAGTTTGACTATGATGGTAAGCATTACCATTTAAAGCTAAGCGCGGTGGACGAAATCTATTACCCGCCAAAACCGGTGCAGCAGCCGCGCATTCCCCTGTGGGCGCCAGCTATCTGGATGCGCAAGAATTCGATGGCGCGCATCCTTAAGTGTGATGGTGTGATTGTGGAAAAACTGGGCGCGGACGGTAGTCCTGAAGAGGTATCGCCGGCTGATGTTAGCCAGATCAAGGCATTTGTCGACGGCAATCGGTCGTTGACCACACCTTTTGATATTGTTATTAATGGCAATACAAAAGGATTGGATGGTGCTCAACAACGTAACAAGATATTGCCGTTGGCAGAAGCTGGCGCTACCTGGTGGATCGAAGAGCTAATAGGGGAGTCCGAAGAAGCAATAATCGATCACATCCGTCGCGGCCCGCCTGTCTTGGAATGACGGTACCACCATCACCTAGCCACCTAAGAAATCCGCGCTCGTCTGCTCTTGTCCGCGTCCTGAACAATGGTCTCTCAACGATCTGTCGTCGCCTTCTCGTGGTTTTACCGTAAAACTGATTTGACGCTTCATCTGGTATAATGCTCCTATGGCACAAGGGGACCTTGGGCAGTATCGAGCTCGCGCGGGCATCCAAGACGGGCGACGCTCGATACACGTTCGCGACCTGTTTTTCAACCTGGCCATTCTAGCCGCCTGGCTCTGGCTCTACCGGCCTCTGGCTGGCTATCTGGGCATCATCTTCACGCGCCACGATTTCCGCACCAACCAGATTCTCCTGGCCGGCATCCTGTTTTTGTTCTTTTTGCAATTCTGGCAGGCGAGACAATGGCCGCGGCTTGATTTGCGCCCGCGCCTGGCACGTTGGCCGTTGCTGCTGGCTCTGACGGGATCGGCCGCTTTTTTGCTGGTTGAACGCTTTCTAGATGTCAACACACTTTCCGCCGCTTTATTTGGCGTGGCCAGCTATGGTTTGCTAGGCCTTTGGCTTGCGCCTGGGCGCTGGCGGGCCGGCCTGCCAGCGGCCCTGCTGCTTATCGGCGTCCTGCCCTTTGGCGCGCACCTGCAAACTTTTGTTGGCTATCCCCTGCGCATCGCAACCGCGCGCGTGGTCGAACAGGGTCTGGCCGCCGCCGGCGTCGGATCGGTCAGCGTGGACACGATCCTGGTATTTGAGAATGGCGTCTCCAACGTCGATCTTCCGTGCAGCGGCGTGCAAAGTTTATGGACCGGGGCGCTGTTCTTGCTGGCGGCTACATGGATGGAAAGGCGGCCATTAAACGGCCGTTGGTTGGCCGTTGCAGCCCTCTTCGCCGCTCTGCTCCTGGTCGCCAATTTGGCCCGGGTAGCCATCCTGATCAGCGCCGGCCCCGTATTGGGTTGGGAACTGCTTGCGCAGATGTTACATGTCCCTTTGGGCGTCCTGGGTTTCGGGGCAGCCTGCGCCGCAGCAGTTGTCCTTTTGCGACGAATTCCCAGGAATATTCCGCAGCAGCGCGCCAACGGCTATGCTGCCAAGCGACCGGGCTGGTTGGCTCCCGCACTCGTAGGGTTTATCTTCATTATCTCGTTCTTCTATGTTGAAAGGCCAGCAAGCGGTATGACCTCCGAAGCAATCGGTTGGAAATGGCCGGACGCGTTGGCAACAGAGCCGATGCCGCTCAAAGCTGATGAAAGGGAATGGTTGGTGCGTGATGGCGCGGAGGCGGCCGATCGCCGGCGTTTCCAATTGGGCGAGCTGTCCGGCTCGATGATCTTGATCAGCAGCCGTACCTGGCGCGCTCATCACCGTCCGGAACGCTGTTTCGAAGTGTATGGCCTTAACCTGGAAGAATCACGCACGGTTCTTACCGATAGCCAGCAGCCGCTGCGCTTTGTATCTCTAGGCCGTCCCCGAGAGCAGGCGCAATTGACGGCCGTATACTGGTTTCAGTCCGCAAATCAGATTACCGATGACTATGCCACGCGCATTTGGGCCGATCTGGCCCCGCAACGAGAGCGCTGGGTGCTCGTGTCGGTCGTGCTAGATCAGCCAGTCGAAAGCTATGATCCTGACTTGCGGCGGCTGGTGGAACTACTGCAACAGTCGGTTGGTGATACGATGACTAATGGTTAATTGATGGATGGTGAATTGCTGAATTGATAAGTACGGAGCAATTGTCATGAAACGACTACTCAATAAAGAATTTTGGGCCTATGCCCTTTTTTGGTCCTGGAATATCATTTTTCTCGCTTTTATGACTGTGGGCTTCGCACCGACGGTCTTGCCGGAGTTGTTCACGGCCGTGCAGACGGGCACGATCCCCATCGACTTTCTGATCTCCGGCGCAATCCTGACCCTCATCCCTATTCTGGCGTTGATTCTGGGCGCTACCATCCTGCGAACCGAAGCGGGACGCCTGTTTGTGCTCGGCTATGGCGTAGAAGGGCCGCTGATGCTGCTGCTGGCCGTGCGCTTCTTCATCATTCGGGACCAGACTCCGGCCGTTGTTTTTGTTCAGCTTGTCGCTCTGCTGGGGCTGACCACCCTTCTCTGGCAGATCCTGGATAAGGGAATTGAACAGCGTGGACGTCTACTGGCCACGATTCGCGTTATCGGCTTGACGCTGTTACTCATTGTTGGCCTGTATGCCAGTTTTTGGCTGGCTTTTTACGCTATACCGTTGGCTTACTCCGCTGTAAGCGCGGTCGTCGAAGCGCTGGGTGATCTGCCTGTGTTATTCGCGGATATCGGCCGTGTCCTTAGCGAAATTTGGCAAGAAGGCATTCGCTGGCTGCCGTTTGCCATCCTCGGCTTTTTGCTGTTTGTTTATACCGGCACACTGTTCCTGCTAATGCCTATTGCCGTGCCCATTATCTATGGCCGGGCATGGTGGCAAGGCATTAAGCGTCTGCGCCGCAGCGGCGGACGCAATGTAGCCATCCTGGTCCCCGCAACCGTGCTGGCCGCCCTGTCGGTGCTCTTCTGGTTAAGCAATCGTCAGCCACAAGCACATGCCTTCGCCTTGCTCGAAGCGCCGCCGGCCAACGCCGGCGAGATGGTTGAACTGCGCGATCAGGAAGCAGTGATCCGCGCCGGGTTGCTCAACGCCTATCTAGCGCCACAACGGTATATCAGCGCCGAGGGTGAAGTTTTCCACATCCGGGAACTTTATGGGGAAATTTTCGATTTATCTGAGGGATCGGCATCGCAGATCCAACGTGCCTATGAAAAGGTCGCCCAACCACTGCTCTATCGCCCCGTGAACCCGCCGCCGGAGAGCCAGGCCAGATGGAGCGACAACCGCGCGCTAAGCCAGGAACCGGAGCAAGCGGCCGAGTTGTATGAGCGCTTTTTTGACGAACCCATTGTCGACGGGGAAGAGGAGGCAGTGATCCGTGCCGCGCGGGCGACCTGGAATTTTGAACAGGCGCGCGCCAATTGGCAGGCGGTTGCCGACCGCGAAGTCTTCCTGGCCGAGCAGGTAGTTACTGTCGACGAACAGGGAGATTGGGCCGAAGTAGAATTGTACGAAGTTTACGAGAACCAGACGGGACAGAACCAGGAAGTTGTTTATTATTTCAGCCTTCCGGAATCGGCGGTGATCAATGGTGTGTGGCTGGGCGACAGCGCAGACCGTGAGAACCGCTACACCTATCAGGTAGCGCCGCGCGGCGCGGCGCAGGCGCTTTATCGTAACGAAGTTCGGCGCCAGGTGGACCCGGCACTCGTGGAACAGATAGGACCTCGCCAATATCGCCTGCGCATCTTCCCCGTCCCACCGCTAACGCAGAATTGGGATGAAAACCGCAATCGAACAATCGTCGAGGAAGCGCCGCCGCTGCACATGTGGTTGACTTATCGCGTTATGGGTAACGAAGATGGGTGGCCATTGCCACAGTTAGCGGACGAACGCAATGTCTACTGGGACGCAGAAAGCAGCCGTTTGATTAATGGTGCGCCCATACCGGGCAACGAGACGGCGTGGCTGCCCGCTACAATTGCCGGAAATCCAGACGCAGCGGACGCGCACCAGGTTCACTTTGCCAATGATGCATTGGTGACGGCCGTGCCTGAAACAGCCATTGAACTGCCACCATTGCCTGAGGGACTGCGCCTGGCTGCAATCCTCGATCGCTCACGCAGCATGGGCGCCGCGTCGAATCAGGCGCGGGAAGCCCTCACTGTCCTGGCGGCAAGCGGCGCAGCAGTAGACGTTTTCCTGACCGCATCGGAATTCCACGGCGAGCAGCCGGCGATGGTGCCGCTGGAAGCGTTACAGGTTGAACGGCTCGAATATTATGGTGGGCAGAACGCGGCTGAATTACTGGCTCAGTATGAGGCGCTGCGCAGCCAACGAGCGTATGACGCCATTCTCATATTGACCGATGGCAGTGGTTACAAGCTAGGCGACGGCGTCGAGGCGATCCCTGTGCCGGACGCGCCACTGTGGATGGTTCACGTGGACGGCAACTACCCGCTTGGCTATGACGATGCCACCCTGCAGGCGATTCAGGCCAGCGGCGGCGGCGTGGCCACCAGCGTTGACGAGGCTTTGCAGCGGCTATCTGTGCGCCAGCTAGGGGGATCGGCCGATCTGGTAGATGGATACCTTTGGCAAGTAACAGCCGGCGACGCGGATCCATCTACTGATGGAGCGCTTGCTCACGATGCCGGCGATCCCTTTGCCGCGCTGGCCGCACGCCGCCTGATCTTGGGATCTATGCAAGAAAATAAAGGCGATCTGAGCCAGTTGGATATTTTGGACGGCTTGCACGAAACGGCCGTTGAGCAGAGCATCATCACCCCCTATTCGTCGATGATCGTGCTTGTCGACGACAGGCAGCAGCAGCTGTTGGACAAACTCGCCCAACAAGACGATCGTTTTCAACGCGAACTAGAGCAAATCGGGGAGACAACGCCGGTTAATGTCACGGGCGTTCCTGAGCCACATGAATGGCTCTTGATTGGCCTGGCCCTGGTGATGCTAGCCTGGTTGGTGAAAGGTAACAGCAGCAAGTGGCGAGTGGCGATGTTGAGGCGCTAGAGGAGGTTAGGCATGCGTCGTCGATGGACTGTCGTTTGACCTGGTTCCGGTAGCGGAGAACCGCTTCCACGTGAACCATTGGTTGTATGAGCTGGGCCTGGCCGATTTGCTTCAACTGCCCGTGGGCCTCAAGGAGTTGGAGATTGAGTTTCAACCTGGGATCGAGGCAGACCAGGATGTCATGATCGTTGATTTTGGCGATATTTTTTATGAGATCTTCCCTCGTTATCCGGAGCTGCGAGGGGGAGCAGTGGCTTGGGAGGGACTGGTTGGCGGGTACGAGCGGTATGCCCGGCTACCGTCAGGAGATGCCGGACCTGAGAAGCTGGGCGAGAGCGAGATAACGATTGAGGACGGCCGTTTGCATATGACCGGTTCAATCGGACCCATAGTCCCCATCGATGAAACCAACCTCATCATCCTCAGCGGACCATTTGCCGGAGAGACGATCACTCACGACCCGGATACTGGAAACATCTACCACCAGGGTTTTGTATACAAACTACGGGCAAACGACACCCAAGCAGAACCAAAGGAGTAGACGGTCTTTGATCGCCCAGGAAAGACAAAATCCGTGTTTACTTGTCCCCACTACCGCCCTATAAGGCAGTCGTGATGCCTAACCAAATGTATATTGTGCCGGCTAAGACCTTTTGTATGCGGGCAATGCGCACACTGCCCAATAAGCGTTGTCCGGCTGTGCCAGCTGCGAGTGCATAAAGACTGTCACTTACAATAGCCAACCCAACAAAAATTATGCCCAGCATGATAATTTGCTGCACAACAGACCCGCGCGCCGGGCTAACAAATTGCGGTAAAAATGCGAAAAAGAACAAGACTGTTTTGGGGTTCAGCACATTGACCTCAACGTCCTGCGAGAATATTCTTGTCAGACGTTTTAGGTGAAGAGTGGACCGGCCTCCATGGATTGACAGATTTATGCAGGTAGACATATTATTCATAAGCATTATAATCTGTCCGATTTATTGATTGAGGTATTTGCATCAGATTTATTGTCAACCGGCATGAGCCGCTCGATCTCCCCTGTATTGAAAAGTGGCAGGAAACCGTATCGGCTCTCGCCCGCGCTTGCCCACGGCCGATTTCCATAGTGACGGTTCGCCAATCTGGTGAATGACAGCTTCGCCTTTGCCAAATAACAAAAAACAGATGAATAACGAATCGGCAACATTTCTTTTCAGTCAGGAAGAAGGAGATGAATATGAACGATAGGCAGTCTGCCCAGCGGAAGCTTGTCACTTTTTTGATTTTGGTATTCGTGGTTAGCATACCCTTCTATTACCAGATCGCCCAGATCGGCGACCTGGATGCAGCCGGGATATGGATCATAGGGTTGATGTGGATGCCTGCTATGGCGGCGATAATCACAGCCCTGATTTTTCAACGCAACATTCGTGGCTTTGGCTGGGGACCCGGAAAAATAAAATACCTCATCTATGGCTATGTCATCCCGCTGTTATACACCACAGTGGCTTATGCCATTATCTGGTTGACTGGTTTAGGCAAGTTCAATGGCGGGGATGGCTTTTTCTCCACTATTCTGAGTGGGGCTACGCTCGGTGTGTTACAAGCCATGTTGCTTGCCTTGGGTGAGGAGATTGGTTGGCGTGGGTCTATGGTGCCCCAACTGGCTAAATTGACTTCTTTCAATAAGACAGCCCTCATTGGCGCTGTCCTGGCGGTGATCGGTATCATAACCGCTGTAGTGGTCTCGCGGTTTGCTCCAAAAACCGAAGGCGACATTTAATGCTTGGGCGCAACTCGATCAATCGATTTTGGTAGGAGACTACATGGGCTAGCGCCCACCACCATGAACGTAAAGCAACCTTTCCAGGTTGCGATCAAGCTGGATAGCTTGATTTACGGAGGAGGATATATGGAAGCAAATAGTGAAGCTGTTGTTCAGATGCGCGAAGTTACCAAGCGCTTCGGCGATATTAATGCGGTAGATGCGGTCTCGCTGGATGTGCCAGAGGGCTCCATTTTTGGCTTTATTGGCCCAAGCGGCTGCGGCAAGACGACCACCGTGCGTCTGCTGATTGGCAACTATGAAGCCACGGATGGCACAATCAAGGTCCTTGGCAAAACACCGGCACGTTTCAACCGTGAAGATCAAAAACGGATAGGTTACATGCCCCAGTTATTCATCCTCTATCCGGAATTGACGATTTGGGAAAATCTCAACTTTGCCGCGTCACTCTATGGTTATACCATGGACAGGCGGGAACGACTGGAGGAACTGCTGGATCTGGTGGAATTGACCGGGCACGAGAAGAAAATGGTACGCAATATCTCAGGCGGCATGCAGCGTCGCCTCAGCTTGGCCAGCACCCTGATCCACAGCCCTGAATTAATTTTCCTGGATGAGCCGACAGCAGGGATAGACCCGGTTCTAAGACGCAAGTTCTGGGACCATTTTCAGACGCTTAAGAGTCAGGGCCATACGCTCTTTGTCACCACGCAATATGTGGGCGAAGCTGCCTACTGTGATTATGTGGGCGTCATGCGCAACGGGCAGTTGCTCATGGTTGAAACACCTGAAATGCTGCGCTATCGAGCCTTAAATGGACATGTTGTCGATCTGCGCACGGTTGAGTTGATGGACGCAGAAGCGGTCGGTGCGTTGAAAGATCATCCATTGGTCAAAGCGGAGGTTGCCTTCCTCGATCCGCTAACGGCCCGGCTAACGGTGGAAAATGCAAGCACTGCCATTCCGCAATTGCTCGATTGGTGTGAAACACAAGGCCTAAATGTGGAGTCCGTCAATGAGTTTGTGCCTCCGTTTGACGATGTATTCGTGATGATAATGGAACAGGTGCGCGAAAGAGAGGTGATGGCGTCATGAATCCATTCAATGAATTCCTTATTCGGGTTTCATCTTTTGTCCGAAAGGAAATGGCGGAGATCCTGAGACAGCCAAGGCTGGTGGCAACGCTTATCCTTGGTCCATTTCTTATCCTGCTTATCTTTGGTATTGGTTATAACAACAGTTTGCGGACAATGCGCACGATCATGGTTATCCCTGTGGATAGCAAAATTGACGAGGAGATCAGGGAGATAGCCGGTCGTTTGAGTGGTGCGGTGGACATGGTGGACATTGTCAGTTCTCAAGAAGAAGCGACGGGAAGGCTCGATGACGGCGAAATTGACCTGGTGCTGCTCACGCCGTCTGATCCCTTAGGGGATGTCCAGGCGAATCGACATTCCGAAATGGATATCATCCATCATGAGATTGATCCCCTTGAGCAGATGTTTGTTAACACACTTGAACGCGCTTATGTAGAAGAAGTTAATAGACTAATAATGATCAGGACCCTGGATAAGGCCAAGGATGAGTCAGAGGATATCCTTGCCAGCGTCCAGGAAGCGCACGCTGATGCCGTTGTCTTGCACCAGGATCTGGAAGATGGAAACAGTGAAAAAGCAGCCGATGATATCGTCGCGCTTGCCAGGGATTTTGAGAAGATTAACCTGGCCTTGTCATCCAGCCTGGCCGCCTTCGAAGGGATGCAGGGCATGGCGGATGAGGAGACAACTGAGTCGCCGTTTGAAAGTTTGATCAGGGCGGAACGGATCATGGTGGAGCTTGAAGAGTTTAGTCCGGATAAACAGGAACACAGCGCAGAGATAGAACAAGTGACAGCTCTGGAGAGTGAGCTGGCCCTGTTGGAAGATTTTCTGTCGCAGTTTGTCGATGTGGATTCGGCGATCCTGGCACGGCCGTTTGCCGGGAAGGCAATTCAATTGGCAGATGTGACTTTTGGTCCGATTGATTTTTACGTACCAGGCGTCATTTCCCTTCTCTTGCAGCATATCGCCATCACCCTGGCCGCGCTGGCCATTGTGCGCGAAAGGGTGGGCGGTTCTATCGAGCTTTTCCGCGCAGCGCCAATCAGTTCCTTTGAGGCACTATTAGGTAAAACTATCAGCTTTATGATCTTAGGAGGCATATTAGCTGCCATATTAACCGCGCTGGTGATTTTTGCGCTCAAAGTGCCCATGTTGGGCACCTGGTTGGCCTATGCGGCCGTTGTATTGGCATTGTTGTATACATCACTCGCCATGGGCTTCGCCATCTCCACGATCTCGCAGACGGACAGCCAGGCGGTACAGTATTCGATGATCGTCTTGTTGGCCAGCATCTTTTTCAGCGGTTTTTTCATCGCCTTGCACCGCTTATTGCCCGGCGTACACATCGTTTCCTGGCTGCTGCCGGCGACCTACGGCACAGCCTTGTTACAAGATATCATGCTGCGCGGCCTGCCGCCCGAACCGATCTTCCTCCTTGGTTTGATCTTGTATGGCGTGCTGCTATTTACTTTTGCCTGGTGGCGCCTCAGAAGGCTCATGGCCAGAGAGTAGTGATCAGTGATGATTTTTTGACACGAGCGATGCGCGTATCGAAATCCTGATGGATTCTGGTCAAGAGGCGATGCGCCAATGCCTGGACGATGTGGATATCGATCAATCATGGTATGCAGCAGAAGATGAGCTATTTTTGATGAGAAAATTGCAGATCCTGTCACGAGCGATAGCTAATCAACGCTACACCCAGGATGCAGAGCACGAAACCAATGGCATTTAGAAGATTCATTTTCTCACCCAACAGCGTCACACCTATGCTGATAAGAATAATATTTACGAACACGCCGGTGACAAGGTTTCCTGTACTGAGATTCCAACCGTAGCGGTACATCAACAAGAATCCCAATTCAATCATCATGATTGAGACTGCAAGTGCCAGCTGAATCCAACTTAGCTGGCGAAAGTGACGTAAGAGACCACCATTGGCAGGAAAGAGGGTCAGAAGCACAACGCCAATCGCCAGAACGGCAACATACATGGCAATTACGGAGACGATTGGATTAAGCGAGTTCGGGACACGTTTGACGAAAAATTGGTAGCCCACCGCGCCGATGATGGCGACCACAGCAGATATATAATACATTGTCATATTCTTGCTCACTATCGTTCACACTATCCTGCTATCCTGCCCTAATATAATTGATGCAGGATTGTATCATGGTGTTGGTGAAGGATGTCTATCAGACACAACACGAGTAGTTCTATTGATCAGCGAGTAGTTCATCGATTGTGCACCGGGCTATTCTGGCAAGGACGGGATTATTGCTAAGCCGGCCTTGTTGGGCCAGCAGGTTCTCGAGCTGCAGATCGCCGTGGATCCAAACGGGCGGGCCGCGCCATGCGGGCGCCTGGAGGGCTGCCCACTACGGGAACTGCTCTGCAAGGCCGGCCCTTGAGAGCAGCATTGGTCTCAACCTCATCTACGTGCAGTAGGAATCCCTAAGGAAACAATCGTTCATGCTCTGTACGAATACACCTGTTGGAGACTAGTTTCAGTCCACCATCAACCGCTTTCTGCTCTGGTTTGTCATCGAGCGAAACCACATCAAGCTGCGTCCATAACGTCTTGGCGCCAGCGGCTATGGCGTCATCCACAATCCCCGCCAAAGCCTCCGGTTTGCGAAACACGTCGACAATGTCGATAGGTTCAGGAATATCTTGCAGCGAGGCATAGCTGCGGTCGCCATCCACTTCCTCGATATGGGGATTGACCGGGTAGACCTTGTAACCCTTTTCTTTCAGATAATGAGCTACCTGGTAGCTCGTATAGTAATGATCATTTGATTCGCCGACGATGGCTATCACCGGTGAACTCAGCAGTATCTGGCGTAATTCTTCATCGCTACTATCAATATCCAGCATCGTTACCTTCCTTTGGCTCTGCCTGGCGACCTGCCGATCGCCTAGAATTCGAGCGCGCATTAGAACACATGAAATCAAGTCTGGCAAAAAGCGCTTTTTGTAGAGTTATGGGGTTCCGGTCAGACTATTGGTTGAGATGCCCTAGTAGCGATGCGGCAGTCTTTGTCCAATCTAGGCGCACGCTCTTCAGCTGATTGTGCCTCATAGTCATTTCGGGAGAGCAGTGCATACTTAAGTGAATGTGATAAGGATTCGTGCGGCGCGGGGTCTTCGGCGCCGCCGCATAATGCTCGTTGCGCTGAGCCGGACAACTAATGCCAGCCTACATTTGGAATTCAAGGGTAACAGAATTCGGGAGGTCACTCAAATCAGTCGAGTCTCGGGGCGGTCGACAACGATTTGGTCTGTGTATGTGGATCATTTCCATTGCCCTGCCACACTTTAGGCAGCGAAGATCTTGAGCTGCTGATGCAGCATTCGTCTCGTTAATGTCCGCAACTTTGGCGGAGTTACAGATATTGAGCTGCTTTCTGGCCAGGTGTAGCCGTTGGCGATTACCAGGGCTGAAGAATCCGTAATAGCGCTCCTTGGCTCCTTTTCCTTTCCGCACGTTTAGCAGCATCCGGGTGCTGTTGACTTGGGTAATCTGAAGTTCGACGCCTTCACTCACCCGTAACTTGCAAGCGTAAATGGTTTTCAGACAAAACCGGTAGTTGGACAGGCACGCATGCTACAATTATTGCTGTACTTCATCTCCTATCGTTGTCGACTCTTGACTTGATAGATAATATAGTTCCAATAGGCTTGCAGGAGGTTGAAATTATTCGAGGAGCTGTTCGGTGGGGCATAAGGGCATTGTGCTTTATACTAGGGCCAGCGCGTTCTCCAGATTGGACTATATCAACATTCAAGCCGGGTTTTCCGCCCTCTTGAATGAGACATATTGCGAACGAAGTACCACAAAATTCATATTGAAGGTCAAGGAACAAAATGCAGTCAAAGCAACTTAAATCAGATATAGTCTCAAACAGCGAAGGAAAGGAATGGCATGTGTTTGGCCAGACCGTTATTGGTAAAGTCATGTCCGATGATACCAATGGTGCTTATTCAGTATTTGAGCAACTTTCTCCTCCCCAAAGTGGACCACCTGTCCATATACATCGCTCTGAAGACGAAATGATCTACATTTTGGAAGGTGACTTGGAGATACAATGGGGCGATCAAATTCGTGTAGGTACAAAAGGTGACTTAGCATTCATCCCAAGGAACATACCGCATACATTTAAGAATGTTGGAACCGTTCCGAGCAAAGTTCTTGTAATGATTATGCCTGGGGGATTCGAAGGGTTCTTCGAGGAGTTAAACCACCTACCCACGGATGAGCCGCCTGAAGTAGAAAAGATATTGAGAGTCGCTGAAAAATACAATGCTGAAATTATTCGAACCGGCGGAAGCTGATAAGATAATGTTCTCAATAAGTGGATCATAGGCACACTGCAAACATCGTGCTTCAAGCTCTGCGCGAAGAGCTTGGTTCAAGAATGACTTTGCAGCCCCTACTCAGGCTAAAAATGGTTCGATATTTACAGTCAAAGAAACATTTGAACCTACGCTCCCAAACCTGAATATCCCATAACACAGCTTTTCACGGCCGACCCATGACAAAGCTATAGGATTATTGGATAATATGGGTGGTGTGGGTTGACGATCATCGTGGTCTGGGTTGTCAACGGAGTCATATTCGCTCGCCCCAACGAACTGCAGACTTCGTCATCAACGTCCTTTACCCTCAACGAGGGAGGTGAATTGAGAGAATGGCCAAGCGAGGGTTTCTTGCACGGCACGGAATTGTACGAAATGCTATAAGAAAAGACGTACTCCAGTTTGCTATCCCTGCGATCATAATTTTTTTCATGGAGTTGATATTCTGTGGAGACGCTTTATCAGGATTTTGGGGGACCATTTGGGGCCTGGTCAGGCAACCACGGAATCTGTCTATGTTCCCATTGCAGAGCATCATTGGATTGGCTCTTTTTATTATTGGATTAATAATTATGCTTGTCGGCCAGGCTACACTCCGGCGAAATTACTCTGGGACCGTGGTCATAAGGAAAGACCACCAACTCATTACACACGGCATCTATCGCTTCACCCGAAATCCAATCTATCTGGGAGCCATCATGGCCTTCATTGGTTTGCCACTGTATACCGCAAGTATGTATGGCTTTTTAATTTCGTTACTCCTCATCCCGATTATTCTTAACAGGATCAGGCTTGAGGAAGCGTTGTTGATAGAAGAATTCCAGGATGCGTATCAGAAGTATAAAGAGAGTACCAAGAAACTAATTCCATTCATCTATTGAGATGAACTCGAGGGCAGAAACCTATGTGTTCCCGATGTGGAGTCACCGCGGGGTCGATAGCGAAATGTGACCGCCCACGTTTGCACTGCCCCTTCCCATAGTTGGGGTATGCCTGCAAAATGCGCGCGGTGGGCTAAGCAGCGTCCGTGGATTCCGGAGGTTCTTTCTCGATTGGCTCTGGGGGAAATGTCAGAGGACGGCCGTCATACTCAATCGCGATCACGTCCAACAGGTAGAGCAGCGCTGCCAGTAACAACGCTTGTGGGGCTGCTATGGCAATCAATAGCGCCCAGAACAACGACAGTTCGAACCAGATCTTGCCGCTGCTGCCTTTGATTGTCACGAGGTGACTTTGGGTTGTATCGATTAGTTCCGATAGCTTGGTCATCATTTTCTCCTACCGCGGGAGGCTCCCCGCTGACTTTGTTCTGCTTATCTAGAGATCCATTACGTAAGGGGTTGAGTTTTGTTGCACGCGGAAGCAGAAAACAGCGACGCAAGAGACAAAAAAGGGGGGGACAGGGCTTGCAGCGAAAACCTTGCGGTCAAAAGTGGGCGCATGCGGGATCGCAAGCGCCCATCTTCGAAATTGAACCTATAAGACCATGACAAAAGGTTCAGCGCATTAGCTGAAAACTGAGCCGGGGGGGATCATTGCCGCTGAGCAGATCGGTGGCGCTGAGGTTTTCGAGGGCGTGGCCAAGCTGCTGGCAGGCGGATTGTTCGGCGGGGGTGGCGTTGGCGAGGACTATGCCGCAGCCCCAGGGGCCGGAGCGGTCGGGGAAGATGAAGGAGGCGGGCATGAGGGTGTCGCCGCACCAAAGATCGACGCCGGGTGCAAGGCTGGCGATCTGGTCGCGGGCCCAGCCGCGCTGCTCGACGTTGTCATAACTATACCAGAAGAAGAGCCGGTATCCGGCGGCGGCGAGGGAGGCGGCGAGCTCGACAGGGGTCTGGCTGTCGGGAGTGAAACGCTCAAAGGGCAGGAAGGGATCGCTGAGGACCAGGACATCACGCGGCTCGACGTGGGCACGCTGGGCTTCGTCCGCGATGGCCGAGACGCCGTCACCTTCGACGACGCGGGCATCGAGGCCGGCGACTTCGGAGCGTAGGCTGGCGGCGCTTTCGGGGTCGATATCACAGAAGACGTAGCTGGCTTCTTGTCCGAGGGCGCGCATGGCCAGCCGGGGAGAGCCAGGGTAGAGTTCGGGATACTCCTGGAGGGCTCGTAGATAGGAACTGTCTTGAAGTTCTGGCTCGCCAGGCGCGTAATCCAGGAAGCGCAGGACGCCATGCTGGCGGGCCAGGCTTGGCGTCAGGGGATAGGATGCGGAACCGGCGTGGGTCTCCCAATAGTGACGCGGTGGATTCAGTCGTAGAATCTCGGCAAGGGGTAGGTGTTTCCAAATGTCGCCGAGATCACCAAAGTATGGGTTCATGATTTTTTAGTTGGGTAGTTCATAAAGTCCGCGAAATAGGTCAACTAGAAGTGTATTCCAAAAAAACAGAACAGGCCAGGACATTTTTCAACAGCCTGATTTATTAAGCGACACTTGTGGCAGAAGGCGAATATCCAAAATGACGCTCGTACTCGCGGCTGAATTGGGCCGGATTGTTGTAACCAACCATATGGCTCGCTTCGCTGGCATTTTTCCCTTCTAGGATGAGGACCTGCGCTTTGTGCAATCTTACCGATTTCGCATACTGCAGCGGCGATACATGCATCACACTTCTGAAGTTCTGATAGAAAGTCGTTTGGCCCATATGAACCATCTCGGCCAATCGTTCTACGGAAACAGGTTGATCCAGGTTTACGCTGTACAGACATACGCCATGCGGCAACAGGTTGGAGACGGAGATTTTATTGCCGGTATGAGACAGCCATATTCCTAAAACAATAAGGCAATGGAGATGTGACCAGGGTTTCAAAATGTACACGCTGAGACGTTAAGTTTGTGGCCGTGTCTAAAATGATGGCTCAGAATCGACTTCTCATATTAATGTGCTCCTGTCTTAAGGATAATTAGGCCCAATTCTTGCAGAGCATTCAAAATAGTCTGCACGGCCAATGCGGCAAGAAGCAAACCCAATATCCGCTCTGAAACGTTGATGACGTCAGGGCTGATGTATTTCAAAATTACGCTTTCAAAGAGAAGAACCAATAGATTGATGACCATCACAAGCGCTAGAATCGCCGCAACCAATAAGAGTGTGCCGGTCTCGTTGCTGAAGCGCGCCGAAATGGTTGTTAAGATAACAATCCCGATCGGCGTGGCCATCATGGGCATCGCCAGCGGATAGGTAGCGATCTCTGTTGGATCGCGATCTGTTTTGATATGAGTGTGCCCCTCGGAAAGCACCATCCCGATACCGACAACAAACAAGATTGCTCCTCCAGCAATACTCAGTGCAGCAGTGGAGAAATGGAATAGATCGAGGAGAATCTTACCTATCCCGATAAAGACCAACCCGACGATGAAGGCTATCAAAACGGCTTTCAAGGCGATACGCCGCCGGGTAGGTTTATCCAGTTCGCGCGTCATATCAGCATATACGAGCATCACTTTCAGAGGCCCCATTGTCACCAACAGGGCCATGAATACATCAAAGGGGAAAAATTCAGTCATATTGTCTCCACAAGTTTGTTTGGTCCTATGCACCTATCGCCATTTTGCTAACGTTTCCTCAGGGCGGCCGATTTCTTCCAACGGCACCACTTTCACAAATTCATATGTTTGCGCGCCCAGCATCATGATCGCTACTACTAGGACAAAACCGATACTCAACGCCGGCAGGCCTAGCGGATTCAACAACACGGCCATAACCAGGAAGACCCAAAGAGCGAGCAATGAACCGATGAGTGCATAAACAACAGAACGGCCGTCAAACATCAGAAAGAAACCGCCCAGGCCAATCGCCGTTAGAATTGAGTTGAAAGCCACTACGCCGTTTTGAACAACTGGTTCGTCATATCCCAACATCCAGGCCACGAGAACGGCCGTGGCACCACCCAATATTGCCATCAGGCCCGCGATGCGCGAATTGATCAAAATACCCAGCAAAATCAACGCGCCGGTAACGGGGTTGACCTGCACAAAAATTTGACCAAAGCCGTTGAGAATACCAAAAACAAAAGTCTCCCAGGTGTATGCCGCTGTCTGCCCGGCAGGTAGTACCTGAGGTGCCACACTGTTTTGCGGTAAATTTGTGTAAAGGACCCCGGCCATTATCGCCCATAACAGCAGCAGGATAGGCAACGCCGTTGCCGAGATGTTCAATTTTCCGAAAGCAAATCCCAATCCTGCCGTCAGCGGTACAGCGAGGACGCTTCCCAAAACCAACAGTAAGAGCCACTCACTTGTCAGAAAGGGCAGCTCATTGGCCAGTAAAACGCCCATCAATAGGCCGACATAACCACCCGAAAAGGCGAACATGCCGTGATCAATGGCATGTCTATCTGCGCGAAACCAGAGAGCCGCAATCGTGGCAATTGCTGCGCCGATCAGGAAGTCCACAGCCGCTGTCCAGGAGCTAAGGCCAATGCCAATGATTATCAACAGACCAGAAAGTGCATTGTCTTGAAAGACCACATTGCCGGCGCCCCGAAATAGACTCACTACCAATTTAAAGACCGGATGTTTACGTAATTCCGTCAAGTCAGACTCCTCATCAGATTTGGTCTGTGCCGTGCAGTTGGACCGGCTGATATGGCAAAGCAATATTTTGAGAATCCAGGGCAAGCTTGATGTTTTGACGCAGTGCATAGCGAGTAGCGGCGAAATCTTCCTGTTTGACCCAAGGTCTTATATCCAGCTTCACGCCGTTTAAATTCAGATCAGCTACGGCAACAATGGGCTCCGGCTCAGCCAGCACCCGTTCCTCGGCTGCGATCGCTTTCTGGATCACGCTGATAGCCTGCTGAAGATCTTCTTCATAAGCGATGGTTATATCCAGCTCGATACGCCGTTCCGGGTTGGCGTGGAAGTTGGTGATGATGTTGCTGACAATGGTGCGGTTGGGCAGGATAATTTCCAGGTTATCGCGGGTGCGCAGCTTGGTCGTCAGCAGCGATATCTCCTCTACACGGCCCTGTTTACCAGCGATCTCTACCAGTTCATTTAGCTTGAATGGATAGTTGAATAACATCCACAAACCGGCAGCCACATTTTGAAGCCAGCCCTGCATGGCAGCCAGAAGGGCGATCAACACGGCGGCTAACGCGGCTATCAAGAAGCCCGTCTGTACGCCCACAAAATCGAGGGCGATGATCACCACCAGGGACATGAATAAGATGTTGAGGATGACGGAGGCAAACTGAACAAAGACCTCATCTACGCCGTAGCGGCGCATGATGCGCCGGAAGAGCTTCAGTAGGATGAAGCGCACAAACAGGTAGCCAAGGAAGACAATCACTGCCGCCAGGGTAAAATCTGTCAGAAACTCGGCGATCTTTTCGGGAATCTCATTCATCAAAAATCTTTTCGGCCCGTCATTAATAGGCAAACTGTTCGCTGAAAACGCGATCTTCAAGGGAGTGGCCGGGATCGAACAAGACGGTCACCGGACGCGTACGATCTTCGGTTATCTGGACCCAGGCCGCGTGGGTCACTTCATAGCCATCGGCAGCAGCCCCCAATGGTCGTTTCTCGGGATCGAGGTTGGTGAATTCGATCACGGCCGTGTTAGGAACAAGCGCGCCGGGCCATTTGCGCGGCCGGAATGGACTAACCGGTGTTAAGGCCAGGGCATTGATTCCAATGGGCACTACCGGCCCGCCGGCAGAGAAATTATAAGCGGTGCTTCCCGCCGGGGTGGCGACGAGAATGCCGTCGCAAATCAGCTTGTCCAGTCGTGTGCGGCCGTTTATGGCCAAGCGAATATTGGCCGACTGGCCCGAGTAGCGAATTAACGACACCTCGTTAAAAGCCAATGCTTCTTCCTCCTCACCGGATGCAGTCCGTGTCTTCATACGCAGAGGATAGAGCATGTCTTTTTGTGCGGCGGCGATACGTTGCGGTAGGTCTTCCTCGGCATAGACGTTCATGAGAAAACCAACCGTACCGCGGTTCATGCCATAGATAGGCAGGCCGGAGTCCATATAAGTATGCAATGTATCCAGTAAGAAACCGTCACCACCCAAGGCAACCAAAACATCAGCCTCCTGCAGCGGGACGAGCACATAACGCGCTTGAAGCAGTCTCAGCCCTTCTTGGGCGCGGGGTGATTGCGAGGCGACACAGGCGATCTTCATCGAAGTTACCCTTGGCTATGAAGAGGGCGTAACGGGAACCACGTTGATGTCGACATCTTCGGTTGGATTGCCACGTGTTATGACTGGTGTATTGGTGTCCGATATGTAAATCAGATTGCCGTCTGCATCTTCAATACGCACGGACATACTGTATGAAAACCTGTCATCAATCGATGATGGGTCATAAGTCACTTCATAGGGAATTGGAAACGACTGACCACTGCCATCGAACGATTTTTCGCCGATCACTTTGGCTGCTGCATCAGCCTGCGAAACATCCTGGATTTGAACCTGTATGGCAGCGCCCTCCGGCAAGGTAGCGCTATCCTGCGTGACAATGCTGCCGCTGACCGTCGCTTCTGTCGATGTCGAGCAGCCTGCCAGAACATATGCTCCGGCAAGTATCATCAGAATGATTATTGTTTTTTTCATATTCAATTCCTTCTTACGCTAGTGTTGGGTTGCAGCCGTGTCTACCGGCTCTTCCTTACGAATC
>JAACFF010000365.1 GCA_009937635.1 Chloroflexota bacterium
TTATAGACCTCTCCGTAGGGTATGGGCTGGTAGACAAGCGGGGTGCATATTTCCGTTATGGTGATACGCTTCTTGGTCAAGGACGCGAAAATGCGAAAGCATATCTGGCCGAGAATTCACCTATTATGGATGAGCTAGAAAACCTCATCCGGCAAGAGGCGGGTCTTCCCTATATGGAAGATCCGGTCACAGGATAAAACTGAAATACTTGTAGTCTGACTTGTCACTGCAACCGATTATTTTGATTGGTGGTACGACTCGCAACGTCGAAAATGCACTAAAGACGTTTTCCAACGCCATTAAAGTTGAGAGTCGTATATATTGGAGTTCTGGAAAAATCATTGCTCCTTTGAACTACCTGGCATCGCCTAGACCATGTTGCGCATGCCCTGGCTGACCTACCATTGTCGGCCTACTCTGGTAGTTGGACAATCAATAGCAACGCTGTTTAAACGGCCGTGACAATGATGTCACGGCTGTTCTATTTATAATGGCAACAATCACCGCTTTAACAACGCAGAAGCGAAATGCAGAACGCATCAACGTCTTCTTAGATGGGCAATTTGCCTTTGGATTGGCGGCAATTGCGGCCACAGGCTTGCGTGTCGGGCAATCCCTTTCTGCGGAGGAGATCACAACTCTCCAACGAAAAGATGATTATGAAAAAGCAAGAAAGAGTGCCTTGCACTTAATCAGTCGCCGTCCGCGCAGCGCCGAAGAAATAAAACGCAATCTTCACAAAAAGGCGTTTGACGATTTGCTTATCGTACAAGTGGTAGACGATCTCACCGCAGCCAAATTGCTCGACGATCAAGCATTTGCTGCTTATTGGGTAGAACAAAGGGAAACTTTTAAACCACGCAGCCGCTTGGGCTTGCGCCAGGAATTGCGGCAAAAAGGGGTTCCGCACCAGATTATTGAAGATGCGCTGGAACAGGTAGACGAAGAGTCAGCGGCCCGTCGCGTTGCCGAAAAACAGGCCTGGCGTTGGAATCAATTGTCCGAAGATGAATATCGGGTAAAGCTAAGTCGTTTCTTACAGCGACACGGCTTCCCCTATGATGTAATTGTTGAAACAACGAATGTAACCTGGCAAACCTTAAATGAAGAGCACTGATCGCTCGTAAAGGGTCTGCCAGATAATGAAGGAGAACGATAATGGGTTTGGGAATATGGGGCGTGTTAGGCGCTCTAGTAGTGGGATTGGCCATTGGCGCAATCATCACGTACTTCATCACAAAGCCTCGCACCGAACAAGCATACGAGGATCTTCAAAGAGAGATCGAACAACAGCGCGCCGCGCTAGAAAAAGAAACGGAAAACATTCTGGACACCACCAGAGCGGAAGCGCAAGAAATTCGCCTTGAGGCGGAACGTGTCGCCGAACGTCGCTTTAAGGACATAGCACGTGCTGAAGAACGCCTCGACCGGCGCGGAGACAATCTAGACCAACAAGCTAAACGGCTAGAAACTCGCGAGCAGACACTCAATAAACGACAGAGCCGTTTGGACAGACGTAACAACCAGCTTACTAAAATAGAAGAAGAGCAGCGCGAAAAACTTGAAGAAGTGGCCGCTATGTCTACAGATGAAGCTCGTAAGGTGCTTCTGCAACTGGTCGAACAAGAGGCCCAGCAAGACCTAGCGCGCCAGATGCGCGAAATCGAAAACAGGGCCAAGGAAACGGCCGAAATCCAGGCACGCAAATTAGTCGCCCTGGCCATCCAACGCGTTGCCAGCGATCAGGTTGCGGAGATGGTTGTCTCTGCCGTGCCGCTGCCAAGTGACGATATGAAGGGCCGGATTATCGGTCGTAACGGCCGCAATATTCGCGCATTTGAGCAGGCAGCCGGTGTAGACATCATTGTCGACGATACCCCAGAGGCAGTCACTGTCTCTAGCTTCGACCCCATCCGGCGAGAGGTGGCCCGGCGCGCATTAGCCAAACTGATCGCTGACGGCCGAATCCATCCCGCGCGCATCGAAAAACTCATCAAAGATGCCACCAAGGAAGTCAACCGCGATGTTAGCGAGGCTGGCGAACAAGCTGCATATGAAGCCAACGTTCACGGTCTGCACCCCGAAATCCTCAGAATGTTAGGCCGTCTCAAGTACCGTACATCGTACGGACAGAATCAGCTTTTACATGCAATCGAAGCCTCGAAAATCGCCGCCATCCTGGCCGCCGAACTCGGTGGAGATATTGAAATGGCCAAGATGGGCGCCTTGCTTCACGATCTGGGCAAAGCCATGGATCATGATCAAGAAGGTACACATGCTATGCTGGGCGCAGAGTATGCCAAGAGATTTAGAGTGCCGCCGCTGGTGATAAATGCTATCGCTTCCCACCATCATGAAGTCGATCAGGAATCAGTGGAAGCCATCATTGTCGAAGCGGCCGATGCCATATCCGGCGCGCGCCCTGGAGCCCGGCGTGAGAGCTTGGAAAACTACATCAAACGAGTACGCACCTTGGAAGATATTGCCGCGTCATTTGACGGGGTAGAAAGCGCTTATGCCTTGCAAGCAGGCCGTGAAATTCGAATATTGGTTAAACCGGGTAAGATCGACGATCTTGGAGCCATGCGCCTCTCCCGCGACATCTCCAAAACCATCGAAGAAAGTATGCAATATCCAGGTCAAATCCAGGTGACCGTCATTCGCGAAACGCGAGCTGTAGGTTTCGCCAAGTAATAGCTTTTTGCCTACGAAGGATCCCGCCTGCTACAAGTGGTTTGTGGGGTCCTTTTTGCTCTATACTTGTTCTTCATGCGCCGCCCCTCACTATCATTAGCCCCAGTGAAAAGTGGTGAACCCACGGCGCGCAGCCGTTCGAGCCTCAAGGCTTTCCTGATATAATTGCCCAGCTATGAAACAGCAAGAAAACAGCAGCCGGCGACAATTATGGCTGGGAATACTCATTAGCGTTGTTTGCCTCGTGGTCATTTTTTACTTCATTCGACCGCAAGAAATCGTCGCCGCCATGAAAACAGCACGCTACGGCTTTCTGGTTCTCAGCGCCATGGGAATTGTTTCCTTTCTGATGATTCGTGCCGCACGCTGGCGATTCATGCTCAACAATGATGCCCCTTGGCTCACCGTATTCCATATCCAGAACATCGGCTATTTGATATCTACCGTGTTGCCATTTCGTTTGGGTGACATTGCCCGGGCCGTACTCATCGGCAATGTACCCCCGGTCACCATCTCCCGTGGTATTTCGACCATGGTCGTAGAGCGTGTTTTGGACATGCTCTTTATCGTCACTTTACTGCCCTTTACGCTGGCCGGCATCGAATATCTGCCGGATTGGATGCGACTAGGCGCTCGCGCTTCAGGCGTCGCTGCGATCGCTGCTATCTCCATTCTGATAATCGCCGCCAACCAACGAGCGCTCGCTGTACGCATCGTCGCCCGAATATTGGATCAGCTGCCCTTCTTGAATACTCAAGCCTGGTCCAATCGCACAGATAACTTTCTTGCGGGCCTGGACAGCCTAACCCGTTTCAAAGATGGTGCCATTCTTCTAGCCTTAACGCTGGCAACTTGGATTCCTATAATTTTAGCCTATTACGCTACGATGTTAGCCGTCAACTTGCAGCCATCGTTAGTGATGGCTGCTTTTGTTGTATGCGCTGCAGCACTTAGCGTCGCTCTGCCCTCGTCACCTGGCCAGATTGGCGTTTTTCATGCCGGTGTGATTGCTGCCTTACAAGTGTGGGGACAACCTGAGGCCGCTTCGGCAAGTTTCGCCTTTATCTACCACGCGCTAAATTCCATAACGCTGATCGTCCTTGGCATTATTGGCATTGTGGGCACTGGCTCCACCTTCCGCCACGTCGTCGCCTCAACCCAGGACTTCTTAAACCGCGAAGAAGCCAATGAATCGGTGAGCAACTAACCGTTAACGACTGTATAATTTGGAAGATGGTCAGGACCTGTACAGCATAATGTCCGGCGTTAAGAGTCGAAACAATAATCTTGGGCTTTCAATTTATATCTGAATGAAAATTCTAGAAGTATTGACCTATTATCGCCCATGGGTGAGCGGGCTAACTATCTATGTAGAAAGACTAAGCAAAGCGCTGGTCAATCAAGGGCATGACGTAACAGTCCTCACGTCGCGGTACGACTCCCAGTTACCTCGATATGATGTTCTTGACGGTGTCAAAGTCGTGCGCGTTCCTGTCGCCTTGCGAATTAGCAAAGGGGTACTTATGCCCGGTTTTGGGCCGATGGCTTGGAAATTAGCCCAGCGAGCAGATGTCATCCATCTTCACTTGCCTCAATTTGATGCTCCTGGCGTGGCGCTCCGAGGAAGGATCATGGGAAAACCTGTCATCTTAACTTATCATTGCGATTTACAGTTGCCCCAAGGATTTTTTAATAGCTTGATAGATCGGTTCGTGTTGGTGCAGAACAGACTCGCCGGCAAACTGGCCGATGTAATCGTGACCTATACACGGGATTATGGGTCGAATTCCCCGTTCCTATCCCAATATATTGACAAGAAACTGCAGATAGTTCCCCCTCCAGTCACGTTAGACGCCTGCTCAGATGAAGAAATCGAGCGCTTTCGCATTCAATACAAGTTGGAAGGTCGTCGTGTCATCGGCATCTCAGCGCGATTAGCCAGTGAAAAGGGGGTTGAAGTCTTACTCAAAGCGCTGCCATCAATCCTCGAAGAGGTCCCGGATGCCCTGGTGCTTCATGCCGGGCCGTATGAAGACATTATTGGTGAAGAGTCATATGCGCGGCGACTCGCACCACTTTTCAAGCAGTATAATGATCAGTACAAACTATTAGGAACCTTGCACGGTGAGGAATTATCAGCTTTCTATGAGAATCTCGATGTTCTCTGTATATGCAGCTTGAACAGTACAGAGAGTTTTGGATTGGTCCAGATTGAAGCCATGCGTAATGGTGTGCCGGTAGCGGCCTGTAATCTGCCGGGGGTCAGGCAGCCTGTGACGATGACTGGCATGGGCGAGGTCACAAGTGTCGGCGATCATCGAGCTTTAGCCCATGCTTTGATCAAGATCCTCCGCAATAAAGAGCAATACACCCGGGACTCGCAACTGATCGCAGCGAGCTTCGATCCCTCGCAAACGGCTGCAACTTACGTCTCTCTTTTCAGAGCCCTTCAACAAGGCACCCTCGACCCGGCCGCCGTTGAGCCATATGCTTATGTTCGTTTGGGCATCATGCGTGACCAGATGGGTAGATAATTTGACAGGAAACACAGCGTGACCGATAGACCTTTAAGGCCGCCAGACCCTAATAGCGACGATTTACTGTGGAAGCAATTAAAGTCAATACCTGCCTTCCGCGCTCTTTTGAGGGCGGTCGAAGCACGCTTTTACCAGCACCTTGACCTACCGCAACCTGTGCTAGATGTAGGTTGTGGCGACGGGCATTTTTCTCAGATGACCTTCGATCATCCGCTTCAGGTCGGAATCGATCCTTGGTGGGGACCCTTGAACAAGGCGGTCAAGAGCGGCATGTATGCTTTACCTCTGCAAGCTACAGGTGATTATCTACCGTTTCCGGATCAATATTTCGCCAGCGCCCTCAGCAACTCCGTACTTGAACACATCCCCAGCATCCAGCCTGTTTTGGATGAAGTTGGTCGCGTTTTACAACCAAATGCTCCGTTTGTGATAACGGTGCCCAGTCACCACTTCAGTGAATATCTCGGAGGAGGTGAGTTCCTGAATCGGATCGGGCTTGACGGGTTTGCAAGCAATTACCGGACCATGTTTAATCGTCTATCACGCCATGCCCACACCGATCCTCCTGAGGTATGGGCACAACGATTGGCCCAAGCCGGATTTGTTATCGAGCGCTGGCAATACTACTTCTCTCATGATGCGCTACACGTTCTGGAATTGGGACATGCCATAGGCCTACCTTCGGCTATTATGCACGCCCTTACAGGTCACTGGATCATCGGTCCTTGGGAGAGCAATCTAAAATGGACAGAACGCTGGGTCCGTCCATATTACGAGGAAGATTTTCCGGTAGAAGGTGCTTATATCTTTATTCTT
>JAACFF010000366.1 GCA_009937635.1 Chloroflexota bacterium
CCGGTCCTGGCCCCGGCGATGGGGCTGGTGAAGGTGCTGGTCCTGGCCCCGGCGATGGGGATGGTGAAGGTGCTGGTCCTGGCCCCGGGGATGGGGATGGTGAAGGTGCTGGTCCTGGCCCCGGCCCTGGCAGCGATGCTGGCGGTGTAGGAAACGGCAACGGTGGCAGCGACCGCGGTGGATCCGGGAGCAAGAGCAGAGGCGGCGGCAATAGCTAGCCAATTCTTTTGATTCGTCCCTGGTTCTGCAGATGCCTGGCATCCTAAGCGACCATTCCCCGGTCAAAGCTCCCTAATGCCAGGCATCTCTTCTTTTAGCGCAAATAACCAACAACTGTGGAAGTTTGCCATGGACCAGTACAAATGGGGAGTGCGGCACCGGGCACAGCGCCCTTCGTAGCTCAGTGCCGTATTCCCATTTCAGCGGTTCTGTGCGCGCGATTCGCGCATAGGCGGTGAGCGCCGGCTTGAACCTTCCGGTCGCTTATGGCCTTTGGGCAAATGATTCTGACGCGAGAATCATCCTCCGAGTAATGATGATGGGTGCACCTCCACTATTGTCAGTGGAAACAGCACTATGCTCGCCAGAACCATCCGAGCCGCCAGTTCCTCCTGCACCTCCGGTGCCGCCGTCATCATGCCCGCCGTCATCATGCCCGCCGTCATCATGCCCGCCGCAACCACCGTCGTCATGGCTGCCTGAACCACCGCCACTACCACCATTACCGTCCCAATCGGTGACAATGTTGCTATGGAGGTCCATACCTGGTGTTACAAGCCGACCCCCTTCGCTATTAGAGGGATTTCCACCCAGCCAGTAGAATTCGGTTATGGCCGTGCGCTTCAGCAAGTAACCATCGTATACTTGTTCTTCGATCGTCAGACCGCATGGTTTTGGTGGCCCGTCGGTCCAATGAAAATGAAGATAATTCGTGGCACGGTGCAATTGGGCTTGTTCCGTTATTATCCATTTTCGCGGTCCTTTGTTCACCAGTTTCGCCTTAGCCGGTATGCCCTCTACTTTCCAGCCGACGCGACAATCAAGGACCGGGTTATCACAGTCTGCCCGGACGGCCACCGGTACGCCATCAATCTCCTCTCCGGTAAATTGAATGTAGACAAAACCCTGCAGCATACCTCTCCTTACAAGCTTAGACTGCTGGTGGTTGTCAATCAAGTTATTGAACTTGAAGTCAAAAGGTGCGGCGTGCTCTAGCCATGGATAGCCGGACCCGTCTGCCAGGACAGTCGTGCTGGCCAGCAGCAGTAAGAGTGTGACTGTCAATAAGATCGAAATTCTTTTAAACATGTTGTCCTCCCAGAGAATTAAGAAACCCTATTAAAGAATTGCTACGGAATGTTTCATAAAAACCCCCTTGCGCCTGCTGCGCCTGTCATATCACCTTCTATCAAGACAGATTTTCCAATGATTGCTATTCGTGCCCCCTGTTTTATCGCTATCTCCTACAATGAGCGTTATAGGTAATAACAGCATATGCGGATGGCGTCTCTATTACAATCGCTCATTTGTAGAGCCAGGTATGAAAAAAGAGGGAAATGGGGATCGCGCTTTGGTAGTGAGAGAACTAGTTCTTCCAGCGGAGGAACTAGTTCCTCCGCGGTCCCGAGGAGGGTTGACTGCGCGTAAATTTCCTGGCGGATTACCGGCAAAAACAGCGGCAAGCGTAACCTGCGCTTAGTCGCTCATGACCGCGGGTAGGTGCTGCGTAAATGCGTAGCCGACGCGTATGCCGAAGATGTAGGTATCGGGATAAAGCCCGTAGAGGTTGAGCTGGTACGCATAGAGATCTGAGACAACGGGGGCGCTAATATTGTTTTCAACTAGCGTGACGTACTCTCCGTCTCCGCCGTAGGAACAGAGTTCGGCCAGGCAACACTCGTACTCTCCAGTTTCCAGATTCATGCGGTCCAGATAGACGCATGCGTCGTTGCCTGGCTTTGCATCCCAATCTTCCAGGCGTACCTCAAGCGAACTGATAACGGCATCTCTGGGCAAGTACAGCGGCGCCCACATGCTACTCGCGGCGTGCATGCCGCGCAGATAGCCAAAATCGGCATCGATGCGAAAGGCGTCAGGAGCCGCGCCGTCGCTGCTGAAGGCCGCAGGGGGTACGACGACATGGAAAGGTGCAAGTGATTGAGTATCTTTTGCGTGCTGGTAAGCTTCCAGGTTTGTTGCTTGCTCGTCGTGCTGCTTTGGGCATGCGAGCAGCGTCTCGCTTGGAAATTCATCACGCACGCTACCACTAACTGGTTTTTCAGCGAGAACCAATAGGGGCAGGAACAGGCACAGAATTAGAGCCAGAATAAGTAAATTGCTAATACGTTTCATCGCGTACACTCCTTTTTTGAACAGGCAAGGAGCCACTCAGACAAAACAATGAGTAGTGAATTCTCTGAGAGAACTACTGGCCATTTTTCCATTTGCCGCCCCTCACAATTGCAGAGACGCCAACTTTGCAAAAGTATATATCTCCACTGCACCCTACTCGCAGCATAAAACAAGCATGGTGTGGCGTTCAATCGCTCGTGAATTCATCGGCGAATGAAAAAAGAGGGGTTTGGACGGTAGGGGGAATTAATTCTTACTGCAAAGACCGCGCAATCAGTGGCAAGTTTACATCATATTGGCAGGTCAGGGAGATGCCAAGGGCGATGTTACTGTAGGCCGAGTAGTGGCCATCGCTACTGCGATAGGCGCGGACACGATAGGTGTAGTTCGTGCCGCAAGTGAGTGCGGAGTCGCTAAAAAGAGTCGTGTCAGCTGCGACTGTACCTACTTCACTCCATGATGTGCCGCTGTCCGCTGAGCGTTCAATATGGTAAGCCGTCTCGTCAGTGGCGTTGTCTTGCCAGCTTAGTTCGATCTCGGTTTGGGATAAAGTGGCAGCCTTCAGGTTGGAGGGAGCAGCGGGCCAATCGGGAATTGGCAGGCTATTGCTGCGGTTTAGCCACAGGCGGTTCTCGCGGCCAATAGCATTGGCGACCAGGGCATCCACGTCCCCATCACCATCGACGTCGCCCAGGGCCACATCTGCTGCGCTTTCTGCAGCAAAACCGGGGCCGCTTAATGTTAGATTCGCGGCGCCATCATTAAGCCAGACCTTATTTCCTCCATGATAACCGGCGACGAAAATGTCCAGATGGCCGTCCGCATGCAAATCGTCCAATGCTGCACCGTAGCTGGAATCGTCGCCCAGCGAGCGGCCGCTATCCATGAAAACAGCTGATCCATTATTTAGCCAGAGCCGGTCAGGTTGTCCAGCGGCCACCTCCGGCCCGCCATTGGCCACAAAAGCATCGAGGTCGCTGTCTCCGTCCAGATCGCTCAAGACAACGGCCTGGCTGATGGAATCGCCAAGATTTCGGCCGCTATCCGTGAACAGGGCATGTCCATTATTTACCCACACCTTGTTCGCTTTGCCCCGCCCACGTTCCGGGTGGCCATTGGCAACAAAGGCATCCAGGTCCCCATCCCCGTCTAGGTCGCCCAAGGTTATGCCCTGGCTGACCGAGCCACCCAGTGCCTGTCTGCTGTCGCTGAACCGGCCAGTTCCATCATTCAACCAGACTGAGTTGGCCTCTCCACCCCCGTAGCTGGGATCTCCGTTGGCGACAAAGGCATCCAGGTCTCCGTCCCCGTCTAGGTCACCCAGGTCTACACCGCGGCTGACTTCGTTTCCCAGGCTCTGTCCGTTAGCGCTGTAACGTCCATGACCATCGTTCAGCCAGACTTTATTGGGCTGCGGATCCCAAACCTCACTATTGACTGCAAAGGCGTCCAGATCTTTATCCCCGTCCAAATCTCCCAGAGCTACTGACCAGGTAAAGGAGCTGCCGAGCCGCTGCCCGCTGTCGATGAATAGCCCGCTGCCATCGTTCAGCCAGACGGTGTTGCCGGGGTTGCTGTAATAATCTGCGTTACCAACGAAGGCATCCAGATCCCCATCCCCGTCCAGATCGCCCATTTCGATCGCATAACTTGACTGCACAGTAAATGGCAGGACCCGGTTCTCGATAAAAAGAGGCGGCATTTGAAAGGCAAAGGGCACTGTGAGCAAAGTTGGGTCTGATTGGACCAGAATCAGCCCCTCATTGCGATCGAGATCGGGAGGAATCAGGGCTGGATCCATGGTCACGGTCAGAGTGACGGAACTACCCTGTCCTCCGCCTAAGGTTAGCTGGCTAGTACTCAGGGTGGCAGTGACCGGCCAGGAAGGGGGATCGCCGTCCAGCAGCGGGCTGCTGAGGCTGAGGGCATAGCTCCTGGATGTCGCCGTCATGTTACTGATCCGGAAGCTCTGCGAGGTAGTCCATTGCGGCTGGCTAAGGTCGACCAAACCTAGTCCCAAAGAGCCTGGAGCCACAACTGCCGGGGCGCTGATCGCACCGTCTACCTGTACGCGCCCCGCACCCTGGGTATGGATATTCAATCCCAAATCAACGGCCGTGTTCATCAGACTAGCCCGGACCATCTCCGCCGTCCACTCCGGGTGGGCTTGCCAGACCAGGGCGGCCGCACCGGCCACATGAGGAGTAGCCATGCTGGTGCCGTTGGCCGAGGCGTAACCGCCGCTCAACCAGGTGGAAACGATCTCCACCCCGGGAGCAACAATATCTGGCTTGACAAGATCAGGGTAGCCAGGTACCGGCCCGCGGGAGCTGAAAGAGGCGATCATATCCTCTTTGTTGCTGGCACCGACCGTAAAAGCGTTGGCGTCCAGGCCAGGTGAATCGAGATTGCTGTAGTCAGGACCCTGATTCCCGGCAGCAACCGCCACCAGGATGCCTTCTTCAGCAGCCGCCTTGACAGCCAGAGACCAGGGATCGCCCGGCGAGCCAGGATAACCCAGGCTCAAGCTGATGATGTCTACCGCGTCAGCGGTGGCTGGATCCTGATCCGGATCTGCAGCTATTTCCATCCCAGCAATGATGCTTGAGATTGTGCCGTTGCCACTGCCATCCAACACTTTGTAGGCCAAAAGCGTGGCCCCAGGGGCTACCCCCGTCATCTTCCCGCTGGCAGCCACAACCCCGGCACAGTGTGTGCCATGCCCGCCGTCGTCCAGGGGATCGGGATCGTCGTTATACAGGTCGTAGCCGTCCACCACCTTGCAACCGGGGCCAAAGCAACCCCCAAGATCGGGATGGGTGTAGTCGATGCCCGTATCAACGACAGCCACGCGGATACCCTGACCGGTTATGTGCCGTCCCTGAGCATCGGTTATCTCCCAGGCGTGGTCCGCGCCTACCAGGGGAATGGTTTCGGTCAGATTGAGGTGTACCGGGCTATCAGGATAGACCCCGCTGACACCAGGCAAGGCTGCCAGGGATTCGATTTCATCGCTATCGATGGAGAGCGCCAGCCCGTTGAGAAGGTATGTGAACTCGAAGTTGAGTTGGGCATTGATGCCTAACTGGCGTATTCCATTCAGGAACTGTTGGTGATTTTTGGCCAGGGAAAGGTTGTACTGGCGAAGCTGGTTCCGCTGAACCGGCGACAACCCGGCCGAAGCGGAAGACAGATTCGCCTTGTACCGCGAAACCGGCACGGCCTTAAATAGAACCACGACGCCGGAGCGATCATCAACGGTGGGTTGAAGCTCCGCAGCGCGCGCGGAGAAGGGCGAACTACTTTCCTCTGATCGAGTAGCGTCAGTTGTGGCCTGCCGATGGCTCTGCTCTTCCCCGCGGCCGGCCGTTTTCGCCAGGACAAGCGATCTCCCTGAGTAAATGGCGCCTACTGCCAGGCAGATCAGCAGCCCGACGCGCGCCAGCCGCTGCCAGAGATAAGTTTGTCCCAATCGCTGCTCCTTCTCACTCTGGAGTACGGGGGAGGGGATATGAACATCCCCATCTCCCGTATGGCCCGCAAAGGCCACTCAACCGTGCCTGGACGCTACGATGTTGGATATATTGCTTCAGGCACTTTGTAGTTGTGAATGTACTCCAGCACCTGCAGAGCGTCATCAGATGCTTGAGCAAAGGCGCGAACATTGTCGGTGAAGTCGTATGCTAGAGGC
>JAACFF010000367.1 GCA_009937635.1 Chloroflexota bacterium
ATCGCCAGGCCAATGACAATAGTAAGCGCGACGGAGACAATAGTGAAAATAGCCGTTACCTTGATACTATTCACAAAAAAGCGATCGTCAAAGGCGCGCATATAGTTGTCTAAGCCTATGAATTCGCCAGGTAGAGGTGAGCGAGATAACTGCCAGCGCCGAAAGCTTGAATTAAGCGCGAACAACAGTGGATACGCTGATGTTGCGGCTATGAGAATCATCGCCGGCGCTAACAACGCAACCACGACAGATCTTCGTTGCACGGAGGTCCTCCTATGATAGGAAATGAGGTAGAGAACTGTCTCCACCTCATTTTCAATTCAACTTTATCTAGAAAGTTTATTCGTCGTAGTAACCACCTCGCTCCATAACAGCACGGACATCTTCGGCAGCCTGGTCGAGTGTCGTCTGCACGTCGGCACCATTGGCAGCCATATCATTAATGGCTACCTCCAGAATCGCGAGAATTTCTGGCCATTCCGGCAGCAGTTCCTGAGATCGAGCATCCTCCAAGACTTCCGCACCTACAGCCTGCAAGCCACCATGTGCCTCGTTGACCTCTTCATCAGCCAAGACGCTCAACCGAACCGCAACGTTCGTATCCAGCGCGGGATCCTCATCGGCGAGAACGATTTCCTTCTCGATATCTTCATTCAAGAAGAACTTCATGTATTCCCAAGCCGCATCCTGGTTACGGGAGAATTTGTTGATCCCTGTTTGCCAGATGTGACCGTAGGAGGATGTTCCTTTGCCTTCCCAGCCAGGTACTTTTGCGAAGCCGGCGTTTTCACACACTTCAGCCGGATTGGATTCACAGTCGGTTCCCCGGCTGTACATCCACCACCAGCCGGTGAACATGGCCGCGCGGCCCTGGTTGTACTCGGCATTGGCTTCTTGCTCATTGAAAGCCACCGTGCTGGGGCTGGTGTAACCCTTGTTGAGGAAGTCGATGTAACGTTGTGTTGCCTCAACGCCTTCTGCATTATTGAATATTGGTTCATAATTCTCATCAAAGAGATCGCCGCCATTGGACCACAACATACTTTCCCAAACGAAAATGTTTTGCCCACCCCAGATGCCATAATACATTGAAATGGGATAGATGGGACTTCCTTCAGCATCAGTCAAGCCTGCGGCTAAGATCGCCTCTGAAGCTTCTTCAAGCTCAGCCCAGGTCGTGGGTGGCTCAAGCCCGAGTTCTTCAAAAATATCCTCACGATAGAACATCATGAATGGATGACCTCGCAGAGGGATACCATAACGGACACCATCACGATAGCCCTTACCAGCCTCAAGATAGGCGTTCGGATAGTTTTCCAGATCCCAACCATCTTCTTCTATATGGCCTTCCAAAGGAAGGAGGTAGTTTTCAATACTGGGGCCCCAGGCATCGACATAAGCGATCAGATCGAAAGCGGGAGAGCCAGCAGTTACTTCAGCGATAATCTTGCTTTGGAATTCGCCAAAGGGAGAATCAGCCCAATTAACCGTGATGCCAGTCAATTCAGTAAATTCTTCGGAACGTTTATTTAGGGCAGCAAACTGTGGTGCGGTAGCACAGCAGATGAGGAAGTTTAGTTCTGTGCCATCATAAGGTTTACCTGGCGTGAGGCCATAAGGCAGCTCTTCTAACTCCTCTGGTTCTGCTTCTACCACGCGCGTGACTTCAACTTCTTGAATCTCAGTTACAACTTCGCCTTCGACGACTCGTGTAACTTCAACTTCTTCGACCACGGTTTCGGTCAAGGTTTCGGTTTCAGTGACAACGCGTGTTACTTCAACAGTTTGTGGTTGGCAGGCTGCCAAGACAAACAAACCCACAACCATCACGGCCAGCAAAATTGCAGTGCTTTTATTTCTTAACATTTCATCCTTCTCCTGGTATCTAAAAACGGGATAATCTTCTGTCGAACCAATTATTCGGCTTTTGGCCACTCTATGGCCAAAACCATTCTAGTAACTTTCGGAATAGATTACGCTATCACCTCCTTTGATTAAGGCAATTTTGTATACGTATACAAAATCGATCTCAAAAAAACCGGCCTAATCCGATTTACAAGCGTTACGATGAAATTGTAAAAGAAAGGCCGAGATTAAGCCTTGAACCTACACCCGCGCTAGTTGATCTCGTAACTGCTTTTGCATTGCTTTGGATGCCGCCCGCGCTTCTTTAAATTGCTTCAATGAAACATTGGGTTTATTAATGACCTCAAGAAAAATGCGCTCACTTTCCAGAAACACATCACAGGCATCCGCAACCTCGCTCGCTATTTCCTTAGGGATCTGTGTTATTCCATTTCGATCTGCATGCAGCAAATCATCTGTATGAATGATTAATCCGCCAATCTCCACTGGCAGGTATAGGTCTACTAACTGAAAGTAGGCATGTGAACTGATTTCGCCATTTGTGTACAGCTGAAAACCGCCCATCGCCTCGACTTGCCCAATGTCTCGCCCCGCACCATTGGTGATAAGCCCTTTCGCACCAAATATCTTGTAAGAGGTACACATTATTTCGCCAAACATGGCAGCAATCTTTGGGGTATCTAAATCTTCTATAACAACAATCGGGGGGCCTGAAAGCTCATTAAACCGCTCTATCTGTTCTTCAAGCCAAGAATAAGAAGCACTATCGTCTCTGGTTGGTGCGTAGGTTGAACGAGCAACTGAAGTAGCCGCGTAGCCAACAATCGGTGGCATTGCTGGATAATTACAATGAATAGTGGCATCTTTAACGTAGCCTGCGTTACGGGGTCGGATCTCGAATAGTTCGATGACATTACAAACCGTTGGAGTGTCAAACGACGCCAGCTTTGTCAGTACGCTTTCACGGTTCATTGTGGGGTACCAAATTCACGCATGCTTGCAGGCACTTTAAAATTTCCCGATGATTAATTTTAGTGCTCTGCATTTTCTCTCTTCCAAAGGTACTTAGGAACTTTTGTGCATAGGTATGCAATAGTGTAAACTACCATAGCGGATGTTGAATGAAATGTCAAGCAAGACAATGATTTTGATTTTGTTTTTTCCAGGAATATATGGATGGTGCTTAAGTCATGAAACCACGAGTATCTATTAGTAGAATAATATCCCAAAACCCTGGGGCTGATTGAGTCTGAATGTGAAGTCTTTATATGGGATGAGGATATCCCGCCTACCCGTTCGCAATTATTTCAGGCGGTTACGGAAGTAGATGGAATTGTTTCCATGTTAACGGAACGTATTGACAATGTGTTACTTTCTGCTGCCTCTAACTTAAAAGTCATAAGCAACTATGCAGTTGGCTACGGCAATAGATGTAGATTCAGCTACGGAACGTAATATTCCTGTCGGCAATACGCCTGACGTTCTCACAGAAGCAACCGCGGATCAAGCCTTCGCACTCTTAATGGCGGCGGCACGCCGACTTATGGAAGGCGTGGCATATGTGCGTAACGATCAATGGAAAACATGGAATCCAGCGGTATATCAGGTTGGATAGAGCCTTCAGATGATTCTTCTGTCGGTAGCGTGGGTTGAGGAATGAAAGAATTTCCAGCATCTAATGATAGGGTGGATTCATCGACGAAACATAAGTGGATTCGCGCATATCAAGATAACATGGCTGACAAAAGTTATTGACAATCAAGTACTTTTGTGTAAACTATTGAATACGTATGCGTAGGTCTGGTTCGTTAAGATAATTTTTTCAAGTTACAAGAATAAGATCGAATATGCCTCGAAAAAAAGTTACCTCAATAGATGTCGCTAAATTAGCTGGTGTATCGCAGCCTACTGTATCCCGCGCATTAGACCCTGGCTCACCCGTTTCGCCGGAGACGCGTGCCCGTGTTCTGGCCATCGCATCAGAATTAGGCTACACACCCAATGTAATAGCGCGCAGTTTAAAATCTCAAAGCACGAATATCATCGGCATAGTGATGTCTAATCTGGCTTCCAGTTTCTTTTCCAACAATGTCTTGGAACAATTTGCCCACCAGCTGCAAGCCTTGGGAAAACAATTGTTGCTCTTCAGCGCTCCGCCAGATCGACCGGTGGATGAAATCTTACCTCAAGTGCTCGGATACCAAGTGGATGCACTCATCATAACTTCTTCAACACCAGGACAAGCAATAATTGATGAATGCGCCCGTATTGGGACACCAGTAATACTATTTAATCGATTTGCACCGGGAACACAGGCCAATGTGGTTGGTTGTGATAACGAAGAGGGGGGACGACAGGTTGCCAATGTGCTTCTGGATGCCGGACACCAGCGCATCGCCTATATGGCCGGGACCAGTGGAACAGCTTCCAATCTTATGCGCGAGAAGGGATTTATGGATCAGTTGAAAACGCGAGGTTATGTGGAGTGTATGCGTGAAAATGGGTTCTATTCCTATGAAGCTGGCCGCACCGCGGCCCGTTCCCTGTTGGACAGAGATGATCCCCCCGATGCCATTTTCTGTGCTGCGGATGTCATGGCACTGGGAGCATTGGATGTAGCTCGATATGAGCTGGGCATACAAGTACCAGAGGATTTATCTATTATTGGCTTTGACGATATCCCCTTGGCCAGTTGGCCAGCTTACAATTTAACCACTATCCACCAACCTATCAATAGAATGATCTCTGCGGCTCTTGAACTGGTAACCTACAATGAAGATGATTTCCCCATCCGGCAAATTACTCTCCTACCTGGTGAGTTGGTTATCCGAGGTTCAGCTAGGATAGCGTAGACCATGGGCATTGCTGTAAATCACGCTGATATTGAGGCCGTAGTTGAACCAAACAGTAGATTGGAATTAGTGCAGACCGGATTTGATTTCATCGAAGGTCCTATCTGGCATCCAAAAGAACGGACAGTAATTTTTAGCGATATTTTGGGTAATTCAATCTACAGTTGGTCGAAATTTGGGGGCATTAAGATCCTACGCCATAACAGCTATATGGCCAATGGCAACGCATATGATCAGCAGGGTCGCGTCGTAACCTGTGAACATGCTACAAGCCGCTTATCCCGGACGGATTTTAAGAATGGTGGCGAATATATTGTCCTGGCTTCGCATTATAATGGTCGGGAGTTAAACAGCCCCAACGATGTTGTTGTTAAAAGCGACAGTGCCATATATTTCACCGATCCGACGTCCGGACGTAGTGCAGGTTTCGGCGTCCCACGCGAGCCGGAATTATCTTTTAGCGGCGTTTATCGGCTTGAGCCAACTTCTGGAGAACTATCCCTATTAATTGACGATTTTGCCAAGCCTAATGGCCTTTGTTTTTCGAAAGACGAGTCGCTACTTTTCGTTAATGACACGGTTCGGCAACATATCCGTGTGTTTGTTTTGACGGCAGATGGCACAGTTGAGAACGATCAACTCTTTGCCAATCTTACCGGCGACAAACCCGGTGTAGCCGACGGTATGAAGATTGATCAGGCTGGTAATCTTTACTGCTGTGGACCGGGCGGCATACACATTTTCAATCAATCCGGCATCTTGCTGGGCATAATCGAGACACCAGAATTTGCTGCCAATTTTGTATTCGGCGATGAAGACCTGCAAACCCTTTACATTACGGCGTCAACCGGTTTTTATCGACTTCGCGTGTTAATACCAGGCGTCGCTACGTTTGCGCCCTGAGAATATGGACCCATGATAAAGGAAAAAGAAGTAATTGTTCAAGCTAACGATCTAGAATCATTCGTGTCGTCACTCTTTGCAACAACCGAAATGAGCCCGGAAGATGCAGCCTATTGTGCACAGTGCTTGGTACAAACAAATCTGTGGGGCATTGATTCTCACGGCGTGCTGCGCGCGCCGATTTACCTTGAGAGACTCAAATCCAAAGCAGTAAATCCAACCCCACATATCAAGAAGATCCGTGGTCTCGGCGCCCTGGAAGTAATTAATGGCGACGATGGCATGGGCTATATCGTAGCGAAATCAGCAATGACACGGGCTGTAGAACTTGCGGAAATACATGGTATTGGCGCTGTTGGGGTTGTCTGCAGCAACCATTTCGGGGCAGCGGCTCTTTTTTCCAGGATGGCA
>JAACFF010000368.1 GCA_009937635.1 Chloroflexota bacterium
CTGCCTGCTATTGAAGTCCAAAGTGCTTGAAGAAGAGGATAATCAACTGTAATGAAGACCCCTTTGGGGGACAGTGAGCTTTTACTTTGTGAAAATGAAGTCTTCATGACCGCATCGAAAATGATGTCGTAGGTCTGACCGTTCTTGGTAAAATCCTCTTTAGTGTAGTCAATGACCTTATGTGCACCAAGGGATTTCACCAATTCGATATTCTTGGTACTGCAAACTCCTGTCACTTCCGCACCGAAATATCTCGCAAGCTGTACGGCAAATGTACCGACACTCCCCGAAGCACCAAGAATGATCACTTTCTGTTCGCTCTTGATTTTTCCTTTTCTGAGCAAAACCAATGCCGTCAGCCCGCCTATCGGAACAGCTGCGGCTTCCTCATAGGTCATATTGGCCGGTTTTGTTGCCAAGCATTTTTCTGGCAAACAGATGTACTCGGCATAAGCACCACCAAAACTTGTCTCCCATATAATTCCAAAGACCGGTTCATCTTTCCTAAATCGTGTGACATATTTGCCCACGGCTTCAATTTCCCCGGCCAGCTCATTCCCTGGTATCTTTTTTCTTGGTTTTGTGAGGCCATACATAACTCGCCCGGGAAGCCAGAACCAGGTAGCCCATGTGAAACTTCGCAATCTCACGTCCCCTGATGTTACTGTGGTTGCGTGTACTCTTATCAGTACTTCATTGTCCTTCGGAGTAGGTTTTTCTACATCTATAAGCTGAAGAACCTCGGGTGGCCCGTATTTTGTGCATACAATTGCTTTCATAAGTCTCCTCCAAGTTTGCTTTGATCTGCTCAAATGATCTTCGTTTATCTCTGTTTTGCCAGACTCGGAAACGATTGCAGATTAATTGAATCCCTTGAGTATGAACCATACTCCTAGACCTATTCAATATGGAACGTATGGAAGGGCCAAATACTGTGCAGTAGGGAATAAATCACGCTCATAAAGCTGCAGCACTTGATATATTAAGAACAGGCAGAGTGCTACAAGGCCAAAGATAGATATTGCGCGTGGAATAGACCTTGATATATATAACAAGTAAGTCGTCAGTAAAAAGCCCAAGGCAATGAACAAAGCATATAATTCGCTTCCCCGTTTATCAACGCCGTTGTACAAGAAATCACCCAGCGTTTGAAAGTAAGAGGGATCAGGCGCTCCCGCCTCAACGAATTCCTGGCTTAAAGGTATCAGAGCATTTGCGCCTATCTTGCCTACGGTAAAAGTGATTGCTGCTAACAAAATACACCCCAGGGCCATAAGCGCGATAATCTTGTACTCTTCGTAAAACACGACAAAATACAAAACTCCCAAGGCAATGATTACTATGGTTTGACCCAGTGCAGCCAGACCGCTGATTCGCATCAGGGAGAGTCTTTTTGAAATACTTAAGAGGATGTCGGACATGCTGCCCGATCCAACTGCCGTTGCCTGCAGTCCTTCCGTAATCAAGAAGCTAACAAAAACAAGCACTTGCGCTACGCCTAAAAGCCTGACGGTATTCGTTTCTATGTTCATTTTATTCCTATTAATAGTAGCGATGTTTCTGCAGTAAGGATTGTCATTTGTTATTATGCCCCATAGTTATGACTACTTTTCCGCGGGCGTGGCCGCCTTCAAGATGCCGAAGAGCGTCAGGTACCTCACTCAACGGGTAACGTCTATCTATTACAGGTACTACTTTGCCGGCTTCCACAAGCTCTTTCAAAAAAGTCCAGCTATGTCATCTCCGAGTATCTTGTTTTTTGGTTTTAAAAGCCCCCATCCCATTAGCCGTTGCAGTGGTTCACCTCTCAAGATAGGTAAATCACCAAAATTTACGGATGCCGCAAGGACTTTTACCAGTACTTCGTCCTCCTTGGGAGCGGGTTTTTCTATCTCTTTAAGTTGAAGAACCTCCGATGGTCCGTATTCTTCGTATACTATTGCTTTCATTTGGGCATCCTTCCTTAATAGTAGATTTGCTAATTTATACTTAGTTCATATCTACTTAGGCAGACAGAGAATTGATTGCAGATGAATTGAATCCTTTAACTATCAGCCATACCGCTAGAACCATTTCATTCACGCCCACGGGAGAAGGAAAGGACCTGAGATCGTCGAGCCGAACAGAGATAACCAAGCTACCGGGAACAACAAGGCTCCAATAAGACCCCAGACCGATAACCATCGAGGAATGAGTTTTGATTGATAAAAAAGGTAATAAAATATCAGACCACCCAGGCTAAGTGTGACTGGCCATAACACATTGTACGCCCAATAACGCACTGCTAGTAATAATTCGCCTAAAGTTTGAAAATAAGAAGCATCCGGAGCTCCTGCCTTTACATAATCCTGACTTAATGTCCATAGTGTCAGTATGGCGAGTACAGCAACAATAAAGAGTACGCCCTCAACAATCCTGGCACCAACGTACCCAAGAGCTAAAGCTTCATTTTGCTTTTTAAAGATTGGGTACATCACAATTGCAATACCAGCAAGTGCAACAGCCAGAATAAAAGAAGAGAGCGCTCCAATTATCACTTCGTTTTCATTTGCAGAAACATTAATAAGATAATCCGGAGCATCTAGAATAGGGTCTAGTAAAACATACCTTAACATGCCAGCAACCATCACCGTAATGAATAATACTCCCACAATTCTTGCGGTTTTTTTGGTTGAATTCATTTCTTTTTTGGTAGTCATCGTTTTTTCCCTATTTTGACTAATTCGAGATTGCCAAAATCTGATACCCTTATCATAAGTGCAAGCTAGTATTATTGTCTTACCCCGATCGTGCTATTTAGGGTGTTATCTGATGGGTGGGTACCATTGAATTATGCACCAACAGCAGGCCGAAAGCCCGCTAAACAAAATGTCAAACGTAAAGGCCGATTTTTAGCAGCAACATGATTTCTTCCTCGCCGCCCTTGCCGTCGTAATCACTATTGCGTCCATAATGAATGCCGCGCGTTTCATTTCTCAAAAGACAATCAACAAGAGTTTCGGTTCCCTCGGCTTTGATGAAGGTACAAATATCCTGATTCTAAGATCGTGCGGAGGGCCATACATGTCCTTGCCACAAGGGAACTCAGCACATTCCCAACAGCCCTGTAAACCTCATTCCAGACAACCTTTCCTCTGAACACACACTTCGCTTCTGTCACATAAACTGGCTATATTCTTACAGCCATCACATTCTGTTCTCAAGTGACACCTACCGCACACAAGTCCGCAATAGACGATACAGTCCATAGGAGCCTGTTTTGTCCATTGGAAAAGCCTCCCGTGGAACCGCAAGGGGAAAGTAACGTAACGTTTGATCGTATGCAGTAATCAAGCCCGTCCGGCGACACTTACTAAACAATCCCAGTGATGGTTTGTTTCAATAAGATAGATTCCATTTGCTTGGCTCTTCAGCTCATCAGGGATGACAGGCAAAAATGAATAGGACTCCTCAACTCATTATCGGAGCTCATCCACCACAAGGCCGTACGGATCAGGATGGCTTATGAATCTTATCCCGGAAGTGTGCCGTCGACTCCACTTGAGCAAGTCTTAGAGATGCATACTCGCACGCTTCTGTCATCAGAGCTTTAGCTTGCTCTTCGGGCAATTCGTGCAAGTCCTTTAAGCTATACCCCTTGGCCTTCAAGTATGCTTCAATCAGCGCTTTCTCCATTGCTGCCTGTGGCCCTTCTTTTCCACGTTCGTCTACAAAATTCTCTTTTTCCAATTTGCTCATAATATTCTCCCTTGCTCTCCTCATTAACCCCTTTCCCAAATTCGCCACCTTGCCCTCAATAGCGTTGGTCAGCCAAATTCATGATAATGATTGCCTCTTCCTCAGCTTTCTTCTGCCGCATCCGTTTTACCCGCTTCAATCGAAAATGGTCGGCACGCTCACGTTCATCCAGGGCCATCTCAATATAATCACGTTCCCTTATTAAGCGGGGTAGGACAATGTGTTCCAAGGCGTTCGTCCGACGCGAGGTGCTTTGGATTTCTCTAGCCAGACGCTCCAGACGTAGTTCACTCTGCGCTAATTCGATTAAGCTGTCTACTTCAGCTTCAAATGCCGCCGCCGCTTCGTCAATTGTGACGGACGTGCCACTGATGGCATAGCCGCGTCCGAGCACCGATCGCGAAACGCGTTTTTGTTCTATGACTGGAACGCGTACTCCCATCACATTGGCCGACTGGACCTCAAGTCTCAATGCGCCACGCGCGGCGAGTGCCGCCGAACGCACGGCCACGGTGCCTGCTCTGGCTTCGGCACGCGCTAAAGCCCAACAGGCATTAACGGCCGCTTCCTGAAGCGCATCACTGCGAGCCATTACCCAATCGGCCACCCGCATCAATTCACGCAGCAAAGCAGCCCGCTTTTGCTTGAGCAGCTCCAATCCCTGACCTGCCAACTCAATTTGCTCTTTTTTAGCGAGCAATTCCATCCGCGTAACGGTTACTTTCTGCATAATCAAAACCCGAGGCCGATCAGGTGCTACTCTCCACGGTGATACCTCTCGATAGCCGCTTGCGAAATACGTTTCAGGCGTTCGGCCGGCATGTCTGTCAGTATCGTCCAGGCTAGTGAAAGCGTTTCTCCAATCGAACGATTAGCCGATCCTTGCCCAATAAATTCCGCTTCAAAACGATCCGCAAAGGCCAATGTACGTTGATCTTCGGACGACAGCGCGGCTTCGCCAATAATGGCTACCAGACGACGCAAATCGCGGGCCTCCGCGTAAAATGCATACAGTTGGTCGGCCACGGCCCGGTGATCTGCCCGCGTTTTATCTCCCCCAATAGCCGCATTCATCAAGCGCGAAAGTGAGGGAAGGACATCAATAGGGGGATAAATGCCCTTGCGGTGTAGGTCGCGATTGAGTACAAGCTGCCCTTCAGTGATGTAACCAGTTAGATCGGGAATAGGATGGGTTATGTCATCATCAGGCATGGTGAGAATAATCAATTGCGTCACTGAACCTTTTTCCCCGTGCAAGCGGCCAGCCCGTTCATACAAGCTGGCCAGGTCAGAATACATGTAGCCGGGGTACCCCCTCCGTCCCGGCACCTCTTCACGTGCAGCCGACACCTCACGCAGGGCTTCACAATAGTTTGTCATATCCGTCAGGATAGCGAGGACGTGCCGGTCGTGAGTAAAAGCCAGGTACTCGGCTGCAGTGAGAGCCGCCCGTGGTGTAAACAGGCGCTCAATGGCCGGGTCGTCAGCGCGATTGATGAACAATACCGTGCGATCCATAGCGCCACCGGCGCGAAACTGTTCCATAAAGAACGAGGCTTCGCGGTGAGTGATACCGATAGCAGCAAAGACAACGGCAAACGGTTCATGACCGTTACCCCCCATCACACGCGCCTGCGATGCAATCTGGGCCGCCAGTTCATTGGCCGGCAAACCGGCGCCGGAGAAAATGGGTAGTTTTTGTCCCCGCGCTAGCGTATTCAACCCGTCCACGGCTGATATGCCGGTCTGGATAAACTCTCTCGGTTGAGCGCGACAGGCGGGATTGATGGGCAGCCCATTGATGTCTAATGAGACGTCCGGAATAACGGGCGGGCCGCCATCAATGGGACGACCGAATCCATCCAACACCCGCCCCAACATCGAAAGAGACACGTCCAACCTGGCCACATCACCCGTAAAACGGGCGCGCGTGCGTACCAGGTCCAGGCCACTGGTACCAGCAAACACCTGTACCACACCCAGCCGCTTATCCACCTCAAGCACCTGGGCTAACCGTATTTCACCATCAGGACCGGTAATCTCCACGATCTCGTTGAATGCAATTTCTTGGGTGCGATCAATAAACAGTAATGGCCCCGTGATCCGAGAAATAGTGCAATATGCTTTCGTCACCAAGTTAGGCATATGTAGAGCGGCGGGTCTTTGCGTGCTCATGTTATCCTCTCAAATTCCGACTCGACCTCGTGAAGCAAAGCCTGCAGCTTTTCTGGTGCATCGGCCACAGGCAGCTCTTTCACGCGGGCGATTTCAGCCACAATAGGAAGGCCAGTA
>JAACFF010000369.1 GCA_009937635.1 Chloroflexota bacterium
GGATCCCGCGCACTCGCAATCTTTAATTTCATTTACCCGGTGTTCTACGTTCTGCCAACCATTTCTCCCGATTGGCTGCCCGCGCGATCTTACCGCTGGAAGTCTTGATCAACCATTTTGCCCCCACCAACTGCACATAACTGACCGTCACCATGCTCTTTCGGGCCACCTCCTGGCGGATTCTCTTGCTAATCTCCTTGCGTTCTCCGGCGTCTTCACTCCGCACCTCGGCAACAACCACGATCAACTCCGTGCCTTCCCGTTCATCTGGCACACCAAACACCACGGCCCGGCCCGCATGAATGCCCGGCAGATCGTTAACAATTGCCTCTATATCCTGTGGATACACATTCTTCCCGGCATTGATGATCAAATCCTTCGACCGGCCAATAACATAAACCTCACCATCCGCCATGTAACCCATATCCCCTGTGAAGAACCAACCATCTCTAAAAGGCTGCAAATCCGGCCGATTATAGTAGGCGCTTAGCATACAGTTGCTGCGAATGGCGATTTCGCCTACCTCGCGTTCTTCGGCGTGTGCGTCGCGCTTACCAACTATACGGATCTCACTGCCCTCAATGGGCGGTCCGCAGGAAACTTTAACGGCCGCACGTGGGTGATCGCGATCCACCGGCAGCGCCCGTTTCTCCTCTTCCAACGCTTGCCGGTCTATAACATCAAGCGACGCCGCTTGTCCCACGGCCGTTTGCGTCACGCCAAAGGTATTCTCCGCCATTGCATAACTGACCGACAGCATTTCCCGCAACACTCCATACGGTGCAAAACGGTCCAGGAAAAGCGCGTGGCTGTCGTCTCGCACCGGTTCCGAACAGTTGACAAACAGGCGCATACCTGACAGCGAAAGCCCTTCCAAATCCCGCTGCCGAATGCGCCGCGCGCTGTGATTGTAGGCGAAGTTTGGCATCCAACACAACGTACCCCGCTGCTCCTGAATCGCTCGCAGTAGAAGGGCCGGATGGCGAACCCAATCGAAAGGCGACATAAGAATCAACGGTACTCCTTGCGCCAACGGTAGCAGGAACCCCGCGATGAGCCCCATATCGTGGTAAAGAGGCAGCCAGCTCACGATCACATCCTCTCTGTTCAAGCCGATGGCGTCGCTGTAACTTGCCAGTTGGTTCAGTACCGCGCGATGCGAAAGCGCCACCCCTTTCTGCAAACCAGTCGTCCCGCTCGAATGCTGCAAGAAAGCGATCGCATCCTGGTCCGCGGAGGCTGGTTCTAAACCCAGCACTGCATCATTGGCCACCATCTCCGCAAGTTGGCCTGAACCATACACAGGACATCCCACCTGATCATCCAACGTAAACGCGAACGCATCGCTCGTCAGCACCGCACCAACACCGGAAATCTGCACGAGCTCCGCCATATTACGCATGTAAATTTCGGGATCTAGCTTTTCCGTGAGCGTGGGAAACATTGAGGGAATCAACCCAGCCATCATCGCTCCCCAGAAAGCGTAGATGCTTTCCAGGTTTTGTGTGTGGGCGATGACCACCAAATCCCCGGCCACCAATCCCAAAGCGCGCAAGGCCACAGCGTACTCCAAAACGTGCTGCCGGAATTCCCGCCGCGTCACATGGATCGCTTTCTTATCCGTTGCCACGTAAACAATGGCATCGCGTTCGCTCTCGTCACTGCCAAGAGCGATCGCGTCCAGCAAAGTTCTAAATTCAGATCGAGTCGCTTGTGAGAGCATACTTTCAACGGATCGGATCAATCCAGGTCGCGCATGACGCGTGCCACCATCTGATCCAAAGTGTCCATTTTTTCAACCGTCAAGTCCGAATCAGGAATAAACACATCAAATTCCTGCTCCACATACACCGCGAATTCAGCCAGGGCGAAAGAGTCCATTAAACCCTCTGTGATGATTCCTTCCGTATCATTCAACTCATAATCCTCATCCCGTATCAACTCGCGTGTAATAAAATTCCGCAACTTCATCCGTACCGCAACATCATCCATCATCAAAATCCTTCTTGCAATTTCCCGCGTCACGCAACTTTTCCAAATCGTCCAATAAACAAATCACAAATCACAATTCACCAAGTAAGAATTATCCCTTCGGCACAATCCGCAGCATCTCCTCCATCACCATCTCCGCCATTTGCCGCGATCCCTCCGGCGTCAGATGCACCGGCGTATCCGTAAATTCATCGGCGACGATACGGTCCCAAATATCGAGATAATGCCATTCATTGGCGACAGCCGCTTCCTCTAGAAGCAGCCGATACTGGTCGTAAGCCCAGCGTGGGTAAAAGGAATTATAACGAAGATCGCTGTTCTGACCGCAGCTGATGAACATCGGCTCATTGACAATTAGCACCGGCGTCTCTCCCGCCATGGCCACGCCCGCCTCCAGAACCTCCATTGCTAGTTCCTCGCTGGTTAATGGCACGGCCGCTTCATAATCTTGCCAACTCAGATCTTCCTCAAAATCCGACCTACGCAGTGGGATGTTCTCCGGAATAGCTTGATCAATGCCGGTGGCCGTCCAAGAAAAACCATATAGCTGCAATCGCAGCAGATCAGCCAGGTTTCGCCGCTGCCCCACTATGCTGCTGTCCAGCAAATCGGGGTTCACAAATCGTTCATCTGCGGGATCTAGTTGCAGATCATAGCCATCAATCAACGGCCTTATCCGCCCCGGATTATTCTGCACAATCGGCGCAAACAACTGCTTCTCTCGCGGGAATGACTCTAAGGTTACGGGCCAGACGATCAAATCTGCTTCGCTCTCCTTAGCCGCGTCAAGAAACATTAAATCCTTGGTAAGAGACATTATCGGATAACCCAGATTATATGCTACCACGCGCCGGCCATCGGCCGTTACGTAATCGCCCTTATTGATTTGGCCCGCCAGAGTCGAATCATTTTCCAGAAACCAACCCCATGTGGCCGAATCGCCAATAACCAGAACACGAAATTCGTCATGCGCCTTTTCCTGGCTAATGATGTGGCTGGCCATCATCGCCGGGATATTAAAAAGGCTCAAATTATACGACTCGCTCGGCACCTCGCCGTATGGCAGCCGCTCCCTCCCCGCAAGCAACCAGTTATATAATGAAGCGCGGCCCAAGAATTCCAGTGGCAGCGTCAGAGCAAACAGTAGATTGAGCAGCAGAAACAATACGACCGCCTTGCCAATCACCCGCAATGGCAGGCGCCAGTTCACCACTCGACTTCCATTTACCATCTTCACCATCCCACCCCAAATAACCGGGCCAGCGTAACCGCCGCGCTCTTAACCGTCGGCATCAGGAACCATACCCAGCCCAGTACCACATATTGGAACGTGATGAACCAGGAGAAAAATGTCCAGGCTCGCCTCTGCCACGGTTTATCGTTCAATCCCCGGTACCACTTACGTGTACGATCGCTCCACTGCTTATGCACAAAGAGCGCCAGACCATGCCAGACGCCCCAAATGAAATAATTCCAACTTACCCCGTGCCACAGTCCGATGACGATCATCGTCGCCAATTGGGATACAAAGACGATCAACGTCGGCGACGGCCGTGGCTCCCGCCTCAATAATGAACGAGATAACGGTGAAAAGACATAGAAACGAGCCCAATTGCTCAAAGTAATATGCCAACTCTGCCAGAACTTTGTGATATTAGTCGTTAAATACGGCCGGTTGAAATTCTCCGGTAGTTGGACACCAAACAGCATACCCAGACCGATGGCAATATCCGTGTAACCGCTAAAATCAAAGAAGAGGCGCAAAGCGTAACCGTAAAGCAGCACCCACAATCCCGCTGTAGAATTCGCCTGCAGGGCATTGACCGGCGTCATCGACATGCCCATGGCCAGGGCATCGGCGATGATAAATTTCTTAAACATGCCAATGACGATACGTTGTCCACCGGCCAGAAAACGGTTGCCGTCCAGCCCCACCATCTGCGGAATCTTGCGCAAGTCGCCCGTGAAACGCTCCGCGCGATCAATCGGTCCCGCGATATACGCCGGCGTAAACAGCACGTAAGTAATATACTCTCGCAGCGTAAGATCGGGAAGAATGCCATTCTGCCGGTCACGTAGCGTGTGAATCAACCGAAATGCGACATAGGAGAAACCTAACCAGGCTAAATCGCCCGTGCCCGCCAGCAATGGGTCCTGACCCGTCGAACGCCTCCACAAGGTCGCGAGAGCTGTGGCCAAATGCTCCGTCTTTAACACGACAAACAAAAGGACAATAATTACAATCGCCGCTGAAAGGACACGTCGTTGGTTCCAGTGGCGGATACGTCGTCCTAAAACCAGAGCCAAAACGAAGAGCACAGCCAGAACAGCGGCCACGATTAGTGGCGGAGGAGGCCGATACGCCGTCAGGCGAATATCGGCGACCACGTAGCGATTTAGGGCCATGCCCACAACCAGCAAGCCGGTCACCAGCAAGGCAACGCGGTTCTCTTTTGTTGCCTCCTTCCGTGCGGCTTCGTCAGCAGGTCGCGTCAGCCACCAGGTGGCGACGGTCAACAGAACCGTCGCCGTCTGCAAAATATAGGCGCTGAAGCGGATGGGTAGTGATGGTTGCAGCCAATAGATAGCAATGACGCTGCCCACGAGCAGTGCCCAGCCGCGCCCCTTTCCGCGCACAAGTGCAGCGTACAAGAAAGCAGCCCCACCCAATACCAGGATGACCAGCAGATCAAGCGCCACCGGCGGCCGTTACCTCTTGCAAGACTTCGTAAAGCGTCATCAAAGCCGTTAAGTCGCTGACTGGATAACCCCGCTTGAAGGTCTCCGGATTGGTGTAATCGTCAGCATCGGCCATAGTCATATGCACTTCGTCGCCGCCCAAGCCCCGTCTGGGCAGCGTTCCCGCGACCAGATCATAATCCCAGAGCGGAATTTGATAATCTTCGGCAATTTGCCGTATCATGCGGTTGTTGCGGTCGTCTGGACCCTCGAAGCGATCCGCCTTGGTGCCCAGGATCGGGATAACGCCATTTTCAATGGCAAACTCAACCATCTGACGCATATTTTCATCAAAGGATGAGGCAGCGCCGCTGTCGTTGGAACCAATCTTCACCAACAGAACACTGGGATTAAACAGACGTATCTCACAAGCTACCATATGCTCATCAGGCAGACACCATTCCTTGTTGGCCCACAGCGGATCAAAGATAGACCAAGCATGCAACCCGACTCGTGTCGCCACCCCATAGCGCGAGAAAGAACCGCTGTAATGGTCAATCGCCGCTTGCAAGTGTTCGTATTCGCCCAGCGCATAGTGCCCGGAATCAAAACGCGTCATATAGTGATCCGTGAGCGTCACACTGTCCCCCAATTTAGAGAAGGCGCGCGGATCACGGCCGTATGATTGGCCCAGTACAAATATCTCGCGCACATGCTGCCGTACCCCCTCAGGCATGACGGCGATATCTTGTCTGGCAATGCCGTTTACCGTGACCTGTCCTTCCGCAACAGGAGGAGGTTCAGCTGGCAACGGCGTAACCACCGGCGGCGCGCTTGGTGAAGGCTCCGTTGTTTCGGTAGGTAGTACAGTCTCCGTGGGCTGAGCAGTTTCCGTTGCCGCGGCTGTCTCCGCGGGTGGGATAGTCGCGCTAGGCGCAACCATCTCAGTGGCAGGAAGGGCAGTCGCGGTTGGGGTAGGAATGGTTGCCGTGGCCGTTGCAGTTTGTGTAACGGCTGTTGGGTTACTAGCTACAATCCGTAATGCGGGCAATGTTGCCGTCGCCGTTGATGTGCTTTCTTGGATTCCGGCCAGGTCTGGAAAATCACTTTTACAAGCGACCAACAGCAGCAGCACGGCCGTATTCAACACCCACAGACCCCTCACTGCTGCAAAGCCCTTTTCAGAAGCCCTGGTAGATCCACTGTGGTGTACTGTCGCTCATCATGATCAACAACAGGATGATGAAAAGGCACAACAGCAAAGCCGACAAGTTCTCGCGCGAAAAGATTCTGCGCCGCATATTATGGGACGGCCTCTCCACACCATTTCCACTCGCCATCTTCTTCTACCACG
>JAACFF010000370.1 GCA_009937635.1 Chloroflexota bacterium
GCGCTACCATTGATCATGCTTAGGGAGGCACAGGAGTTTTTCTCATGACCGTTTACATGACCCAGTTTTCCTATACGGCCGAAGCATTCGCCGCCTTGGCCAAGAATCCGGAGGATCGCAGCGCGCCGGTGAAGGCGCTGGTTGAAAGTCTCGGGGGACGATTCATAGGTATGTGGTATTCCTTTGGCGACTATGATGGCGTAATCCTAACCGAGGCGCCGGACAACGGCACGGCGGCAACGGCCGTGATCGCCGCAACCCTTGGGGGACACATCAAGGACATAAAAACCACGGTGCTATTGACAATTGACGAAGCGATGTCTGCCACGGGCCGTGCTGGAAATATCGTCTACAGAGCACCGGAGGGATGACAAAATAGCAATGATCTACGTGTGAGATACCTAATATGGTGACAAATGTCACCATATAGGTTTATTGGCTCAGTTGGCAGTCAATAGACTGCCATGTACAGGCATTGTCCCCGTGATGGGGGCAATGCCTGTTTTTCCTTCTAGATCTACAGCCCCAAACAATTCATCTGATGATTGGAGAAAAAGTTGGCAGGTTAGCGCCGTATTTGTTAAATATCTGATACAAGCGCTCCAGGGCAAGGTTGCCCCCGCTCAAGACCAGGACGACTTTTTTGCCGGCCAGGCGTTCCTTGTACTTTAAGGCCACGGCCAGGGCCACTGCACCCGCTCCTTCGGCCAGATTGTGCGTGTGCTGTAAGTGCAGCACAATCGCCTGCTCAATCTCCTCGTCGCTGGCGAGCAGGAAATCATCCAGATAGTGGCCCATGATGCGCTGCGTATTGGCGAAGGGCACGCGCGTGGCGATGCCTTCGGCGAAGGTATGCATAGGCGCGGTGAGCATTTCCCCAGCCTGCCAGCTGCGCTGCATGGCCGGAGCCTGGCTGGATTGGGCGCCAAATACCTGAATGTGCGGATTGATGCTCTTGGCCACGATGCTCGTGCCGCATACACCGCTGCCCGCACCGACGGGGACGATGATCGTCTGCACATCGGGCAAGGTTTCCAGGATCTCCAGGGCATAAGTGCCTACACCGTGAATGAGCGGCTCATCGGTGGGGCCGATGAAGTGGCCCCCTTGCTCTTCAGCCACGTCCATAATCCACTCGCGCGCGGCATCAAAATCGGACCCGTGAAGAACCACTTTCGCACCCAGGCCACGCATCGCGGCCACTTTGCCCGGATTGGCACCTTCAGGTGCAGCGATGGTGGCTTTGATGCCAAAAGCGCGCGCGGCAAAGGCGATACTCTGCCCGTGATTGCCCGTGGAGGCGGTAAATAGGCCGGCTCGACGGGCGGCCAGATCTAAATTGGCGGCCAGGTTGAGGCCGCCGCGTACTTTAAATGCGCCAATGGGCTGGTGATTTTCGTGCTTGATCCAGACCTGCGCCCCTACCAGTTCGCTTAGGGTGGCATAATGATAAAGTGGGGTGGGCTTCAGGAAGCGGTTCACATGGGGTCGGGCGGAAATAATGTCGTGTAAGGTAGGCATGGTTTGGTCCGGCATATTGATACCTCGGGCATAGCTGACAGCTGTCAGCCGAAAGTTGTCATCTGTAGCGGATTATGAAACGGCCGTTCAGATCTGTCAATGCAGAAACCAACCTCGTAGCTGTGAGCAAGGTAGGCCGCGACCTTGCAGATGCACGAGCACAGTTGTAAGATTGGGCCATCCACAAGACGCTTCACATAAAGTGGGAATAGCCGGCAAGATGACAGAAGAGAGTTCAAACAGGCAGCAAGCCAATGTACGTTTAAGCAAACCCATGCGCCGGTCGACGGCCGTTGCCATTGGCAGCACCGTGACCGTCGGCTTGACCGTTTATTTGCTGTTGGGGCCTATCTACAGTGATGCTGGAACAGAAACGCCGACATACTATCTATTGACCCTTTTCTTTTTCCTGCCTCTCGTCCTGGCCCTGGCCGAAAGAGCGTCGGTTACACCAGGACAAGGGGGGCTGTTTAACCTATCTCGCGGCGCCGGTTCGGTGGCCCTGGCATTCTCAACAGGTTGGATATTGGTAGGTGGCTTGATAGGGTTGGCCGGACTCTTCGCTTGGGAAGGCGGGCTGGCGCTAAGCCAGATAGTTAACCTCTTCTTCGAGATAGAGTTAGAAGGGCGCTGGTTAAGCGTGATTCTAATCCTACTACTCTTATTTCGGAACATGTCAGAAGTCTCGGATAGTTGGAAACGACGCAAAACTATTGTCTACGCGGCTGTCCTGATGCTGGTAATCGTTCTCTTTGCAGCCCGGTTTGGGTCCACAGAGTTGCCAGACACCTGGGTTTATATTCCGTCGTCGAACCTGTTCACAAAAATTCCTTTCCTGGCTGTCAGCCTCTGGAGTCTACACCTGGTTCTCGACCGGCGCGACGAGATAAGGCGACCGCGCCGCCGTATGCTTTCAGCCTTGCTCTTTCCGATTATCTTAGGCGGTATACTTGGGGCACTGATCGCCCTTGCCCTGTTACACTACCCGTCACTGACCTATGCCCAGGATTTCCCTTTGCTGTCTCTGGCGCAAGAATTACAACCCTTGTCGGCTTTTTTGGCGATGATGGCCATGTTCGGCTTGGGGATACTCGGCGCCAACGAGTCGCTTTCCAGCAGCATGAAGTTAACGGCCGCATTGAGCGACGATGGATTTCTGCCACAGCGCTTGACGTTTCGCGAACGGGTATGGCAACGGCCGTCATACCCCCTGCTAATTATCGTTCTGCTGGCAATCCTAGCGGTGCTCTTCCGATCGATGACTGAGTTGGTGATCCTGAGCGCAAGTACGATCGTACTGGCTGTCGTGCTGGTTAATACGCAGGATTTGTTCCGCTTTCATCCCCGCCTAGCGGAAAACCGTTGGCCCAGACTTCCCTTCCATCCCCTTGTACCTGGCTTGGCCGTGGCGCTGGGAATCACGCTACTTATTAGCCAACCCTGGTCCAATTTGCTGGTAGTGGGTCCCTGGCTGCTAGCGGGGATGTTCGTTTACATTGCTTATGCGCGGCAAGGCGCGATCACGGTTCGACAGCGGGAGGCACTAGTCTCGGGCACTGTTTTGCCGGCGGAAAAAAAGCGCTACCGGGTAATGGTGGCCTTGGCCGATCCAGCCAAGGCGCCGGCCCTGATCCGGCTGGGCACGCAAATCGCCGCCGCCCATAACGGCTTACTGCTCGTTCTACAGGTGTCAGCAGTCGCAGACAATGGTCTTGCCAGTAAAGCGAATGCGCAAGAGGCGTGGCAGGCTTTGAGTTACCAGATACGGCCGTTTGCAGAAAGCCGTGTTCCGATCACGCCCCTGGTTCGTCTGGCGTCCAGCGCATCCGAGGGGATCTTAGCCACCATCTGGGAAGAGAAAATCGACTTGGTTCTACTGGGATGGCCTGCGGCTCGAGCGCCAGGGATTGGCGATCGAGATGGCACCATCAGCCTGATCGTGCGCAAAGCCCAATGTGAAGTCGTCATATTGAACGGCAAATGGACGGGCGCGACACATAAGATCCTCGTGCCCGTTGTCAGCGCGGGGCACTCGCCCGCCGCCTTGAGTCTTGGCCAGTACTTGATGTCAGAGGAGCAGGACGGGGCTGAGATTACCGCCCTGCGCGTTCTCTCTGGCAGGCTTACGGACAAGAAAAAAGATGAGGCCGAACGACAGTTGCAGCGTACGCTCGCGGATCTTGAAGATCGGTCGGGCATCGAAGGCCAGGTCATCGCTGCACTCAATACCAAAGAGGGCATCCTCCAGATCGCTGATCAATATGATGTGCTACTGTTAGGCCTTTCTAAAGAGGGCTTCCTGGCCCAAACTGATTTCAGCGGGCTGCCGGTGGATGTGGCCGAGGAATCTTCTCTGCCAACGCTGCTGGTCAAGAGGGGTGAGAAAACAGCCCAATATTGGCTGCGCCGTAGTTGGGATGAAGTATCAGACGTTCTGCCCAAATTATCGCCAAAGAGGCAGGCGATCGTGCGCTCTGAGATGCGCCATGATGCCAAAGCGGACATCGACTTTTATGTCTTGATGGTCTTGGCTGCGTCCATCGCCCTGTTCGGCTTGTTGCAGGACAGCGCGGCCGTGATCATTGGGGCTATGCTCGTGGCTCCGCTGATGAGCCCAATTCTGGCCATGGCCCACAGTATCGTGCGCGGCCAGTTAAAAATGTTGCGCGAGGCCGCGGAGTCGGCCGTTAACGGCATCGTCCTGGCCATCACGGTGGCAGCGCTTTTGTCGCTGTTTCTCCTGGCGATTGGCATTCCTTTGCACCCCACCGACGAGATTCTGGCGCGGACGCAGCCAAACTTCCTGGACTTGCTGGTCGCGTTGGCTTCCGGTGCGGCGGCAGCCTATGCCATAAGTCGCTCCGAAGTTGGCGCCGCCTTACCCGGAGTGGCTATCGCCGCCGCTCTCGTTCCGCCACTAGCCGTCGTCGGTTACGGCTTGGGCACCGCGCAATTCGATTCTGCCTTGGGAGCGATGTTTCTGTTCCTGACCAACCTGGCGGCCATTGTGCTGGCCGCGGCCATCGTCTTTTTGTTGCTTGGTTTCCGTCCCCCCACGCGCACGGACCGGGATGAACAGGCGCGATTTGGTCTGAAAATGGCCGTGATTGGGCTTGTCCTCATTGCTGTTCCACTGCTCATAACGTCCCGTGCTTCTGCCACACAGTCGGAGAAAGAAACAACCATAGCAACGATTTTGGAGAGCAACTGGCCGCCAAGCCAGGCGCAAGTGGTGGATATAGAAGTTAGCCAGAAACTGTTTGATGATTTGCAAGTAACCTGTACGATTTTTGATTATTCTGGCGTGGTTACGGATGAAGCGATAGCCAAGCTGCAAGTGGAGATAAGCCATGCTGCCGGCAAGCCCGTGACCTTAGGGGCGCGCACCATTAATGCGCGCCTGATGCAATTTGACGACTCTAGCGCGGCAAGGTTGCTGACAGCTACGCCAACCGCCACCACGACGCCGGAATCAACGCCTTCAGCTCAGGATGGAGCGACCGGGGAGTTGGCGGCCCCGGCCTCGCAAACGCCGCCACCAACAGAGACACGCGTGCCGGCAGTCTCGCCAACATGGACGCCCATGATGGATATCACACCAGGGCCGAATCTCACCGCAACAATAGAGTCGCCTACTGCCGGAACGACGACCCCGGCCCCAGCGGATACTATTGAACCAGAAGCCACGGTAACATGGACTCCGGCCCCTTTTGACACGGCCGAACCGGCGCCAACAGAAACGGGATCGCCAGTTGCAACCGATACGATCCAGCCCGGCGCCACGGCAACATCTACACCGCCACCATCCCCGACTAGTGCGCCCTAAATAAGAAAGTTGCCAACTTTCTCTATTTCTGGCGGAGTGGTCTTCCGCCAAGTAGAAAAAGGTGGCAACCTTCGAACTCGCGATTACTTAGCCAGTCAGCTTCGCTTCCAGCGTAACCGTATTAACGGCCGCCAGCGCTTTGGATACAGGACAGCCCGCCTTGGCATCTTGTGCATACTTTTGGAAAGTGGCATCGTCGATTCCGCCTACGTCCGCCTCGCAATAAAGCTCAATCGTGTGTATCGTCGGCGCACCGTCGACAGTTCCGATATGGACCTTGGCCGTGGTGTGCACGCTGTTGGGCTCATAGTCGTCCGCGGCCAGGATGGCAGCCAGGAACATGGAATAACAGCCGGCATGGGCGGCCCCGATCAGTTCCTCAGGGTTGCTGCCTTTGCCCTCTTCAAAGCGTGACGCGAAAGTATACGGGCCTTCGTAGAGACCGCTGCCAAGTCTCATGGTACCGTTACCGTTTTTTAAGTCGCCGTTCCAGGTGGCGTCAGATGTTCTAGTAGGCATGATTATTAATCTCCTTTTTGAATCTTGGGGTAGTTGCTATTGTAACGTAAATTCGACTATGGGTGGGAAAGCTGACAAGTTTCTTATCATTGGGGTAACGGTCAACTCATAGGTGGTGGCCGTAAATGAGGAAGGCCGCGCTTGCGC
>JAACFF010000071.1 GCA_009937635.1 Chloroflexota bacterium
TGCTAAAGATATGCAGTTGGGAGCTTTGAAATGAGATTAGTCAGCAGCTACAGTAAGCAACCGATCCTGTTTGGCCAATAATTCTTTTCGGAGATCGGGGATCTGCTCAGCCAGGGTACCCAGAACACCATTAATAAAACGTGGCGCACTGTCAGATCCGTAGGTCTTGGCCAACTCAACCGCTTCATTAATAGCAACTTTAACGGGGGTTTCATCGGAAGCCACAAACTCAAAAATGGCGATACGTAGTATATTCCGGTCAATTACGGCCATTTGTTCAAGAGGCCATTCAGGAGCATAGCGGGCAATTAGCACGTCCATGCCATCCAAAAAACTTAAGGTACCCTCTACTAGTTGGGAAGCAAACTCTGCTCCAGACGTGTCGATTTGGTTAGCAGCCAGCCGGCGCTGCAAGATCTCCCCTGGAGGGTGTTGCGCAATGTCATATTCGTAAAGAACTTCCAGGGTTACGCGACGAGCGCGTCGCCTTGTTTTCATGAAATAGGTCTCAGACTACTTCTCCCTGTCGATAAATCACGTCCTCAACGTGCACATTAACGGAATCAACAGGGATTCCTACAAGCGTATCAATTGCCTCGATGACGGCCGATTGCACCTGGCGGCTGGTCTCGAGGACGCTGGCCTGTGGCTCCATTATAACGTAAATACTGAATTTGACCTGATTGTCGCTTAAATCTAGCAAGATTCCATCCTGACGCGTGGCTCGGCGGAACATGCGCGCAATATGTGGTGGAATTGGCGCCATTCTAGAAACACCGTCCACGCGCAACACAGCAAAATGGGCGATAGTCGCCAACACTTCCGGGGCTACTTCAATTCGGCCGATGCTTTCTCTTTGTTCGCTCATAAAATGTCCTCTAGATGGCGATGCCGCCATCCACCTGTATCACTTCACCTGTGATATATGATGCCTTGTCTGAAGCCAGGAAAGTCACCAAATTTGCTACCTCCTCAAGCTTACCCCAACGGCCTAATGGGATGTGTTCGATCGCTTTTTGCACGAGTTCATCAGGCAAATCGGCCGTTAAATCTGTCAAAACAAACCCGGGTGCCACTACGTTAACTGTGATGTTACGCGAACCCAATTCCTTGGCCAAAGATTTACTGAAACCGATTATACCAGCCTTAGATGCCGCATAATTAACCTGGCCAGCTTGGCCCACAATACCGGACACAGACGCAATATTAATGATTCGGCCTCCCCGCTTACGACGTACCATTGGCCGCGCAGTCGCCTTACAACAATTAAACACGCTTTTCAAATTGGTATTCAAAACATCGTCCCATTGCTGCTCCTTCATCATAAGAAGTAGCGTATCGCGGGTTGTACCAGCATTATTCACCAATATGTCAATCTGCCCATAAGTATCAAGTGTAGTTTGGATTAAATTCTTGGAGCTTGTGAAATCACTGACATCAGCTTGCACCGCAACAGCTGTTCCTCCCCAGCGCGCGATCCCGTCGACCACTTCCTTGGCCGCATCCGCGCTACGGTTGTAATTTACCACAAGAGCTGCTCCATTGGCGGCCAAGTCTTCAGCGATTGCTCGACCGATACCCCTCGAAGCACCTGTAACAACAGCGATCTTTCCTTCTAATAGCAACGGTTCTCTCCCATTTGCTGTAAGCCTGGATAAGGCCCAGTTCATGTACCGATAACGACGCTCTTCCGGACCGATAGTTTACAGGTCAGTTGGCACCTTATCAAGTTCAAACTTGATTCGTTTTGACTTCCGGTCAATGCGTTTCATAAGTCCCAGCAGCACGTTCCCTGGACCCGTTTCTATGAATCTCTTTACATCTTGTCCTAACAAATAACGCATTGAACTGGTCCATGCCACAGGTGACGTAAGTTGGCTCTTAATTTCCAGCCGGATATCGTCGCCGAGACACATTGGCACGGCTGATACGTTGCCCACGACAGGAATGGTGGGCCTTCGAATATCAGTTGCATCCACCGCCTCGGCAAACTCATTGGCTACAGATGCCATCAAACCAGAATGAGCGGCAATGGTGATCGGCAAGCGAACAACCTTGCGGGCGCCAGCCTCCTTCGCCAGGTTCATAGCCTGCTGAAGAGCCCGCTCATGGCCTGAAATCACTATCTGACCAGGACAGTTGTCGTTTGCCAGCTGAACTGGATGCCCAGTAGAACTGCTGGCCCTTAAACATACGCCCCGTATAGTATTAGCATCCAAAGCTAGAATCGCTGCCATGCCACCAGCCGCCTTTTCACCTGCCGCTTTCATCAACTCGCCACGTTTCCGAACAAGTGCGAGCCCATCGGCAAACGTGATGCTCCCTGCAGCAACGAGTGCTGAAAACTCACCCAAGCTGTGACCGGCAAGAAAATCAGGATGAGGCCAATTGGTTTCGAGCATTATCCGCCAATTAGCAATACTAGCAGTAAGCAAAGCCGGCTGCTGGTTAACGGTATCGGTAAGCGCTTCTTCGGGCCCTGTAAAGGCTAATTCAGAAAGCGGAAAATCCAACAACGAATCCGCTTCATCAAAAACTGCCTTTGCAGCGGAGCTGCTTTCATAAGCAGCCTGTCCCATACCTACTTCCTGCGATCCCTGACCTGGGAAAAGAACGGCTGTTCTCATTAGATGGATCCTGGGTCAAAAACAAAAAGAGGCCGTATTGTTACGGCCCCGATTTGGATTTCCTATTCCTCATAGCCAGGTAATATCTGGCGTCCCTTGTACGTTCCACAACTCGGACACATACGATGTGGCCGACGCATCTCGCCACACTCTGGGCAAGGCACCAAATGAATTTTGGGAAGTGCGTGATGTGCACGTCGCCGGTTACGACGTGATTTTGAAATCCTTCTCTTTGGAACTGCACCCATTGCAAAAAACCTCTCTACTCATTTTTCTGCCCGCAGCAGCTTGGACAGCCATCTACGCCACAATTCCGTATGCTAAGGGCATTATTTTGTTCCTGCGATTTTGACACTCAGCCAAAAAAGAAGCGGCGTTTAGGCCGCAACCTATAAATTATAGCTACCAGCAATTACCTGTCAAGGAAAAATTGGTTCACGTTGCATCTTCAACTGCACGGTTAATATTTGAGCAGCGGACAACATCTTACCTGTGGCTCGAGACGTGCGAATGAACCACTTCCTTCACAGGAAATCTCTCACACTCTATCAGGTACCTGCCTGAGCGAGGATGTATGCCGTGGATACGTCCCACGACACCTCTTGGTCCAACATGGAACGGCTATACAGAACTGCTATCTGTTTCAACTCACTTGCAGACAATCCCGCTTCTAACAACTTCTGTCCATAACCCATACGCCCCTGAGAAGAGAGTTTGGGAGCGAACCACCGCTCTAGCTGATCAGCTGATACAAGACGCTGCTCCGAGGTTTTGTCCAATCCTACGCGGACATTTTCCATACCAGCTTCTTTCAACCTCGCATCCAGGTCGGTCTCATCCCAATTCACTAGAGGATTTGAATCATCTTTATATATACTCTCTTCCGCATCGCTTACCATTCGACGCAAGGGCTCATGACCAGCCCAATCTACTAATTCGTACAGACGTTGAGTATGCCGTGGAATTATCTGCGCGAAGCATAGTTTGCCATCTGGTAACAACAATGCCTTGAGATTCAATATCAATTCTTTCAGCGATGCAACGCGTCTCGTAAACACGTTTCGGCCCATAATGCGGTCAAAACGGATATCTTCTTCACCTCGCAATTGCAGCAAGTAATCTAATTCTTCAACTTCGCCTATCAGGATAATAGGTCGTTCCGTTTCTGGAAGGCCCAGAGCCAATTGGCGCAACGCATCACCGCTGGTGGGATCGCCCGCCAGCGACCAAACCCCTCCTTCCGGCACCTTGCGTACCGCCTCCCAGGTCAGCAGACCACTACCGGCGTTGAGATCGAGTATAAGGTGGTGTCGCTGGACCTTTGCCATTTCAAAGAGGCGCTCCCGCTGGTAAGCCAGATTGCGGCCCGAACTTGTGATTGTCCTCTGCAGCCAGGCATCTCGTGCCCCGTTCTTTGGGCTCATCGTCAGGATCTCCGCTGGCGCCTCTACCCCGCCATCAACCATTGCTGCCAATTGAGCTTCGCGCCGGCGACCCACATCCTGCTGAATTTTGTACTCATAACCCAGGTCTCCCGGCTGGTAAAACACTTTGCCCTGTAAAGAATCAGGCAAATACTGCTGCGCTATCCAATGATCATGATAGGCATGTGGATATAAGTACCCCTTCCCATGTCCGAATCCTTCGCTATCCCGGTTACCATCTTTGAGATGATTTGGCACCTCCGCCTCTTGTTCCTTTTCAACCGTCTCCAACGCATCGAAGAAGGCAAATGCCGAATTTGATTTGGGGGCCGTAGCCAGGTAAATCGCCGCCTGGGCCAACGGAAAGCGCCCTTCAGGCATCCCGACGCGCTCATATGCGTTCCAACAACCAGTCACCACAAGCATCGCCTGGGGATCAGCCATGCCAATATCTTCGCCAGCAAATATGGTCATTCTGCGGAAGATAAACCGCGCATCTTCACCCGCATACACCATCTTTGCCATCCAGTACAAGGCAGCATCAGGATCTGAACCACGTAAACTCTTGATAAACGCTGAGATCGTATCGTAGTGAACGTCTCCTTCCTTGTCATAGAGAACAGCCCGTCGCTGAATCGACTCTTCAGCCACGGCCAAATCTATCGAGATGACACCATCTTCATTAACCGGTGTTGTTTCAACAGCAAGTTCCAGCGCATTGAGAACTCCACGTGCGTCGCCGTTGGCAACATCAATCAAATGGCTTAGAGCATCCAGGTGCAAATCTACCGGTAGTTTGCCATAACCTCGTTCTTCATCGGCAAGAGCTTGATAAGCGATCCGGCGTAGATCATCAGAAGTTAATAACCGCAGTTGAAAAATCCGACTGCGACTTACGAGTGCCTTATTCACTTCAAAGTAAGGATTTTCAGTGGTAGCTCCAATAAGAATGATTGTGCCATTTTCGACATGGGGCAATAGCGCATCTTGCTGCGCCTTATTCCAGCGGTGTACTTCATCAACAAAAAGAGTAGTGCGCTGGCCGTATAGATCTCGCCTTTCCTTGGCAGTGGCAATGGCTTCGCGGATCTGTTTAACACCTGCCAATACCGCGTTGATCGTAATGAAATGGCTTTCGGTTGTGTTAGCAATAACCATAGCCAGGGTTGTCTTGCCGGTTCCGGGAGGGCCGTAGAAGATTAGAGAGGAAAGTTGATCAGCTTGTATGGCCCGTCGTAACAACCGTCCCGGGCCAACAATATGTTCTTGTCCTATGAACTCATGCAGGGTTCTCGGCCGCATTCGATTGGCCAAAGGGGATTCATTTTCGATCTGCGCTTTTCGGCCGTAGGCAAACAGGTCCATAGTCCGGATCAGGGGTGTTTTTGATCGCCACTAAAGTTGAAATCCACCCCGGTAAGGGATGAACTTGTAATCAAGATCAGAAACGAATTCCTCTAGCTGATCATTAAGAGAATCCCACTCATCACTTGACAGCAATTCATTCATGGTCGTTTCATCGTTGCATACCAGGCCAATCAATCGGTTCGGTGCATCACCATACGCAGTATGCCACGCTTCGCTCATTTGAAAACCCATTGACTGTAAAGCAGGCAAATAACGTCCCATGACAAATTTGTGATATTCTTGTTGTTTCTCTTGATTAACATGATAGCTGAGAAGCAGTTTTAGACCCCTCGGTTCATTCATAATATTCCTGTCTAACTCATTAGCTTAAAATGGCCAGCCGCCTACTTTCAAGATTATACAATCAAAGGAATTTCATCGCTGCTAGCATTACCCATTTCTAATTACCAAAACGCTATATGCCCGGCTGCGTTTCAGCAAACTCTGAATCTGACAGCATGCACATTGTTAACCAAGATTGTTCGCCTCTTTCCTGGCAACCCCGAGAGTCCCCGCTGTTCGGCCAGCCAGAAAGAAATTGCAATCCTCTTGCAGCGGGCACTCCAAGCATTTGGGATTCCTGGCATGACAGATTTCACGGCCGTGTCGAATAAGATTAAGATGCATTGGGTAAAAAGTTTCCGACTCTCCCATCTCTTCTAGGATAGAGTGTGCCTTTTCGGCGCTAACGCCAGGGCTAATCAATCCCAGTCGGCGCGTTATGCGATAAACGTGAGTATCTACCGGGAAAACAGGTCTTTCAAACGCGAATAACAGAACGATCGCCGCCGTCTTGGGTCCAACTCCCTTCATTTGCATTAACCATGACTTCGCTTCAGCCAATGGCAGTTCAGCTAAAAAACCAAGGTCCAGCGCCCCTCGCTGCTCGTTGATGGTACGCAATGCGGCCTGGATTCGTGGGCCCTTCTGATTTGCAAGACCAGCAGGATGAATAGCATCAATAACTTCATCTTCAGATGCATTCAAAACGCTTTCCCAATCGGGAAAACGTTTCTTAAGCGCATAGAACCCTTTATCTCGATTAATATCCGAGGTCGATTGCGATAAAATTGTGTTAACCAGTTCATCCACTGGAGGAAGATGTTGTCGCCACGTTGGCCGTCCGTAACATTCAATCAGCTTCAGATAAACAATTCGGTACGCTTGAGCCCTTTGTTCCCGAATCTCGTCACTCATGAATTCCATCACCGTTCTTCAACATCGACAGAGCGATCTTTACTGCCCATCTGCTCATATTCAAATCTCGATTGAGGCTCCTACTCTCTTACATTATGACGCGCGTAGCTGCCGTGTCGTCAAACGCTCCTGCAGAGATTCAATGACGGCCGTTCTTTCTGCTGTTGTGAACTCAAGGACATCAAAAACGACATCATCCAACGCTTGACGGTGGGGAAACGTAAAGTCAAGAGACTCACCCGCCAAAGAACGATCCGCCAGAAGTAGAAATGCCTGCTCCAGTCTGACAATTTGTTCCGCTATCAGACGTCGCGGATCAGGCAAGCGTACCTCGCCCAATTCATAAGCCGCCAGCCACAGCAACCCCTTTCCAAAGTTAACGCGGCCTTGCAATTCAATTTGTAGAGCAAACCAGGCGCTGTTGCACAAAGCCGCCGCAGCCAGAAGAGGCACGCGCTTATCAGGTTGAATTTGATAGAGTTGTTGGTCGACAGCTAGCGCTTCACTGAGCATTGGGGCAAAATGCCGGTGCCATATTCCTTTTGCCAACACCAACGGCGCGGGTGTCTGCGTCGGCAAACTGTACCAAGGGCGCCGCGCGGCACAAGTATGTCGCTGATCGTACCCTTTTACCATTCCCCACTCAATATAATCTGCCACGGCCGTACCCGTCAAATCTTCATCAGGCGGAATCAGTAGAACGTCTTGCCGGCAATCATTTGCATCAAGGCGCAAATGTTCGATACCGCGCAAAGACTTTAATAATGGCCGGCGGTATCGTGCCTCAATAGACCATTCCTCAACAACCGCTTCGCTTAGGTAGAAGAACTCATTTGCTCCAGTTGTATAACCTCGTTGTACAGTCGCCCACTGTTTGATTGGAAACAAGTCGAGATGACCTCGATGATGCAGATAAACGTTTGGCGCACGCAGAGCCATACCCCATTTATCACCCGCCCTCAAATCATTCTGCTTCACAATATGAACAGCAAATTCACTTGTCACATGTGGACGAACCGGCATCAGTCGAAAAACCAGTTGTTCTACAGCCAACAAGCGCTGTTCTTTACCATCCTTATTAGGTAACAACTGGCCCAATGGTTGCTTCAAACGAATCAGCCGGACATGGTTGCTAGATCGTCGATTCAAGACACCACATCTCTCCAAAATGACAAGACAGGTATTCACCCTTGCAGCAGTGAACCAGCGCTCGACAGACGATTCCACAACGGCTAAAATGCGAAAATGATCCAGCAAGAATTGCTTGAGGTCTGTTCCATAAGCAACGTCCAACCATCCATTAGGCACCACGAAACCAAGCCGTCCACCTTCACCTAAGAATTGTTCGCCGTGTAGAAAGAAATACGCATGCAATCCCGAACGGCCGCTTAATGATTGTGCCAGTCTACGCGAGACCAGTGGAAACTTGTCGGAAATTGGAGCATCATCCTTCCATCCAAACAGTGGAATTTGATGTACATTACTCGTTTCCAAATGTCCGATCCATTCAGATCGAGTATACGGCGGGTTTCCAACAAGTACATCCATGGGCTGAATCGAGTCGGGATCCAAGGCGAAGAAGTTTTGATTGAGAATACGTGCAAGAGGTAGGAGATTTTGCGCCTCTTTAGCGGATTCAGGATCAAGTTCAATTCCCCAAACCGCTTCGAGCGTACGATCAGAAGGTGTAGGAGCTAACCAATCAAGCCATTCGGTCGCTCGTTTGAGCAGACGTCCATCACCACAACCAGGATCCATAATCCGATCCGCCGGTCGACGAAGGCAGAATCCCAGTAAAAGATCAGCTACATCAAGCGGAGTATCAAACTGGCCCAGAGTGTTTCGTTTTACGGCCATCGACGATTGCTAATTTAGAAATAGGGCATTATACAAACAGTACCGTATAATATCGGTGGGCACTCAGTGCATCATACTGGATAGTCCCCAAAATGCCAAATGTCTACGCTTTCAAGCGCGAAGTTTCTGCGCACTTTACCTGGCTCTGTTCTCCATATGTTGCCTCCGACGCTACAGACCATTCAAGTGCGCCAGCCATTTCGCTGGTTGGTTCAATTCCACTATGGTGAGCCGCGTCTACATTATGAAGTTGCGCGCATTCGTCGTCGGGATGGCTGGGAATTAGGTTTTCATTGTGAGGCCCGGGACAAGCGCCTGAACCGCTTTCTGCTTGATGGATTTCGCCGTCACCTATTCGAAATAAAGGACACATTGGGTGACAGCATTGAAGCGGAAATGTGGGATAGGGGCTGGACGAAAATATATGAAGTGATACCGTCGGAACCATTAACCACTGAATACCAACAGCACGTTGGTCGACGCCTGGCAGAGATCATTGTCTGCCTCCACCCCCTTTTTGTAGAACTGCGCAGTTCAGTGGCCAAAGTTTATCGTTAGAGAAGCATGCACAAAAGAGGCTCAAAAATTGTCGAGATCAAAACTATAACGATAACACCTGAGGCCTGAAACACTCAATATCAGACGACTGGGCAACAAGTCGAAGACGCAACCACTTCCTGCTGCGGGCAACCACGCAATACGCCCGAAGCAACTCACATTCCACTTAATTCAATCTTGTGATTGGCTGGAAGCTGGCGAATAGCCGCCCAACGCTGATTGGCCCCGCTACGGAACAGGGCCGGATCAAAATCAGCCAATGCTTCCCAACCCTCGACACTGGCGACATCTAGATCTTCATCGGTCAGTTCGATCTCCAGAATACGGCCGTCGGTCCTCATCTCCAGCGTAAGCGTTTCCTTGTCGTCATCAATGATTCCCAAAATACACAGCCGGTCGCTACCCTCCGGATAACGAAAGAAAGCTGCTGAACAACGCTGGCAAAAAGGAAGACTTGTGTTACATAGATCTCGGTCAATGATTACCTTCATAATAAACTCCTTAGCGTCACATCTAATCTCAAGACTTCCGCCTCCATGCCGTCTATATACATAACAATAATAGGGAATCAAGAGAAAATCAATGACAAATGTCAGGAACATGCCTACAATTTGTCATGATTATAAATAGAAACTCCCCTTTAATGCACCGCAACCAGCTGAAATCGTTTTCTTCTCAAACGGCGGCCAAAAAGGGTGAGCTAAACCAACGAGAAGCACAGTTACTATGACCAAGTACTTCATTACTATTGCCGGCAACATCGGCGTGGGCAAATCTACACTCGTCCAATTATTATCAGAACGGGTGGGATGGGAACCTGTCTTCGAGGCAGTTACCGAAAACCCATACCTTTCAGATTTTTACGAGGACATGCAACGTTGGAGTTTCCAATCACAAGTTTTTTTCCTCTCCCGTCGTCTGCAGCAACATTATTATCTCTTACAGCAGCCTAAATCCATCATCCAGGATCGTAGCGTCTATGAAGATGCCGAGGTTTTCGCCCGAAATCTTTTTCAGCAGAAAGACATGAATGAGCGGGACTGGGCTTGCTACCAAGATCTCTACAAGACACTCTCTTTACTACTGCGACCGCCTGATCTCGTAATTTACCTCAAGGCATCAGTTCCCACGCTCCAAAGACGCATATCCCAGCGTGGCCGAGCGTATGAGCGAAGAATAGCTGGCGACTATCTTGCCCGCCTTAATAAGCTTTATGATGATTGGGCCAACAACTTCTCACAAAGCCCTGTGCTGATCATTGATACCAATAATCTTGACTATGTTCAGTATGATGATCATCTGGAGCAGATTTGGCAGAGCATTGAACATCGCTTGCAAGGCAAAGATTTCCTAGCGCTTGCATAGAATACAATCGCTCATTACCTTCACGAGCCTAAAGTCGAAAAAGGCTAGACAATCAGGGTCAAATTATGCTATCTTGTGCAGTGAAAAGGGGTGTCTCCTGCGCCAGCATCTAAGTAAGAAATGGAGCCAGGACGCCGTTATCTGTATCGGATTTTTCGACAAGGAGAAAAACATGAGCGTGTACAAAGTCATCGAATTAGTCGGCACTAGTGATAAATCTTGGGAAGATGCAGCTAAACAAGCTATTGATATGGCCAATAAGTCGCTGCGTGACCTACGTATCGCCGAGATATCTAAAATGGACGTGCGGTTAGATGAAGGTGAGATCGTGGAGTACAGAGTTCGAGTCAACGTCTCATTCAAGTACGAAGATTAATTCCATTACCTGAAGCATTCGCAAGGTCCCCTGGCTCACGCCAGTGGGACCTCTATTTTCTACCGCACGAATCGACGGCGCGATACTGTACAACATTAAGGAACTTGATCTGGCGCTATCCGATTACAGCAACGCTTGATCGCCTTCTGCTTTTTCCATCACGACAGACTGATCCGGAATCACTTCCCCGTTGTCAGGAACCTCTTGGCTCTCACTCCCTTGTTGCAACTGGGGGTCCGCATCAGTAACAATTGTCGTTGCCGAGGATTTCGCGCTAGTCAATTGCTCTCTCGTGATCTCCGCATCGGTCATATCGGCTCCCGTTAGATCAGCTCCTCGCAATTTTGCATCCTTTAAATTTGCCCATCGTAGATTAGCACCATTTAGGGCAGCCGATCGCAAATCAGCACTACCAAGAATTGCTCCACGAAACACAGCACCACGAGCATTTGAATTACGAAGATCCGCGCCCCGTAAATCAGCACCACTTAAGCCGGCATCTTCCAAATCTGCTTGACTCAAATTAGACCCTCTTAGAGTCGCCAAACTTAAATTAGCCCTGCTCAAATCAGATTCTTTCAATATGGCGCCGCTCAAATCAGCACGCCCGAGAATGGCATCTCTTAAGCTAGCCCCCTTCAGATTGGCCGAATTCAACTTAGCACCACGTAAGTTAGCTAGGTTGAGGTTTGCAGTACGCAAATCAGCCCGCGTAAGTATGACATCATTCATGACCGCACCACCAAAGAGAGCAGTTTTCAGGTTTGCGTTCACGAGCGATACTCGGCTCAAATTGGCCCCTTCTAAGGTTGCATTATTCAAAATCACATCTTCTAAGTCAGCATGACTCAAATTGGCCAAGCGTAAATCTGCGTGTTCCAAATTGGCCTTTCGCAAGATTGCACCACGCAACTTTGCATCGCGCAGATTTGCACCAGCCAAATTAGCTCCGCTGAGATCGGCATCGCTCAGATTTGCGCCCTCTAAATTCGCGCCACGCAGGTCAGCCCCAACCAGAGACGCCTTCGTTAATGTTGCTGCGTACAAGTGCGCTTCTTTTAAATTGGCGTGATCCAATCTAGCACCTCGCAAATACGCCTCTTGTAGCCAGACCTGGTTCAAATCTGCGCCATCAAGTCGAGTTGCCCGGAGGTCAGAGGTGCTCAAATCGGCCGACTCCAAATTCGCATGCCTCAGATCAGCCCCTTGAAGACTTGCAGAAGTTAAGCCATACCCCTTAAGATTGGCCCCTGTTAGTTCAAGTTTCCGTAAACCCAAAACCGGATCGCGCACGTCAAGAAGTGAAGATTCATACAGAAACTCCACGATATGGCCTTTGCGCATCGGGTCTACATTACGCAGTACGGTAGCCGTCAACGCCCGAGCAACGGTTCGGACCTCATCACCCTCTTGTGAATCGCGCAATCCCTGCACCAAAATTAAAGCAGTCATTCGCTCAACGAACGCTTCCACAGCACTTTGTGCTTGGTCCAAAGACGCAGTTTCCAGGCGGTTTTGGCGTGAAATCTTGCCCCACCACCAAATTGCAACTAGTAGCGCCGCTGGAATGAGCAAGATTTCCATCCAGTTCCAAATCGTCCTGGGCAGAGTTCCTTCTCCATTTTGGGCGCCGAAGCCAGTCCATACTGGTGCATCATTTGGCCGAATTGCCCAATAAACAAGCAACCCAAGCAATAAAATCAATACAATTGCAAAAGCTGCCCTCACTTTTTTCGTCAATATGAAATTCACAATCTTGCTGATGGAATTATGCGTCGGATCAGACATGATCGGAACTCTCCTCAAGTTATGAAAAATCGGATGAAACTTAATTGTACCACAGAGTGAGCCAATAGCTCGATCAAGACAACTCGCAAACTGTTATTATTCTACCTTAAAATTTTGATCTTCCCACTTTCCTCAACATAGGCTTTGGTGTATACTGTGTCCAATTGTGGTAGGAAATGGGTCAAAGTGGGGAATAATAGCATCCTTACCCAATGTTTTAACGCCAAAGTGGGGCACAGAGAACAAGTGTTCTAGTGTACCAGTAATTCATGAATTGAACAATGTTTCTGGGCGAATACCAACACACCATCGATAACAAAGGTCGATTGACAGTTCCTGCTAAATTTCGAGGGGAACTGGCAACCGGTTTAGTCGTGACCCGGGGCTTCGACACTAACCTTATGGTTTTCACGATGGACGGGTGGAAGGATTTGGCGCAGAAGATATCCCAGAAACCTTTGTCAGATCCTAGCACACGCGCATTTAGACGGCGCGTCTTCTCCGGCGCCAGAGATCTTACACCGGATCGCATGGGCCGCATTTTACTGCCGGCTAATTTACGTGACTTCGCGGAATTAAACGGCGAAGCAATCATAATCGGTATGTACAGCTACCTGGAAATCTGGGATCGCGATGCATGGGCTTCTGTGCGCGATGAGATTGAAAGCAGCGAAGACGTAGAGCGTTGGGAAAATCTGGGCATTTGATAATTTTGTTCATTGCAGGTAATGACAAAGTGACTTTTATTCGATGGCATTCAGGATGGATGATGAGGCAGTTCATGTACCAGTACTCTACCACGAAGTGCTGGAATTGTTGCAGCCAAAGCCAAACGGCCGTTACATAGACGGCACGTTGGGTGCAGGAGGGCACACTGCCGGAATTTTACAAGCATCCGCGCCTAATGGGCGCGTTTTGGTCTTTGACCGGGATCCTGAAGCAATCAAATTTACCCGAAAAAGATTGTCTAAATATGGCAATCGCATCGTTTACATTAACGCCAATTATGCTGAGATGGATAAATTTGCACCAGCCAATGGATTTACACAGATTGACGGCATCCTCTTAGATTTGGGCCTATCGTCAAGGCAACTCGCTAATGGACAGCGAGGTTTCTCTTTTCTGAAAGAGGGACCGTTGGACATGAGGTACGACCCTTCAAGCGGACCAACGGCTGCTGATTTACTTAACAATCTAGCGGAATCTGATTTAGTGGACATCTTCCGGCGCTACGGTGAAGTGTCACAAAGCCGCCGCATAGCGAAACTAATCGTAGCCAATCGTCCACTTTCCACTACCACCGAACTTGCACAACTGATTTCGTCCAATGTTCGAAGAAACCGTCGCATTCATCCGGCTACGCAATTGTTTCAGGCATTGCGTATCGCGGTAAATCAAGAATTAGACTCTGTAGAACACGGTCTTCAAGCTGCAGTTGACCTGTTAAAACCAGGCGGTCGTTTAGCAGTAATTAGTTTTCACTCTCTAGAAGATCGCTTCGTGAAGCGATACTTTCGTGACCTGAGTCGGGACTGCATTTGCCCGCCGCAGCAGCCAGTGTGCACATGTTCTGCGCGGGCAAAGCTTATATTAGTGAGGCGCAAGGCGATCTTGGCCGACGAACAAGAAATAGCAAACAACCCAAGGAGTCGTAGTGCTCGTCTGAGAGTTGCCGAGAAAATGCAGACAGCGAATTAATAGAACTAACCATACCGCAACAACTTAATGTTTTTTTGTTGCCACATTCTCTTAGTCGGAAATAGCGCATAATGGTTCAGGAACAGCTACAGAGATCAATGACCAAGTCATCACGCCAGACGCGAGAACTGACGCGTAGATTGAGAAAACTGACGGAAGTTCAGGCTGCAGTAGGTTGGGGCTTGATCCTGCTTGTTATCGCACTTCTTGGTGTTATCTATCTCAACCAAAGTAGCAGGATCGCCACAATTGGCCGGGGTGTCCAAATGCTTCAATACGAATTGGCTGTTTTGCAAAGTGAAAACGCAGATCTTGAACGCGAGATTGCTCAAGCCCAATCTCTAGCCAGATTGCAGCGGGAAGCAGAGAGCATGGGTTTCATTCGGACCAATCCTGGCAATGTAGAGTATTTGGTCATTCCTAATTATCCAGCAGATACATCAATTGTAAAAGAGCCGCCAAATCAAAACGAAGCGTCGAAAACGCCCGTGGAAACAGTTCGTAAAGCACTTATATTGGCCCTGGAATCAAAAGTAAATGACCTGATGCATGGAGAGTCAGTCCCGTGAATAACAATCAAGCCCGTCGCTTATGGCTCGTAATGACAAGTATGATAATTTTCACAATCGTACTAGTAGCCCGTCTCGTGCGCTTCCAGGTTCTGCAAGGAGATGATCTCGCCCGGAACGGTATTAGCGAATACATGGTCGTGGAAAAACCTGCGCGGGGTGTTATCTACGATCGTCACATGGCAGTGCTTGCAGCTAACGGGGCCGATTATCAGATTGGAGCCACCCCCAATATGGTCCTTGAACCAGACGATTTGGCTGCAGCCCTTGCCCCGATTTTGCAAGAACAAGTTTACCAACTAAAGGCTAGATTGCAGTCTAATCGTCCTTACGTAGCAATAGCCGGACGCGTTTCCCCCGAGATTGCGGAGAGCATAATAGCTTTGCCTTTTGATGGCCTGCAGATCGAACCGCTATCTCGCCGCTTCTATCCGCAAGGCACGTTGATGAGTCACACGCTAGGTTACGTGAATTTTGAAGGCAATGGTCGTTCAGGAATAGAAGGTTACTACAATCGTGAGTTGGCGGGAGAAGCCGCGACCCACATTATGAACCTCTCCCCTTTGATCGCAACCCAGGCTGTAGCTGCTCGCGAAGGTGCCGACCTAGTACTGACGATAGATCGCACTGTACAATTCACCGTGGAAGAACACCTGCGCACCGCTCTGGAAATTTACGGAGCAGAAAGTGGTTCGATAATTGTCATGGATCCGCGCACGGGTGCTATTCTAGCTCTAGCAAGTGAACCCGGCTTCGATCCTTTCACCTTTTATAAGACAGAAAAGGAAGCCCTGGTCAATCCCAGTGTCAGCAAACAATTTGAACCCGGATCCGTCATTAAATTGATCACAATGGCCGCGGCCCTCGATTCGGGCATTGTAACACCTGATAGTACATATTACGACTCCGGAGAGCTATATGTTGGTGGGCACAAAACTGTAAATTGGACGCGCGGCGCACATGGCACCGTAGACATGACCACGCTCCTGGCCCAATCATTGAACGTCGGAGCGGCAACTTTAGCCGTCTCGATGGGTACAGATACTTACTATGACTATATGCAGAAATTCGGCTATGGGCGACCCACCGGTGTCGACATTATGGCCGAGGCCGGTGGCATCATGCCCTTGCCCGGTAATCCATTGTGGGAAGAATCATTCCTCGCAACAAATGCCTACGGTCAAAGCTTGGCGGTAACGCCAATTCAGATGATTACGGCTATTTCTGCCCTGGCCAATGATGGCAAGATGATGCAACCATACATTGTTGATCAGATTCGTAACGAAGATACCATCTATCAGCATGAACCGGTTGTGCTCAGCCAGCCAATAAGCAAACAGACTGCGCAACAAGTAACGGCAATGGCCACAAACGCACTAAGAACAGCCATTCCGTTGGCTGAGGTACCTGGCTATACAGTTGCCGGTAAAACCGGAACAGCACAAATTGCCGAAAACGGCATTTACTTGCCAAACGCTGTCATCGGCACTTTTGCAGGCTATTTGCCGGCCGATTCACCTGAAATCATAGTTTACGTCAAACTTGATAGACCAGACGTACCGTGGGGTTCTCAAACAGCGGCACCTACTTTCTCTAGGCTGGCACAGGAATTAGTCGTCTTACTAGACATCCCTCCGGATAGCATTCGACTAGATGGAGAGATCATGGCAGCAAGGGCTCTGGAGTAGATGAAAGCACTAACGATCGGCCATTTCTTACAGGCCCTATCAGACTATCAGGCGACCGGCGATGAGCCGGCGTTGTCGACTGTAGTAGTGGACAGTCGCGACACGATATCGGGCAGTCTTTTTGTGGCCCTTGCTGGAGAGCGTACTAATGGCCATGAGTTTGTGTTCGACGCCTTTGATCAAGGTGCAATAGCTGCCTTGGTGGAAAGGGAATTGGTTCCCGGAACAGCCACTATCAATCTGCGGGACAAGGGATCTGAGGGAATCGCACAATGGGACGGTTCGCTACCTGTATGTATCTTGGTTGATGATTCAGTATTTTCTTTGCAGGAGGCGGCTCGTTCCTGGCGCGACCAATTTGATGTCAAGATCATTGGCATAACTGGAAGTGTAGGAAAATCGTCAACCAAGGAATTGACTTATACCGTGCTATCACAACGGTATCAAACATTTAAATCACCAGGCAATCGCAACAGCGTTCTTGGATTGCCGCCCGCAATTTTTGACCTTGGCCCTGAGCACGAGCGCGCCGTGTTGGAAATGGGCATGTATTCAACAGGCGAGATCAAACGTCTTTGCGAAATTACCCGCCCAAAGATCGGTGTTGTAACAATGATTGGACCGGTCCATTTAGAAAGAGCTGGCACAATTGAAACCATCGTTGCAGCCAAACGCGAGTTAGTTGAACTTCTACCTTCGGACGGCGTCGCCATATTGAATCGGGATGACCAACGTGTGATGGAAATGGCATCCCACACGCGTGCACAGGTATTCACTTATGGACTTGATAGCCGTGCTGATCTTTGGGCAGACCAAATTCATTCCATGGGATTGAGTGGCATCCGATTTACATTGCACCACCGTCGAGAAACGCTTGCTTTGAGTGTGCCAATGTTGGGCCGCCACAGTGTACATACTGCCCTGCGAGCAACGGCGGTGGGCCTGATTGAAGATCTATCATGGGAAGAGATTGCGGCCGGATTAAGTGAAACAAGGCTGGCTGAATTTCGCCTTGTTGCCGTTGCTGGTCCTCGCCAATCAATCATTATTGATGATACATATAATTCGAGTCCGGACTCCGCGCTAGCTGCCCTTAATTTGCTTTCTGAGCTAGAAGGGCGACATATAGCCGTACTTGGCGATATGTTGGAGTTAGGATGGGCAGAAGAAGAATCACACCGACTCGTAGGTCGTCGCGCTGCCGATGTGGCCCAGATCCTAATTGCAATAGGCAACCGCTCGCACACGATTGCCGACGAAGCAATAAAAGTAGGTATGTCTGGCTCCAATGTTTATTGGTTAGAAGATCCGCAGGCAGCAATTCCACTGCTAGGAGAATTGATACACGAAAATGATGTGATTTTAGTTAAAGGTTCCTATGGAATGCGTTTGGACCAAATCGTCTCAGCCATTGGCAGGAATAATTGATGGCCTTTGCACTGACATTAGGCGCCTTTACCTTTGTTATGGCAGTGATTTGGGGTAGTCCGTTGATTGAGCTAATGCGTCGTATGAATCTTGGAAAAAGCATCAGGTTTGATGGCCCACAGACTCATGTGGCAAAAATGGGCACACCAGCCATGGGTGGCACGCTTATTGTCGGTTGGATTGTCCTCATTAGCATTGTGGTGAATACTGTACAGATTGTACAAGAACGGGACATAGCCGAGAGTGTAACAATACCGCTAGGTGTTATGATTGCTTATTCTATTCTAGGTGGCATAGATGATTATCAAGGGTTTCGCCTGCGCCCAGGCGAAGGTATGCCTGCCAGAGTTAAAATTTGGTTCCAGTTAGGAATCGCTCTTATAGCGGCGATTCTGCTTTACTGGGTTGTAAATGACCAGCATGGCTACATGGCCATTCCTACCGTGCCGTTCCTCATTGACATCGGCATATTTTACATACCGATCGCGATCATTGTAATAGCCGGAACGGCCAACGCTATCAATATTACTGACGGCTTGGATGGTCTGGCAGGTATTATCGTTGCCACTGCCTTTATGGCATATGGCATAATCGCTGTTCTTCAAGATCAGCAATTCCTGGTGACCTTTTCATTTATTACCGTCGGCGCTTGTTTTGCCTTTCTTTGGTATAACGCGAAGCCGGCCCAGATGTTCATGGGTGACGTCGGATCGCAGGCTTTGGGCGGTGCATTAGGTGTCGTAGCGCTAATGACCAACCAATGGCTTATCCTGCCTGTCATAGCTGCAGTACCTATCGCTACCATGCTATCCACCACCCTACAGGTACTTTATTTCAAAGCAACAGGAGGAAAACGCCTCTTCAAAATGGCACCGCTTCATCATCATTTTGAGCTTATAGGCTGGAGCGAGACACAAATAGTTCAACGTTGGTGGTTAATCGCCATCCTTTCGGCAATGATCGGCATAGCACTAGCGCTAGTCTAGAAATTATGAAACAGATGGTCAACTCGAGGATTAATGGATGAGCTAACCGGAAAGCGGTTGGTAATCCTGGGTCTGGCGCGGCAAGGAAAAGCATTAGCCCTCTTCGCCGCTAAATCAGGCGCAACAGTGGTGATATCCGACCTCCGGGCACCAGAACAACTCGAGTCAAGTATAACTTCTTTGAATGGTTTAGGTATCGAATTCGTGTTTGGTAAACATCCGATGAGCCTGTTAGAGGGCACAGATATCTTGGCAATTAGCGGCGGCGTCCCTGCTGATCTTCCGCTAGTCAAAGCTGCTTATAGTCAGGGCATTACGATCACCAATGATTCGCAGGAGTTCATACGCCGCACACCCGCCACCTGCATTGGCATCACAGGTTCAGCAGGCAAGACAACAACCACGGCTTTGACCGGCGTAATGGGCCAAGCCGCAGGCCGAAAGACTTGGATTGGCGGAAATATTGGGAGGCCATTGATCGCAGAACTACAAGAGATAAAGCCCGGTGACCTAGTAGTGCAAGAGCTATCTAGTTTTCAACTCGAGATTTGGCAGCACAGCCCTCCCATTGCAGCTGTTCTCAACATCACGCCTAATCATCTAGACCGGCACAAGACCATGCCGGTCTACAGTAACGCCAAGGCTAACATACTGCGCTACCAAGACATGAACGGAATTGCCGTGTTATCTGCCGATGATCCAGGAGCGATTGCCTTGGTCCCTACGGTCCAAGGACGACTCAGGCTGTTTAGCATCGAACGCGAAGTAAATGATGGCGCCTTTGTTCGCGAAGGAAAAATTTGGCTACGAACAAAATCTAGTGCAGATACAGCGATATGCTCCCTCGATTCCGTCCGACTTCGCGGAAAGCACAATCTTCTAAACGTGTGCGCGGCCGTTACCCTGGCCGACTCCGTCGACATCCCGGTCCGGGCTATAGTCGAAGCAATTCACGCATTCGAAGGAGTCGAACATCGTCTAGAATTGGTAGCGACTATCAATGGGGTTCAATATGTCAATGATTCAATAGCTACAGCCCCAGAGCGGGCATTGGCAGCCATTGACTCATTTGTTGAACCACTGATCCTTTTGGCTGGTGGCAAAGACAAGAACATGGTCTGGGATCAATGGGTTGATCAAGTAAACGAACGTATCAAACACGTTTTTCTTTTTGGCGATTTGGCGGAAACACTGTCTGCGCGATTGGCTGACAGCAAACGACAAGGGAAGAAATTGGTGCCTCAGTCCCAAGCCATAACCCTGGCGAATGCAGTAGAAATGGCAGCAGATATGGCAGAACCCGGTGACGTGGTTCTCCTCGCCCCGGGCGGAACCAGTTTTGATAATTATCCTGACTTCGCCGCTAGAGGAAAGCATTTCAGAAAACTGGTCAAAGGCATTGTACAAGCAGACACCTAATTGCTCTAGAGGGATACGACATGACCACTATGAAAATCAATAGGAAGAACGGAAACCAGATTCGTCCAAAACTAAAGTTTCATTTCGATTACTGGCTCTTACTTGCCCTTGCTGGATTACTCATTGTGGGCTTGTTAACTGTGTACAGCACGACCTTTGATATTGGATTACGTTGGAAAGGAGACTCCCTTTATTACATCAAGCGACAGTTTTTGGCCTTGGTTCTGGGTCTAGCCGGTTTCGTAGTTGTCATGTCCTTCGATTACCATTTCTTAAGACGCCTTTCGGTTGTTATCATACTTGTTGCAATAGTTGGCCTGGTGGTCACGCTCTTTTTTGGCGAAGCTACGCTTGGCGCCCAACGAGGTCTGTTAAAGGGCTCCTACCAACCGGCGGAGTTTGCCAAGCTTGCCACGATTATCTACATTGCTCATTGGCTATCAAGTAAGGGTGACCGTATTAAGATGGTCACTTATGGCTTAGTCCCCTTCTCAGTCATTGTAGGTATTGTATGTGGCCTAATTGTTCAAGAACCCGACCTCAGTACGGCCGCCTTAA
>JAACFF010000371.1 GCA_009937635.1 Chloroflexota bacterium
GCTCTGGCTATTCGAGTTGTCGAACTGGATGAGGCCGTCAAAACATGGTTCCTGGAGCACTCGATAGATCTCAATATCCTCTCTAGCAAAGAAGAACTGCGACGCTTCCTACGAGCCAGAGATCCCGCCTCATAGGTGCTAGGCACTTCTTCCGCCGCCCCCATCAAAAAACTAACTTGCCAAGTGCCTTGCCCTGAAACTTATCACTTCTTACCTACTAAGGAAAGATCTTGCCCGGATTTAGAATGCCCCTGGGATCAAGCGCTGCCTTCACCGCTGCCATAACCCCTAAAGCAGGCCCATGTTCATCCGGCATAAATCGCGCTTTGCCAATGCCTACGCCATGCTCCCCTGTAGCCGTCCCATGCAAAGCGAGCGCCTTATAAATCACTTGCTCATTGACGATCTGTGCTCGCTCGTACGTCGTCCCATTATTAAAGGAAAGGGTCACGTGTAAATTGCCGTCCCCCGCGTGGCCGAGCAGCACGCCGAATAACTCCTGATCAGCCATCGCCTGGCTAGAAAAAGCAACCAGCTCAGGATAGGCGCTGATGGGCACGGCCACATCCATATTGATCCATTCATAGCCAGGGTAGCAGCGCAATACCGTTTCAAAAAGATGGTGGCGAGCGTGCCATAGTCCCCGGCGTTGGGCCGTATCGGCCGTTGCATAGAACGTCCTGGCGCCCATTTCCAGGCAGATTTCACGCACCAGCGCCAGATCATGATCGATAGTTGCCTGGTGCGCGGCGTGCAATTCCATCAGCAGAGACGGGGAGCGGCCCAGCTTCAGACCATTTTCACGCGTGAGTAATTCAGATAACTCCTCATCCAGAAATTCTAAAGCCGCGACATCTAATCCGCTCCCGCGCACGGCAACGACTGCCTCAATGGCTGCGGTAATGGAATCAAAACTGGCCGTGACCGCGCTGATATTAACCGGCACAGGCGCCAGTTTCAACGTCGCTTCTGTAATGACCCCTAACGTCCCTTCGCTGCCAATGAATAGATGCAACAAGTCATAGCCAGAGGCCTGCTTAATGGAGCGCGAACCTGTGCGTATCAAACGGCCGTCCGCCAGCGCCACCTCCATCTGTAAAACATTGTCTTTGCACGCGCCATACTTCACCGTGCGGATGCCCGCCGCATTATTAGCCAGCATGCCGCCGATCGTGGCATTGGCGCCTGGATCAGGCGCGAAAAACAAACCGTATGAGGCCAGCTTGTGGTTTAGATCCTTGTAACCCAGTCCCGGCTGCACCGTCACTTGAAAATCATCGGCATAAACTTTGACCACGTCCAGCATGCGTTCGGTAGAAAGCAAAATACCACCATAAGTGGGGATGGGGTTCCCTTCCAGGGATGAGCCCGCTCCCCAGGGCGTTAATGGCAATCGCTCTTCATTGGCCAGCCGCAAAACGTCCGCCACTTGTGCCGCATCTCGTGGCCAAACGACGACATCGCCCAACCGTTCCTCATGTCGCGACATGTCCTGCGCACGTAACTTTCGTTCGGCAACGGCCGTACTCACTTGATCATCGCCAACAATTGCCCTCAGTTGCTGGACATGGCCGGAATTGAGTTTCTGATAATTAATTAAAGCAATCATAAGCACACAAACAAAACTAAAACCCACTTCAACAAACATGCACTTTCCCCACCAACTTACCCCTATCCGCCCAATCTGCCCACTTTTCCTGGCTAACTGTCACTTGCCAAACGATCACAAATTCAGATCTAATCCTGCTGATCGGCCTTCATTTATGTAAGGCTAATTTTATTAACAGTTCATCAATTCACAGTTCACCAATTCCCAATTTATTCTTCCTACACAAGCCAAACCCAAGAATCTCTGCTACAATGACCATCCTACTTACCATTTTTCCAATCCCATACGGAGGTCCACAACCATGAGACACATATTGAAGAGAACACTTCTACTTGTTATCGTGATCCTCTTAGTGACGTCAGTCGCGACGGCCGACGAGGAGAAAACCATCGTAACGATCCTGGCCGAAGACGGCCGTTTCACAACCCTCTTACAAGCTATCGAAATAACCGAGACAGAACAGGCATTCTCCGAGGGCAATTGGACCCTCTTTGCCCCCACCGATGCCGCCTTCGACAAACTTGGCCTTGATGCGGACAACATCGCCTCCAGCATGGGCATCCAGGAGCTGGCCGATCTTGTACTTTATCAAGCCATGACCACGAAAGCCACCACGGATGAAGCGAAAAAAATGTTAGGCGACGTCACTATGGCCAACGACTGGATCGCGGGCCTGAAATGGTTCGACGAAACCCTTTGGGTCAACGACGACTCTAAGGCCATCGAGCGTGATATCCATGCCTCCAATGGCGTCATTCACGTCATCGACACCGTCATCACGCCACCGTGGCCGCGCAGTGACGTCGATGAAGATGCGGCGCTGATGTCGGCCCTCAAGGAAGCCCAGGGCAAGAAAGCGGAAGCCGAAGCCAAAGCGGCCGCCGAAAAGGCGGCAGAGGCAGACAAAGCTGAAGAAACGGAGGAAGCCAGCAGTTCAGCAGCGGAAACCGGCGGTGGAGAAGAGGCCATGATGGAGGAAGCTGCTTCAACCACACCCGCGGAACCCGTCGTGGTGCCGGCGAACTCACTCCTTGGTGTGGCCCAAAAGGACGGCCGTTTCACCACCCTCCTGGCCGCCGTGGTTGCCCTCGACCTGACCGAGCCCTTCACCGAAGGTAATTGGACCTTCTTCGCACCCACCGATGATGCGTTTGCCCAACTTGGAGTCAATGCCAGCAATGTCGCTGAAGAATTTAGCGTAGGCGAGTTGGCTGACTTACTGCTCTACCACGCCTTGGATGAAGCCATCACGGCCGATAAAGCCAAGACCATGTTGGGCGACATCACCATGGCCAACGGGAGACTGGCCGGCCTGAAATATTATGAAGGCGACCTTTATGTCAACGACTTCGCCAAGGTCATCACCGAAGACATCGTGGCCGATAATGGCGTCATACACGTCGTCAACTCCGTTATCCAACCGCCATGGCCCCGCGTCGAAACTGCGGAGCCAACAACCTCAGGCGACTCAGCAGAGTAAAAAAGTAATCAGGAGTCAGGAATCAGGTCCCTGACTCCTGACTCCTCGCAGCTCCCTGTCAAGGATTGGCCACGTCCGTGGAAGCGAAGGCGAGAATGGTTTGAGGGGATTTGTCGGTGGCGAGCAGGAAGCCGCGGCCGTCCAGGCGAACAATGCCTTCCCATTTGCGCGGCTCTTCGTCCAGCAGTTGGAGCTGGATGGGGGCCGCACCTGACAAGGCGATGCCGGATTCGCTGAGTTGAAATTCCAGCAAGCGTTCTACGTGTTCATATTGGCTGTGCGTGGGGCCTGCTCCAAATTGGTCGACAACGGGGTCGCTCTCGGCCTGGAATTTTTCGCTACCGGAGCTGTAATTGATAGCCCAGAAACGGCCGTTGCTGTCTAATTCAGTGACATCGGTGATACGATATTCAACATGGGGAAAGGGGAGTGTGCCCTGCGGCGCCAGGTCTTTGTCAAAGCGAAAGGCGCGTGGGAAATCATTTTTATCCTGCCCGTTGGCTTCGTAGATGGTGAGCAGTTTACCGTCTGCGATGAGCAGCGCTTCATAAGTCTGATTTTCTAGATCGGCCTGGGGCAAGATTTCCTTAGGCATGCCTGTGTCGATAAGTATTTCGCTGAGATCGAGCATTATTTCGCCCTGAACCAGGTAGCCGCGCATGCCATCCTTCGTGCCTGCTTCAATGGTCAGATAAACATCCTGGCCGTCAAAAGCGATAGATTCGAATCCTTCGAAGCCATCAACCATCTCGGCGAAATTCGGTATGGAAAAGGGGACCGGCTGTGGCAGCAGCGCTTCATGAGCTTCGCCCTCTAAAAAAGTTTCGATGTCTGATTTGGGCAGGGTATAAAGGAAACTACCTTCGTTATTAAAGCTCGGATGCTGGGGCAGGATGATCAGGTTATCTTCATACCAGGCCAGGCCAGATATTTCGGCATCTTTGTTGGCCAGGGGGCCCTCCAAATCAATGGGCGTTATTCTGTGCTCTGGAACTGGCGTTGCATTGGGAGTGGCGCCAGGTTGAGATTCTGCGACTGGGGCCTGTTCTGTGATGGAAGGCGGCGACGGCCGTTCACAGGCGGCTAACAGGATGGCCAGTAACATAAAGAGCACTATTCTGGTTAGACGTTTTGGCGTTTGGAATTGGGTCATGGGTTAACGTATTCTCCGTCAAGAGAATTTGATTGTCGAAGACAATTTAGTCAGGCAGGTCGTCCAGTACTTGCTGCATACTTTTCTTGTAGGCGCGAAAGGCTGCACGGCCGTGTTCAGTGAGATGAATCATGGTATGGGGTTTCTTGCCTTTATATCCTTTCTCAATGGTGATATACCCTCCGTTTTCCAGCGTTTTGAGATGTGTTGCGAGGTTGCCCCAGGTCAGACCCGTTTGGTTTTTGAGGAAGATGTAGTCGGCGCTTTCGACCACGAACAGGTTGGTCAAAACCATCAGCCGGGCGTGGACATGGATGATCTGATCGATGCCTGCCAGCGGGTGTTGTTCTTCCTGGATGCCGGGCAGTGCACTCATACGTCGTTATTCTGCCCTTCACGTGGATAGGCTTGAAGCGGATGATCACGTAGGAAGCGAACAAAAAGCAGCAGACCAGTGAAAAGTATGAATACGGCCGTCAAGCCAAATGTGATCGGAAAGCCATGATGCGGTACTGCGAATGTGGCATATAAGTATTCGCCAACAAGTGGCGAGAGGGCAATGAGAGCGCCGTACAAATAGAGACGCGTGAATTCCAGGAAATATGCCGTCACTGAGAAACCGACGAGCATCAGCAGCGAAAAGCGGGCTGTGTGTATCCAGCCTGGAAGGACATCAAATTTGACCAGCGATAGGATACCGAGGATTAGGGCCAGAATGCCGCCGGCAAAAGCGAAAATGTTGAACTTCAGTAACCGGGATTTGCGCCATGATCCATAGGTCACGTTTCCAGCGCGGGGGCGAACGACGTAATTTCTGAGCGCCCACAGCAGCAAATAGACGATTCCCCAGAAGGGCAGGAATATCGCCGAGCTCCAGAAGTCTCCCAAGGCAGGGCTAAGAAATGGGGCGATGGCGAACATTAGCACGACACAACCGATGAAGATGTCGATTAGCCCGTCCTGATACGAGGCACTGAAGGCCTTACGTTCTACTCCTTTTAAACTGATTTTCTGTGACACGGCCGGCTCCTTCGTAAATCAAGCTTTCCAGCTTGATCGCAACCTGGAAAGGTTGCTTTACATTTATTGCGGTGCGCTGCGGCGCATTTGATTGCCTTCGCAAATAGCTATCAGAAACTGCTTGTTTAGAAATAGTACTTTGTCTCACAAAGTATTATGCCACAAGTAATGAGCGCATGTCAAGGATCAAATCTTGCCAGTTTTGGGGGCTTGCCTGCTTTTAATAAGACTGCTATACTATAATAGCAAAGACCGATTTCGTTATATGAAGTGCGGTTTAGCGGACATCCGCATTTACTAGCTATTCGTCTCTGATTTCCAAGGGTTCCTGAAACCGCTTGCGGTAGTTCGTAAGGAATCCTTACTCCTCAGTTAATTGTCAATTATCGGCCCTGTTTTTGTACGTTGCAGTCAAATCTAATCACCAGTAATAAGTAACGTTGTTTCAAAGGATCTCGTAGACCACTCGTAAGGAGATAATCTAATGTCAGAACAAAACAAGACGATCGTTGCTATCTTTGACGCGTCGGCAGATAGCGTAGGAGGGTACAATCAGGTAACAGAAGCATTACAAGCGGTTGGTGCTGGAAGTCCAAAAGGTCGCCTGTTTCATGTGGCCTATGAAAAGGAGGGCGGGTATATTGTTGTGGACGTTTGGAAATCAAGGGAACTATTCGATCAGTTTTCAAGAACGCTTGGATCCGTTGTTCAAAAGCTTGGCGGGACCCCGGGCGTGCCTC
>JAACFF010000372.1 GCA_009937635.1 Chloroflexota bacterium
CAAAAGTGCCGCGCACCCTTCGTGCGCCAGGCACGGGGCGGGCGGTCTACACCATCCACAACCTTCTGAGCCGTGCCTGGCACGGCTCAGCACTGTTGGCGGATGATAAAGGTCTACTAATCCCCAACGGCTACGACCTGACCTGACATCACGCCGGCCGCGGGTTCTAGTTCAGGGTTAAGTGTTGGCTCCGGCGTGGGCGATGGTCCAGGCGTAGGTGTGGGCGGGATTAGTGGGTCGAGATCCGTGACTCTGATCACGGTTAAGGTCAGGGCGATCTCGTCGATGATTCTCTCTCCCACAAGCTGCGTCCCGATTTCCTCCTGCAGATCCTGCACTGTTTGATGCCCTATAGCATGGCTGGAACGGGCGATGATATCAAGAGTGAGCTTGCCGTCGCTAAAATCCACAATGGTTAAGTCAGCCAAATCGGCCCTAGCAACCTCGCTCAATTTCTGTTCCACGACCTCGTGAATACGAGTCTGCTGCGCCTGCTGCTGCCCCAAAATATAGCTTGTGATCACCAACAAAGCGGTGATGATCGCCAGAGAAACGGCAGCAACTCGCGCGCTACGCGCACGCACCTCTACGCGCGCCTTTTGTGAAGCAGCCGGCCGGAATCCAAGGATTAGGAAAACCAGGGCTGTTGCTGAACCGATGGCCACAAAGTTGGTAATAAACAACAACAGGGCTCCCAGGGACTCGACGTAGTATCCCGCGGTGAAGGTAATGCCGGTCGTAGCCAGGGGCGGAACCAGAGCAGCGGCGATGGCCACGCCTGGCAAGGCTCCAGCCGCATTCGAGCGGCTGAGGGCAAAGGCCGCGGCCATTCCGGAAAAGAGGGCGATGGCCAGGTCAAGTAGCGAAGGGTTGGTACGGGCCGCCAATTCAGGTGTCAATGGTTTGCCTATCTGAAACAGCCCCACGATCATGCCCAAGAAAATAGCCAACAACGCGCCCCGCAGAACAGCGCCCAGCGTCAGCCGCAGGAATCTTGTGTCACCTAGCACAATGGAGAGGCCAGTGCCTACGATAGGCGACATGAGCGGTGCGACGAGCATAGCGCCGATAACCACGGCGCCGCTGTTGACGATGAGTCCCAATCCGGCGATGATCGACGCCAGGGAAATCAGGATGTAATAGTCGATGTTCGGCCGTGCGGCGCGACGGATGCGCACATAAGCATCGGTGCGGTCGTGCAGGCTCAGCCGCGGTAATATACGCTGCAAGCGCCACGATACATCACCTAACACGTGGGCGACCCGGCTCTTGGGTTCGCGCATGACAACGACCGTCGTCTTGCTTTCGCGCACAAGCTCATCGGGGATATTGCCAAAAAGAATTTTGTCGATGGAACTCTCACGGCTGGCGCCAATAAGCACCAGATCGCTGCCTCTGGCCGATTCGCGAATGCCGTCAGTAATATTTTCAGAAGTTACAAGCTGGGTCTCGATGATATCCTGGCCGTCGATAAACTCCAGGGTTTGTCGCAAGCGGTGGCGTCCCAACGCTTCTTCATGGTTTCCCAGGTGTGCTTGGGCCACGTATAGGGCGATGATCCTCACCTCCGGGGCCAGGGGCATCAAAGCGCTTAAGGCATAAACGGTGTTAGGACCGCCAGATGTAGGAACAAGAATACAACCAATGTGGGCCGTCTCCGCCTCTGCGGTGCTGATATCGCCGCGTACAGCGGCCACTGCGCACGGACAGCGGTTTAAATCATGTTCTATGGGATCGGCGACATCGTCGACGAGGACGTCAACATCCCATTGGTGGATAAACTCATTTATCTGTCCTTCATACTCAGCCACCGTGACGACAAAGGCATAGATCTTGACCTTGTTTCCGCTCTCTTCCTCAGCCTGTCGCATCGTCTGGCGCGCCGCCTGGCGCGCTTCTTCGCTGTCTTCGTGTATAGGCAACGCCAACAGTACACTTCCCATACCCGCTTTGGCCAACAGGAGCGCCAATTGCCAGGACTTGCCCAAGGGCAAACCAGGCGACCGGGGAATAAGCACGTGCCACATTTTTCTTTCGTCGGGCAGTTGCCCTTCAAGAACATTCACGTGCCCTCCCCTACAAATATTGGGCGCGGATTAACACTTGTGAACGCGGATGAAATTATGCTGATCATGGTTCCGTTTCATCCTCAGTTGATGAGCGCTGGCTTGTATTGACATCCTCTAGGATTGGCCAGCCGCGGTTTTCGGCCTCGCGCTTTAAACCTCGATCCGGATACACGGCCACCGGCATGTTGCTCATTTCCAACATGGGGATGTCTTGCTCACTGTCCCCATAAGCGGACAGAATAAGTCCGTCTCGAGCGAAAGGTTCAAGCTGTTCAACTTTACGCACCCCAGTGTTTAATGGACCGGCTAGTCGACCAGTGATACGGCCGTCTTCAAGAATGAGCGGTGTTCCGATGCCTTCCACACCTTCCATCTCCGGCAACAGCTCGGCCAATAGCGGCTCAAACTGCCCGGTATTGATTATCACGCGCCTCCCTCGATCCAGATGTGAAAGCAATTCGTCGACAACAGACTGGCGCCGTTTAGGCCAAATCTCGTTCTCGACGACCCATTGCCCCAACTCCGCCATTTGTTCCGCAGTATACCCGACAAAGAGCTGTAACAAGCCGAGAATCCAATCTTGCTTCATCGACTCCTGGCTTACGAGTCCCAAACGGAAGAGCAAATAACGCGGCATTTTGCGCAAGAAGAAACGCTTATACGCTTGCTCACGCCCCTGATTAATCAGGTAACCACGCATGCCCTGCCAGGCAGCACCGGCGGAAAGTGTGCCTTCCAGATCGGAAGCCACCGTTTCGACCCGGTTATTCGGTGCTGAATGAAGTAAATTGATATTATTTTTCATCCCTGATTGTTTCTTGCTGCTTCTTCCATCTGCTTCCGCAAACTAAGCGGTCTCATATCCGTCCATATCTCCTCAATGAATTTTAAGCTCTCCGCTTTCTTTCCGCTGAATCCAGCATCCTTCCACCCCCACGGGATCTCACTGTCTACGGGCCAGATGGAATACTGCTCTTCGTGATTCACAACAACATTGTAAATGGCATCGTCTTGCTCTTCACTTGTCACTTTATGCCTCCTCGAAAACAGCTGTCAGCTTTAGGCCATCAGCATACAACTGGCTCTTCGAAAGAATATCACAGCAAATCAATTTTACCCCAAAATTGCAATTATTCGTGAAGGTAACGCGATTTCCTTGCACAATTTAGATTTTTTTGCTTTGTTTGCCGGGCTGGCGATCCTGTCGGCGCCGGTCGATGCCCAGGATACTCCAGGTAAACCGCCGGTCCAGAGTTGTAGGTAAAATTGGATCCGAGCCTGGCCAAGGCGCTGCCTGGGGGGCGTTTTACTGACGCTCAACCATGGCAATCGGGAGGAATTGAGGCCGGAAACGGGCAGGTGGCGCTCACTTTGCCGCCAACACTGACCTTCCTGAACGCGACGCCACCAGCCAGCGTAGCCGGCAATGTGCTGTATTGGGACATAACCCAGTGGCCAGCCCATGGCGCTCCCAGACCATCTCGGTCCGCGTAACACCAGGCAACGGGGCCTTGGGTGACCTAACAATCAAGGCCGCAATAGATAACGTCACGCCAGAAGCAAATCCGCGCAACAACCAATCTACGGCGACTACAAGCGTGGCCCGGGATCATTTCTTACCAGTGGTGGGCCAGCCTTGATGCCCCGCTTCAGGACATAAGCCGGGCCGGGCTTTCTGTAAATGGTGGATAAGCGACGCCTTTTTCGGTGACGATTGCCGTAATGTAGCGGGCTGGGATCAGGATGCCGTCATCCAATCATTCAATGCTCTGAAATGTGCTCATTAGCTACCTCCATGCAAGTGCCAGGAGTCAGGCTGACTACTGATTACTCAACGTAAGATAATCTACTACCGACCCCTCACGGGTGACAAACTGCAAAGCCAGTTGTTCGGCGGTAACTTCCACCAATAGCGCGCCGTAATTATCGTTAAAACGCATTTGACTGGCCGGATGGGCCTGCTCGTCGAAGGGATATATTCCACCGCCCCCTAAACCATTGACTACATAAGGAATGCCATCGATTAACAATCGTTCGTAAAGGTGTGCGTGACCGGACAACACCAGATCCGCTCCCCAAGAGGCAAATGGCCAGCGAGCGGCGGGAACCATCTTATCCTCCATGGAAACATAAGGTGGCGTATGCAAATAAACGACCTGCCAGGGTGTAGAAGAAGCGGCCAACTGTTCCTCCAGCCAAGCTGCTTGCCGCGACCCCGATGTGATGCCATCTGGCTCGCGCCAGTCGCTGTTGAGCGCGAATAGATGCACATCTGCCCAGACAAAGTCATAATAACGTTCGTTACCCGGCAGCTCAAAGGCCTCCAAAAAGGGACGGCCGTTTTCCGTGGTCATATCATGATTGCCCAAGGCGGGAAAGAATCGACCTTCCACTATGAAACGGCCGTAATGCTGCATCACATTGCCATCGAGTGTTTCGTAGGAGCCATCCGGATAATTGTTGTCGCCAAGGGTGATCACAAAATCGGGGTCCCAACTGTTCACCAGGGCAGCCACATCTTGTGTCCCCTGTCCGGTCGTGCCGTAATCACCGATCACGGCGAAAGAAACGGGCGCTGGGCTTGGCGGCGGCAAGGCAGTGGGAGCCGAAGTGGGCGTTGGTCGAGGGGTAGGCGTTACAGGGGGCAAAGGCGTAAGTGTATTAGGTGGCATCGCACGCTGTGTGCTTTGAACCCGTGTTGTGGTCACCTGCAAAACGGCCGTCATCAGTGGCCTTGGCTCCTTGGCTAATTCGACCGCCGCTGGCGAACTTTCCCCCACCTCAGGCGACGAATTACAAGCGGTCAGGTACAAAATCGTCAGGAGTCCAATCAATCCAACTCGGTCGCCCAGAATATGAATCACACCAATCCTACTTTTCGAGCCTTTTCCTTTTGAAGCTGCATGTGACCCAATTCTAACCTTCTTGGACAACTCAATTCAAGCGGATGTTCGTTTCAGATAACCCCCTGTTCCCGCAATCCCGCCCTCTGTTCGCTCGTAAAACCCAGTTCGCTTAAAACCGCATCCGTATCAGCTCCCAGAATAGGCGGGGCGCTGTGGATATTGGCCGGCGAATGGGACAGCTTGGCCACGCCCACTTTGCTGGGCTCCCCGTCCGCCGACCCGGTGATGGAGCAGTTGATCAGGGCTGGATAATCGGCCGCCAACGTTTTTGGATCCAGACCCAGACGTGACAAAGTGCCCGGCTTGAAATTTTCGATCAGCACATCCGCATCCAGCAGCAATTTCTTGAGAATAGCCAGCCCTTCGGCCGTCTGCAGATTAAGCGTCACGCTCTTCTTATTGCGATTGGCGCTCAGAAAGTAGGCGCTCTCTCCCCCCAACCAGGGCGGTCCCCATTGCCGTATGCCATCACCAGATTCCGGCTGCTCGATCTTCAAGACCTCAGCCCCATAATCGGCTAAGAGCATCGTACAATAAGGTCCGGCCAATATCCAGGATAAATCAATAACGCGCATGCCCGCAAGGGCAGAAGGGGCAGAAGTAGTGGTTGGCTTGCTCACAACCGTTCTCTTGAATACCAGAACAATAGGGTTAAGTAATCGTTTGAAATACAACAATTTCGACAGCAACGATAAACAATCATCGAATAATGGTCAACTGGCAACGATTTCTATTGACCCGTTCTGAATCAATCTTGTTCGTTAAGACTATTGAGAGTGGAGCTATTAGGATTTTACATAACGAGATCATCGATGCCGTTTGATGCCGTTTTTTTTATTCCGGAAACGGCATCGATTCTTTGAAAGGGGTCAGGGGTCAGAGGTCAGGGATCAGGCTCCTCCTGACCCCTGATAGCTGATGGCTTGTCGTTTGTTATTTCTTGCATGGATGGACGGGCTCCTAGGGTTGGTTTGACGGCCGTGGCTGTGCCGGTGACTGCTAAAACGCCGC
>JAACFF010000373.1 GCA_009937635.1 Chloroflexota bacterium
GTTTCGCTCTTAAATGGCATGTTCTATAAACTTATAAACCGGGTATCAGAACTGCATCAGCAAAAATATCCCGCACTTTCGAAACCATAGTTGCCAGCACCTTGTATGATCGGTTATCATGATCGTGATTACCCTTTGCTCGCTATTCACTATGGAGGTCAGGTTATGGCAGAAATGCAGTACGCAAAATTGGACAGCGAAAAACTGGCTAGGTTAAGATCATTTGAGACTGAGTTGGGAAGTTGGGTTTTGGCGGTTGAACCGGCGGCCGAGTTAGCTGATCTGTCTGCGGCCCAACTGGCACAGTTGCAAGCGTTGGAAGTGGAATTGGGCGTGGTCTTGTTAGCATATACACCGCCGGCTTAGTTGATTACATTTCTCCGGAAGCCAGGACTGGAGATTTGCAGGAGAAGCAAATGAGTCGTTTCCGGAGCATACACTATAAATGGTTGATGTTTATCTGCGCCACGAACCGCATGACGCGGTATAATAAGGCAAATATAGTCACGAGTAAACATATTGCCTATGATTGAAACAAGCACCGATTGGGAAGACAGCGGCTTCGATTGCGACCATTGTGGTGGTGAAATCCTTAAGCGCATTGATCATGAAACGGGCCGTGCGGACCAAATTTCTTACCAATGCCGTGAATGCGGCTGCCAGTGGGCGATAGGGGGAGACGTGATTCGCATAGGTGAGGGAACTTACTGCCAGGCAGCGGCGCGTGCGCGGCACAAGCAAAGTGAGCCCGTTGGCTTGCCTGAAATTCCAGTTGATCTTGAGCAGTGGTCGGGCCTGCTGTCCAAAAGCCTTTGGATTCTACTGGCATTGGTCGCCGCAGTCATCTTGTTGCGTTTTGGTGGGGCGATTGTTACGCGATTGCTCTTGCCCTTCCTGGTTGTTGGCGTTGGGGCCTACTTTCTCGTGCGCTACGGCCGTGCCCAAAGCTGGTGGTAAAGTTTACTCCAACTGTAAACCCTTGAGTTTAATCGGACCAAACATTGATTCCTGAACGGCCGTCAGTTCGCGTCGTTTTATCAGTTCCAATACAGCCAGCAGCGTTACGGCGATCTCCAACCTCGATGAATAAGAGGAAAGCAATTCTTCAAAGCGTACCTGAGATCCACCGCGTACGTGGTGGCGCAGTCGTTGAATCTGATCCTGGATCGTAATGCGGCGCGGCCGTACTAGCGAGACACTATCCTGCAAATCCTCGGCCCGCCGCAGCGCGCCGCGTACAGCGTCTATCAATGTATCTACCGACACCCCGCTTAAGTCTAGCTGCCCTTGTGGTTTTAACGGTGGAGCAACACGTAAATAGGTGCGTAAGCCATGTTCCTCCCGCTCGTGCAGCCATATTGCCGCTTGCTTAAAGCGACGGTATTGGCGTAGTTGGCGAATCAAGGCTTCCGCAGGATCCTCTTCTTCCTCTCCATTGCCAGGCGCTTCAGGCACATGAGGTAACAAGGCGCGGCTCTTGATTAACACCAGGCGAGCGCCAATGACCAGGAAATCAATCAACTGTTCCATACGGTTCTTTTTCAGATGTTCGATTTGCGTCAAGTACTGTTCCGTCACCTTAGCCAGCGAAATAGCTGTGATATCCAATTCCTCGCGATCGATGAGGTGTAAGAGCAAATCGAGAGGTCCAGCGAAAGCCGGTAGATCGATAGTGTACTGGCTCTGTGGATCGGAGACCGCCGCGATGTTTCTGGACTGGGGATTCCCAGGAACTTGAGATGAAGCTACTTCTGGATTCATTGGCTGTTTGATACGCTTAACCTTCCCATTGGATGGAGAAAACCGGCAATTGTGCTCGCCTTACTAGAAACGTAGTGACATACAGGACAATCCACCGTCCATTTTCTGTAATTCACTCGTTTCCATTTCGACGATCTGGAAGCCGGCTTGCAGTAGTTTGGCTTTGGTGCGGGGAAATCCTTGCGGTGTCAACAAGCGGCCGTTCACCAGTAACGTATTGGCCGCATAGGCCTCTTCTTCGTCGACCAAAATCTTGTCGAATCCGTCAAACGCTTGCACGTTGAACATTGGCTCCGTGAGTAAGAGCGTGTTGCGGCCAATATAATTGACGTCACTCTTGAGATGCAAACCACCGGCAAGGGGGACGGCCGTGCATTTGTAGCCATAAGCCCGCAGAATTTGCCCCAACTGCGCAGCACCGTCCTCGTTGGTGCGCTCGGAGAGCCCAATATAACAACGTTTTTCCGCCATCATCACATCGCCACCGTCCAAGGTTCCGGGCGGTTGGATGCGGGTGATGGGCCGGTACGTGGCCAGGACCGCCACAATATGTTCGGCTTCTCCTTTTCTCGCTTCCGCACCGGGCGCTGTGATCACGGCGACTTCCCCGGTCACCACGGCCACATCTTCTACAAAATAGGCATCAGGATAGCCCGGCAACGCTTCCAACACAGTCACATAAAGGCCTTGTGACTGCAAGGCCTTTATGTAGGCCTGGTGCTGCTGGCAGATGCGCGCGTAATCCGGTTCGCCCAGGTCAGACGTCGTCAAGCCTTTAGCGAAATCGCGACCCGGTTTTCTGGTTATTGCATGGTTAAACATAGCACTATACCTTCAAGAGGCTTGTCTACTGCTTGCTGGGACGAGAACTGGAGGCTCACGCTTCATCAGTACCTGTTCTCGGTCGCATAACACAATACACAAATCCATTCATTTGCACCAACTCTTGCGTCTCGTAACGCTGGCCGATCACCTCCAGAACGGGGGGTGGGTAAAACTGGGCGCGCAGAACTATCGTGTCAAATGCTTGCTCATCCAGCATGGTTAGCATCTGGGTCAAATCTACCGCGTTGTTGTTATATAGGTTGAGCAGCTGCGTGGGGTTGGTGATTACCTCCCGACCCAGATAGAGGTTAAACCCGGCATCCTCGGCGAAAGCGGCCGTTTCTCCCCTGGAGATCAGTTCCACGATTTCCAAGCCTGCCTGCCTATCTTCAACGCTCGGAGGGCGACCGAGCAGCGAAACCCCTGCGTCATCCACATAGGGGATGGCCTCCGCTTCACGAGGAGCTGAGCAAGAAGTTTGTGGCGCGATCATAACCTGCGATGGCCGTCCTAGTAGGCGGGCAATGGCGGCCAGGGCCGGCGTGTGCGTCGGCATGTGGAACATCTGGTTGGCTTGCAGCAAAAAGAGCAGGGGGATGATAGTTAATAAGGCCGTGTGCCAGGCCCATCCTTTACGCTTCGACCAAATCAATAGGTGACTGAAAGCCAATCCAGTCAAAATGCAACTGGCGGCGATGGCTGTGGCGAAGTAGGATTCGCCAGCACCCCACTTGCCGGCTGTCACGCTATTAAGCACCGTCACCGCAAACCAAATAGCATAAATCGACAAGCGGTCGAAATAGAGCTGGTAGATCGTATAGACGGTTGCCACCACCGTGATTACTGTGTGCAGCCGAAACCATTGCCGGAACAATCCCTGCGCCTGCCCGGGCACGAAGGGGTTGATATTGGCTGTGACTGTATTCAAGAGCCACGCACCATTGGTCGAGTAGTCAATCCAAAGAAATATCGCTCCCGTCACCAGCGCAAAGGGGATAGCCCAGCTCACCGCGCGCCAGGTCTGGCGCAGAAAGAAAAAGATGAACAGTGCAACTACGGTGGCGTAAGCGAGCTGCTTCGTATAGCCTGCTGCCAGGAGCAGCAGCATTACTAACAAGAGATGCCACGGCCGTTTGCGACCATCTTGTTCCTCTTTTTCAATGGTCACGGCCATCAGGACGATAGCCAGAGTCTCAAACATGACCATAAACATGTGCTGGCGAAAAAGCGGACCCACGTGATAGACATAATTGGAGGCCAGGAAGGCGAGACCCGATAGGGCAGAGAGCCACCATCGCTTCCCAGCCCGCTGCACGGCGTAAGCGATCGCCGCGGCCGTGATTAGCGTGCCCAGAAAGGAAACCAGCCGTCCCGTCCAATATTGCGGGCCGAATAGCCACACAAGGGGCGCGGTGATCACATGGAAAAGAGGTGGGTAATTGGAAGAATAAAATGGGAAAGTATCATTGTCACGATACGGCCACTCGCCCTGGCTGAAAAGCAGCGTGTCCATCAGCTCAAAGCCTTCTCCCTGGTCGTAATCAAAGGGGAATTGGAACAACTTCCAGGCGTAGATGGCGTAAACGACGAAATAGCCGGCGAAGGCCAATAGAGCTAACCAGACAAGCAGGCGGGGGATACGGGAAACGGCCGTTTGCCAGCGACCCGGCTTTTCTTCAGGGGCGGATTCCCCTGGAATGATCACGTTCACGGTCACGCTGGCCGGTCTCCCAAGGGCAATAGGCTCAACCCTATTAGGAACAACGCCGCTGCCGCCAAGAGGCTCAGGCGCTGTGCGGGTCCAATGCCCTGAAATTGTCCGCCGCCAAGCAAATCAAAGGCAAACGATCCTATCACTGCTGCCACGCTGATCAGCATAAATCCAATTCCCAACTGTCGTTTCGTAATCATTGGGCGAAGTCTAACGTAAAAAGGCTTGTTGGAGCAAGTGAAAAAGGCAACGCAGCCTTTGCGATTTCGCGACCTGGAGGGCCGCTTAACGGGATCGTAGAAAACGCATGCTGAGCAGGAGTACAATCAAGATCCCCCCTAGGCGGAAAACTGACATCGTCGCCCCTTCAACCAATAATCGATTTAACATCTGCTCCATAGAAATCTACCCTATGTCATCTTAGCAGCTCTAGGTTCGACAAGATCAACCGTTTTCTTGACCGCAAATCGTATTCGAATTACACTATGTAAGCGCTTACATTCAGATTTTGTAGGGATGGAAGAGGAACGTGATTGACACAAGAGAGCCTTCACACGTGACGATTGCTGACGTGGCCCAGCGGGCAAAAGTGTCCACAGCCACTGTCAGTCGCGTTGTCAACAAAAGTGGTCTGGTTGCCCCAGAAACGGCCGATCGCGTTTGGAGCGTCATTAGGCAACTCAACTACGTTCCCCACATGGGGGCTCGCGTGTTGGCCAGCCAAAAAAGCCGCACGCTGGGACTGATTCTGCCTGGCATCAGCGGCTACTTTTTCTCCGAACTGTTACGCGGTATTGAAAACGGCGTGGCCGGTTACGACTACAGTTTGCTCATCTACTCTACCCATCGTGGTGTCACATCGGAGCAGGATTTTTATCTGCCTTTGAACGAGCACAACACGGATGGTCTGATTATCTTCACCGAAGGATTGGAAAAGGATGAGATAGCCCGCTTGACTGCCAGACAGCTACCTATTGTCCTGCTGCACCAATCCTCTCCGGCGGGGTTGGGTATTCCCTGCGTAACCTTTGAGAACAAAAACGGTTCGCGGGCGATCGTCGAACACCTGATTAAAGTGCATAAGCGGCGTCGCATCGCTCACTTGGCCGGATCAGAAAGACAGGAGGATTCATATTGGAGGGAATTGGGCTACCGGCAAGCGCTGGAGCAAAACGATATCGTTTTTGATCCTGTTCTTGTGGCCTTGGGTGATTTTGAAGCTGAAGCCGCGGAAGAAGCCGTGGATAAGTGGCTGGCCGAAGACGTGGAGTTGGACGCCATTTTCGCCGCCGATGACGAGTCAGCCTTGGGTGCAATCACAGCTTTGCGCCGGGCTGGCAAACGAATCCCGCAGGATATAGCCGTGGTAGGGTTTGATGACGCGCCTTTCTCGCGCCATCTGACACCTGCCCTTACGACGGTTCGCGCTCCGATTGAGGGAGCGGGAAAAGCAGCCGCTGAGCAATTGATCAGGTTGATCGAGTCAAGCCAGGTGGATTTGCTTACGTTGCTACCCACGGAACCGATTTTCCGCCAATCATGTGGCTGTTGAAGCGGTTTGAAACAAGATATCGATATTGAATGTCAGAGTATCGAAATGGTTTCTGCAATTTGATTATGAACCAGTTACCAGACACTTGGCAAGTTATTTGCAAAAGTAGTTAACCGGCAAAAGTGCCTGGC
>JAACFF010000374.1 GCA_009937635.1 Chloroflexota bacterium
TAGACTCATCCACGCTACCAGCTACCAATCGCCTATTGTTTAGAGTGCCATCCGGCGCGAAATCAGCAACCCACAGCTCAGTTCCGTCCCAGGGCATATTAGGGTGGTTCCAGGTGATCCAGGCCAACCGTTTGCCATCAGGGCTGACGCGAGGTGTAGCGTAGAAATCATTGCCGGAGACCAAAACGTGCCCCGCATCCACTCCGTCTAACGCCAGGGACACAATCGTGTTGATCGCCTCCTGTCCTGCGTTGCGGTGATCTTCGCGCACACACACAAAGCGGCCGTCAGCGGCAAATACGCCATCCGCAAAGCGCAGATTCTCCTCGGGTGTAACCGCTTGCGGATCGCCGCCGGGACGCTGCTGATAAAGTCGCTGGTCCACGTAATTGGCAAAGGTTACAACACCCTCATGAACAATGAAGGCGCCGCCTCCATACTCATGAACCCGCGTACGCGCGTTAAAAGGAGCGGGTGTGATATCCACATTCTGCGTCATCCCTGCTGCCCTACGCACAACCACATTCCGGCCACCTTCTTCTGGGCGGCCTTCCGTCCAGTAAAGGTCAGTACCATCCACTGCAATCTGCCCCAACCGAACCGTGCCGGCGACGATCAAATCAGTTGTTATGGGCGATTTCCAGGAACCATAAGGGGCGAACTTTTTTGCTGTCATGAATCGAAACCAACTCCTCTTTCAATGTAAAACAATTTGGCAAATCGTTCTTTCAATACAGTGTGCATAAACTCCATCCAATCACACTTTCCGCTGGCGATAAAAATAAGCCGCCCCAGACTACGAAATGCCGCTGGGCGCGTCTATCATAAACCCTCGATGCCTGATTGCCAACTTTAACCCCGCCCAAAAAATCATCTTTGACAAGAACATTAGTTCTACTGTAAGATGGGATCAGTTAGAGAACACCACTCTCCCTGAGAGGATGCTTCCTAAAGCGTGGCTACGGCCGTTTTACCAATCTAACCCAAGGAGCCTGACTATCAGAGTACCCGACTAATTGACCACCTGGCAGAAGAATCGATTTTGAATCCAGGGAAAAAATTCAAAAGAACAAAAGAAACAAAATCACCCATATTGAATGGCCGTCTCTCCGCACTCCTATAAGAAAAACCATCTTGAGTTGACATAACAATCGGAAACGGCACTAAGTTTTGAGGCCTTACCCCTTCATTTCTGCCCTTGCGACATGAACACTTCAATTTGTAAACCGTTGACTGTTGTCCGTTGTCATGGTTGCACTTCCACAACCACTCCTTCTTCCGCCCAATCGTACAGCAGAGATGCATTTTCAGAACTCAATAAGACACATCCATAAGTAACCTGATGCCCTAGGTCACCCGTCCACAGCAGTGTAGATCCATTACGTGTCGGAAAACCATGGAAACCATTCATGAAATCGGCCGTCGGCACTGGCCGGTAAATCCCCATGAAGTTAGGCATCCAGAGATCCCAATTGCTGGCGTAAGCATTGGGCTCATGGCTTTGGATCTGGAAGATGCCCGGCGCCGTAGGACTGGAATCAATACCCGTGCTGGCCGGCCACTCCCACTTAGGTTGGCCATCTTCATACACCGACACCCGTTGCTGGCCAATATTGACCACAATTCGTTTATTTTCCACCACCTCAAAAGGCAGCATCTCATCTACGGATGGAATGGTGATCACATCGCCTGCTTGCAACGTATCAGAGCCCGGATTCGCCTGTTGTATCCATGGATAAGGGATACCATAAACACGGCCGATGCCGGCTAAGGTTTCTCCTGCTTGAACAATATGCTGGCGCGGATGATGGTAAATCCGTGTTTCGATCACTGCTTGCTGCGTGGAGATAGCCGCCGCCAGGCCAGGAATCAAAGTTTGGACATCGAGGTACCGCTCCTCGCCTAAAGAAGGGAGCTGCGAAGTCAGAAACCTACCGGCCGCATCTTCATTGATAACCCATTCGAACGGCTCCTCGCCCTGAGTTCCTGCAACAAGTGATAGCCAGCTCCCCCAATCTTGCGGCGTGATGGCCCATTCGGCCGTTTCATCCTCGATCGGATCATAAGCACGAATCGTCACCGTCGTCGCCAGCAAACGCTGCGCCTCACCTACTAATTCGCTCACATCGTCAATAGCAGGAGCGACAGGGCGGGTTGCTAAAGGTAATCGGGCGTCTACAAGAACTCGGAAAGGATCTTCCGTCAGGTCGGCCATCGTCATATCCATATCTAGCACCCGGCCATTCGCTGGAGGTGTTTCTATTACCTGTCCTTGCTCAATCCTGACGGCCGCATTAACTGGTGCAACAGCCACCTGTGCCGAAAAATCTCTCAAGAACGATTCGGCCGTCCCCGCATCAAAGGACCACACGGGCTGAACATGAGAATCACCCCCCATCATTCCCAGCAAACTATCAAGCGATCTCCCTTGAGCGTACGCTTGCTGCACGGTTTTTGTACTGTCAAGAGTCATGCCCAAGTCTGTCAACGCCACTGGCCACGTGCCCGTGCTATGCTCCACGGTAACAAGCTGTTGCTGCCACCGCTCTTGCAGCACGACCTCTGCCTCTGCTGCCGTCATCGATCCCACCCTGGCGCCCATCACCTCAACGCCTGGAAAAATCAAGTCACTGGTGAAAAAAAGCAGCGCTAGCAAGACCACGCTCCCAATAAGCACGAAAAATAGCAGGGCCAGAAAACCAGCAAGCAACAACTTAGCAGCGGACGGCCATCTACTTCGGCCGTTGTGGGCAGGCGAAACCGGTACCCAAACTTCATTTGGGTTCTCTTGACTGCCTCCCCTTTGGGAAGACGTGGAGCTCTGTCTCTGTTTTAGTCTCCGGGGCTTTTGCCCTGCTTGGCCTGTCATGCGATCTTGTACCTCTGCCACTCACATCTGCGGCACGGTGTCTGTTTCACATTCTAGCACAAGAAGAGCAGCTTAATGTATTTTAGATCGCTTTTGTCATCGATTCAGCCAACGATAATCCGCCAACAACCAGGTGCTTTGTCTACGAGGTCTGAGCACGCTTGGGCATCAAGGATAATCCTGCTTTCATTCGTGGTAAAAGTTGGTTCGGAGTATTCAGAATCTGATGGCATTCCTACCGAATATCGAATTCCGGCTTCTTAGGGTGGATGGTTTGCTTTTTGGATCGCCCTCGTCGCAGATGTATGATCCTTTGTTTGATAGGCTTGAGACGCGTCAATAGCAACAGAAGTAGAATGGCGCCATAAAGAATAGGCGACGTATAAGCATTCTTCACCAACAAGAAATAGTGCAGCACCGCCAGGATACCTGCCAGATAAACCCAGCGATGCAACCGAGTCCAATTCTTGCCCAATTGTCGCATTGCCCAGCGGGTGGAAGTAACAGCCAGCGGCAATAAAATCAAAAACGCGGCAAACCCAACCAGTGCATACCATTTTTCGAAGATCGCTACATAAATAAGTTCAAGATCCAGGCCATAATCAAGCCAGACAAAAATGAGCAGGTGCAAGCCTACATATAGAAAGGCATAAAGACCCAGCAGCTTGCGCAACGGGTGCAGTTGATTCCAGCCAAACCATATCTTTAATGGGGTAATAGCAAGCGATAGAACCAATAAGGTAATAGCCGTCTTCCCTGTGCGCAATGTTATTTCCCGGATCGGATCCGCACCGAGCTGGCCCTGATTAAAATCCCAAATCAGTAACGCCAGGGGGATCAAAGCACCAATGTGTGTAACCAGCTTAAGTAACCGTTGTTTTGTTTTTCTGTTTAGACGATTCATATTATTTACTGATTTTGCCAACTTCCATACTAAACTTTATCAATCAGACAATCTATTCAACACCATCAACATGTTTTCAACATGTTTGCTTCTCTAACTGCAGAATTCATTCTGCGCGCTCAGTTTACCAATAAATCAATCTGCGCAATCCGCTTAATCTTTGATTTATCGTCCGGTTCCCTAGTAATTCTCGTGCAAATCCATCCCATCATATAGGTGCGCAACCTGCTCTTCATAGCCGTTGAACAAGATCGTCTTGCGACGGCCGAGTTCCCCAATACGTCGTTCCGTGGCCTGTGACCACCGTGGATGGGCCACTTCCGGGTTGACATTGGCATAAAAACCGTATTCATTGGGTGCCGCAGCCATCCACAATGACGTCGGCATCTCATCTACCAAATCGATCTTGACAATTGACTTGATGCTCTTGAAACCGTATTTCCAGGGTACGACGAGGCGAATTGGGGCTCCATTTTGCGGCAACAGCTCTTCGCCATAAAGACCGGTCGATAAAATGACCAGATCATTCATCGCTTCATCCACACGTAGGCCTTCGACATAAGGCCATTCGTACCAGGGGCTGCTTTGACCGGGCATCTTCTCCGGATCCAGGATCGTCTCAAAGCGCACATACTTAGCCTCCGAGGCCGGCTCCACCTCCTTTAACAACTGGGCCAGCGGAAATCCCATCCAGGGAATCACCATGGACCACCCTTCTACACAGCGCAATCGATAGATTCGTTCTTCTTGTTCGAAGCGAGTCCGCAGGTCGTTGACATCATAAACACCAGGATTGGCTACGAGACCTCCAACCTCAACTTGCCAAGGGGAAGTCGGATAATCGGCCGACTTTGGCGCCACGTCTTCTTTATCTAGCGTAAACTCATAGAAATTATTGTAGTTAGTGACATCCTTAAAAGTGGTCAGCGAGTCGCCTAATTCATCAGTCGTTGCCCCGGCTGTCGCTTCCCCTGCTGTTGCCGTTGCGTCCGGCTGATCGGCACCTGGTTCGGCATCACTGGATTGGTTCAACGATGCCGGGCTGCAAGCCGCCAGGGCGGCTGTCGTCGCCAACGCTGCTGCGCCGGCCATGAACTTGCGGCGCGAAAGGTAAATCTGCTTGGGAGTGATTTCAGAAGATGGGATTTCGATTCCCGTGCGCTTCTTAATTAACATCGGTCGATCCTCTTATGATGCAATAGAAATTACTTAACGTTACACCATAATAGACGCAACATCTGAAATTAATCTGAACAATTCCTTATGAATTAATTACAGGAAACCATTAGGAATGCAAAAAAGGCCGCTAAATCACAATTTGTGAAAGCCAGTTTTATATTTTAGCGGCAAAATCGCTTTCACGCGCTGCTAGCCGAATCAATAAGCACGCTTCTTGTCTAACTCAGCTATTTTCTATAATGATGGGGATAGTATGGGGATCGCCAACATAGTTGCTGTCTTTAACCACAATGAGCCGCAGCAGATATTCACCCGGACCCAAGGCGTCAGCATGAAGCATTTCTAGAGTGCCATTGACCACGGGCGTGTTATGTGTCTCACCAAGCGTGAGCCACTGCGTATCCAGACCATTGGGCACACCCAACTCTATCTTATAAAATTCCACTTCGGCCGGGTCAAAGTCGGCCGTTCCCACAATGGGCAATATCCCGCTGACGATATCCCCCGCTTTCGGCTCACTGATGCGCCAAAAAGCGACACGATTCGGATCGCGTGCTAACGCCAGCAGTTCTTCATTACAGCTTTCGCTGGGCAGCACAGCCAAATTGTTTTCCTGAGCCCATTCGTGGGCAGCCTTGAGGCTTTCAGCATTTCGTGGCGGTGATAAAAATACCTGCAATTGGGTTTCCGGTGGCAAAAGCACCGATTCTACCCCCTCCGCGAAATGGCAGAAGATTTGCGGTGGTAGCTTGTTTTCATCAGATTCGGCCGAAACCATTTCCACCGGCAGCGGAGGAAGCGGAAGGGCCGGCATACGGTCGACCGCGGGCTCAATCGCTTCCCATATTACAGCTTCGGTTTCAGGAGCCGGGTCTTCCGCTGGTAGCGGCGTATCCAGCAGCCATTCCGACCCACTCTGGCTGCACTCTGCTGCCCCAATAACTACTGAAGAGATCGCACATAGTGGTTCCTGGGACAACCCTGCGGGTTTTATAA
>JAACFF010000072.1 GCA_009937635.1 Chloroflexota bacterium
CCGGAGAAATTCGCTTCGAGATACAATCAATCAGCTAACAACCTCTAACCACGCTGTCCCCCCCTCACAACTTCAATGCTGTGGCCGGTTCTCCAGACCGCGCCACCTTCATTGGCTCTTTTCCCACAAAGACAGTAAAGTACCCTCTCGTTAGAAAAGCCTTTGGCAGTGGAGGAACTTATGAACGTTTCCGAACAAGTAAAACTGCGCTTCGACGAGGAAGGCATCTCAATTCCTTACCCACAGCTTGACCTTCAATTAATAGATTCCCATTTGCCGCTCAATGGCAAACACTAACCGCACATCCCACTCACCTATTGTTTTGCCACGCCCCCTAGAAATCGGGCTAGTCTTACTCATTCTGCTTCTCGCTGGGCTGCTGCGCATGGCCGCCCCTGGTCTGACCGAGTTTAAGGCCGACGAGGCGCGTCTGCTGGCCCTGGCCCTAGACATGGCCGAAGGAGAAATCGCGCTCAGGGGGATCAGCAGCTCTGTTGGCCTACCCAACTTCCCAGCAAGCGTATGGATATACGTTCTGCCCCTCTTACTTTGGCCCCACCCATATGCGGCGACCCTATTCACCGGTTTTTTAAACACCCTGGCCGTGGGTGCTGCTTATGGCTTTATCCGTCGATATTGGGGCATCTCCGCCGCGCTGGCGGCCATATTGATGTTCGCCGTCTCTCCCTGGGCCGTCATCTTTTCGCGCAAAATATGGGCCCAAAACTTGCTGCCGCTATTCGTGATCGGATGGGCGATCAGCGCAACCTTAGCGCTGGTCGAGGAACGGCCGAAATTCATTTGGCTGCATTTTCTTTGTTTAGCTTTAGCCGTACAGATCCATCTAGCTGCATTGGCCCTTATTCCCGCCACAGCCATCTTACTAATACTGTTTCACCGCCGCCTCCGCTGGCGCACATTGCTCATCGGCCTGCTTCTGGCGGCGCTCACCTTTGTGCCCTTCGTCATATACCTGTCACAGGTGCAAGATGATATTGCTCTGCCTGCCACCCTTGGGGAACACACAAACACTGTGATGATCTTAGATTCTTTCCGCTTCACCACTATGATCAGCTTGGGCACGTACATTCATTCACTGGCAGGGCCAACCGCATTCGCCGATTTCCTGGCTGCAATACCCAATATGTCGCCCATCTACTGGAGCTGGAGTTTACTCATTGTCGCTGGCCTCATTTGGCTCGCCTGGCAAGCTTGGAAACGTTGGAGCGAAAAGCGTTCGCAGGTCGGACTGATCGTTCTAGTTTGGCTCTTCCTCCCACCCCTCTTCTTTCTCTGGCGTTTCACGCCTATCTTCTTGCATTATTTCATCGCCACTTTGCCCGCCCAGTATATTACAGCCGGCGTTGCCTTTAGCCGCATTCCACAAGGGTTAACCTTTCTATGGCCGGGCGCCAGCAAAGGAACAGTCAGGGCCATTTGCCTGGCGTCCTGGATCCTGCTCGTCGCCACCATTGTCGCACAGCTATGGGCTTCGGTTTCGTTGATCAGTTTCCTGGGGCGGACGGCGACACCTGGTGCATTTGGTGTGCCCCTGTCTATGAAACTCGAAGCAGCGAACACAGCGCGAACCTTATTCACCCAAACCAACGCCTCTGAAATACTGGTTGCCGGCCCAGGCGAATTACCACGACTGGATGCCTTCCCCGCCGAATGGGATGTTCTGCTGCGCGATACCCCTCACCGTTTTGTCAACTCCGATCGATCTGCCCTATTCCCGGCGCAGGCTGCGGTAGTGCTGCTGGATGAACGAGAAGGCACACCTGCTGGGACAGGGGAATTATATCGCGAAGCGGCATCTTCCAGCCATGAAATTCCCCTCCGACCTGGCGAAGGATCATTCACCGTTTTGGCCCTTGATGGTCAAGCCAAACCGGCACCGGACGTGCCTGTCGATCTACCCTACTTGCTGGCAAACTGGGTCAATCTAGTAGGGCATGATAAACTGCGGCGCTTGAACGATGATTTTGCAGAGTGGCAAATCCACTGGCGAACAGGAGATAATCCCGATCCTGCCCAATATCACTTCTTCAATCATCTTTTGAATTCGAACGGACAGCGCCTTTGGCAAGTTGACGAACCAGCCTTTGCCCCCTGGCAATGGACCGCAGGTGACACACTGATCAGCCGCTTCATAATTCCCTGGCCAGAAACGGCCGATTCGCCGCTAACCATGCGCGTAGGCATGTATCGCTTCCCATCGCTGGAAAATGTGCCCCTTTTGGATGTGGCCGGCAATCCCTATGTGGACGCCGCCGAATTTTCGATAGATAATGAAGATGATAATCAACCATAAAAATCAGGGAGAATACGAGCGCCCTGGCGCAATAACTATAAATGAAATCTCGCGCAAACTTGCACTGAGCTAGGCCAAAGAAAACATAACCTCGCAAAGTTTTCCTTGCGCCATTGCAACTTGGCGACTTTGCGCGAGTCATTCTTCTGAGGAGAAAAGCAATGAGTCACATCCTAAATCGTCGAATTCAATTGGTCACTCTCTTTCTAATAGCTGTTGTGGTCCTACTATTCTCCTCCCAGACAGCCCTGGCTGATGATGGCGTATTACAGGGAGACACACTCGCTGCTGGAGAAACCGTCGAAAACGACGTCGTGCTCAACGGTACCGATGTATCCCTCAATGGAACCGTAGCTGGCGATGTGCTGGCTGTCGGCCGTAACGTCGTCGTCAACGGTGACGTACAAGGCAGCATGCTCGTGTTGGCCGAAAACGTCGTTTTGAACGGCCAGGTCGACGGTAGCGTTTATTCTATTGCCGTATCCTTCAATATGCTATCAGGTGCTTCAATCGGCCGTAGTCTCTATTTCCTCGGCATCAGTCTGGTGACCGAGAAGGATTCTGAGATCAGCAGTGACCTGACGGCCGTAACCTTAGGTGCCAGGCTCGCCGGATCCGTTGGGCGCAACACCAAGGCCATCATTGGTGTGCTGGAAATCGGAAAACTGATCCTCGACCAGATAAATGAGGTCACCACAGGCAAAGCGATCAGCGAACCTTTGCCCGCTGCTGAAACAAGTTCAGCCTCGCCGCAGAAGCATGAAACAGGCATCTTTGCCGCGTCAATCGGTCCCGCCGGTAGCAATCGCGCCCTAAATCGAATGCTTATCCAGGAAGAACCGCTTGATGAAGATCAACCGGCAGAAGAAAGCCAAACAAACCTATTTGGCGATTGGATAGTGGACCGGCTGCGCGAACTCATCTCCTATTTACTCATTGGCATCCTAATCATTTGGTTGTTCCCCAACATCCTCGACAACTGGGCCAACCAGGTTCGCACCAAACCCCTTGCCTCAGGAGGATGGGGATTAGTAGCCTATATCGTTGGTTTTATCGGCCACTTTATAGGCTTCCTGCTGATTCTTGTCGTTGGCGTCTCCTTTGCCGTCATTACTCTATGGAGCCTGGCCTTAGCCTGGTGGGGAGTTGGCTTTTCCGCCCTCGCCTTAGCCTTTAGCCTCTTTTTAGTAGCCATCGCCTTTATCAGCAAAATAATTGTGGCCTATCTAATCGGCAAGCTCATTTTCGAACGGTTTGGTTCACGACCAGACATGCGTAAACCATGGCCGCTTCTAGTGGGCTTGACTATTTACGTGCTTCTCTGTGGCATCCCCTACCTCGGCTGGGCAATTTCCCTAATCGTCACCTTCCTAGGTCTGGGCGCCATTTGGCTTTCATTCGTAGAGCGCAATGATCGTGACCAAAAGGTTGAGGCATCTCCCACATCTGCCTGACCTACATCACCTGTACCAAGTGATAGCGTTTGCGCCCCTTGCGCAATAATAAAAACTGTCCTTCAATTGCCTCTGTTATGGACACCATCTGTGAAGGATCAGCAACACGCCGGTTGTTGAGATAGACTCCACCCCCTTTGATAGAACGGCGCGCATCTCCCTTAGAGGATGCCAGGTCGCTGCCTGCCAGAAGCTCCACGACCTGTAAACCATCGCCTGCCAGATCAGATCTGGCAACCTGGCTTGACGGAACATCGGCAAAAATAGCCTGAATATCTGCCGCATCAAGACCATCCAATTCTCCACCAAACAAGACACGTGATGCCTGTTCCGCTTTAGCCAGAGCCGTTTCCCCATGTACCATCTGCGTCACCTCTTGCGCCAGCTTCTGTTGTGCCTCGCGCTTTTCCGGCCGTTCCAGCAATAAGTGGTCTAACTCATTGATTTCGTTCCGCGTAAGCCAGGTAAAGTATCTAAGGTAATTAATGACGTCGGCGTCATCCGAATTTAGCCAAAACTGATAAAAATGATACGGTGATGTCCGCTCCGGATCGAGCCAGGTACTCTCTCCATCGGCCGTTTTACCAAACTTGCTTCCATCGGCACGGGTGATCAACGGATAAGCCAGCCCTTGGACTTTCTTTCCGCGCACACGACGAATCAATTCAATGCCGGCCGTGACGTTACCCCACTGGTCACTGCCCCCTGCCTGCATCACACAGTTATAAGTGTCAAATAGGTGCAGGAAATCGTAGGATTGCAGCAACATGTAGCTAAACTCAGTGTATGAGATGCCTTCACCTTCCCGATCGAGACGTGACTTGACTGAATCCTTAGATATCATGTAGTTCAGCGTGAAATGTTTGCCAATATCGCGCAAGAACTCCATCATCGACAACTCAGAGAGCCATTCGTAATTGTTGACGATCAACGCTGGATTACTCTGCACTTCGAAATCCAGGATGCCGGCCAGTTGTTCTCTGACACATCCTAGATTGTGCTCTATCTGCTCCAGAGTCAGCAGATTCCGTTCCTTTGACTTGCCACTGGGATCGCCGATCATGCCCGTTCCACCACCGGCCACCGCTATTGGCCTATGGCCAAAACGCTGCAAACGAGCCAGGCTCATCATTGGCACCAGGTGGCCAATATGCAAAGAATCGGCCGTCGGGTCGAAGCCATTGTAGACGGTGATCTTTTCCTTACCCAGCAACTCGCCAGCACCTTCCGTATGCTCGAAGAGCAACCTTCGCCAGCGAAATTCTTCAAATACATTTCTTGTCATTATTCTCTCCTGCACGCTACGAGGTGACATTATAATTTGGCCCATAAAACAAAAAACGCGGGCAGCGCCGCGTCTTAATGCTTAAGTTCCACCAAAATCAATTAATTCTTACAGGCAGGCGAACCCTCCTACGCGGCTACGCGAGTTTGCTTCACCATAATAATAGCCGTTTCTATCAATCTTCATCATCATATTACCATGTTAGCATGCGCCTCACAGTTGGTCAACTATAAGCCATCAGTTTGTCCACGGCCGTTGCCAACTGCGCCAGGTTCCTGACCACGTGCACCGCGTCGCAAACAGGCGCATATTCCAACATATCGCTGTCCCCGCTGCCCCACTGCCGTGGATGTTCCGGGTTCAGCCACACCAACCGCCGCGCTCGTCGTTGCAGTTGCTTCATCAAGTCCAGGCGTGGCGGATTATAATTGTTCCGGCCGTCTCCAAGAACCACTACCGTCGTGCGGCCGTCAACGCTATCCAGCCAGCTCTTAAAAAAAGTGTTCAAGCTCCCACCAAAGTCAGTAGCATAATGATGTGGGCCACGATTATAAAAACTATCCAGCACCACTTCCACCGCCTCTGAAGACCTGCTACCCACCAGCAGCAAACTGATATCTTCCATATCCGAATAGAAGCCAAAACTGCGCGTCTTGGCCACCTGATCCTGCAATTCATAAGTCAGGCGCAGCATAAACTCCGCCACTGACAACATCGAGCGTGACGTATCGCAGATCAAAACCAGGCTAGGCTTCAGCTTGCGCTTTTTAAACTTCAATTGGATGGGCACCCCACCATAACGCTGGTTGGCTCGAATCGTGCCCTTCGAATCGAAGCGGCCTCGTTTTCCCCGCTTGCGTCGTAAAGCGGCCCGGCTGCGCAGTTGTGTCACTAGCCGCTGCACTTCCCGTCGCAGAATGTTGGCCTCCTCCTCGGTTAAGGATTGGAATGGTTTGTGCATCAAATCCGAGCCATGTATATCTTTCGGCCGGTTTGCGCGCTGCTCAGCGATTTGTCGGCCCACTTGTTGCGCCACCTGCTCCTCTAGCGCATCCCGGTTGGCCTCCACGATTCCCAGCAACTTCTCAATCGATTCCTGGCTCATCCCCATCTCTTGCAACGCCTGCACCAGGCGCTGAATCTGATCTTCGAGATGCGAAAAACCCATTCTTTGCAACATACGCCGCGTCACCCAGCGGCCCTCCTGCGCGTTATCCGCCCAGTTTGCACCTGATTGGCGCGCCAACTCTTCCAATTCTTCTTTACTCGGACCCTCCCCACTTGTCAACCAATCCATCAAATCCTGGACGCGACCACTCAAGGCCTGTAATGCAGCCTGCAACATGTCCTGTTCATCAGCACTCATATCTTCCAGGGCATTCTGCAAAGAAGGTCCGCCACTGCCAAAGAAAAGTGGAAACAGTTCTTCAAAAACCTGGATATCTTCAGCATCCTTGATCAGTGTCGCGCGCATCGACCCGCGAAACAATTCCTTATCCTGAATACCTAACACATCCACTGCATGCAACGCATCAATCGACTCGCTGACCGATACACGCAACCCGGCAGCTCGCAGACCTCGTACAAAATCGATGATTCTATCGTCCATAGCTCTAACTCCACTAGTGGCCGTAACGGTCGCGACGGCTTCCACCACCACCGCCCATCATACGACGCGCCTTCTGCACATCTGCCTCATACTTCAACAAAACCGTTAACGTATTTGTCAGCGTCTTTTCATCGATGGACTCCGCATTCAAAGTGACCAGTGCCCGCGCCCAATCCAACGTCTCGCTGATACTAGGCACTTTTCGCAAGTCCATATTCCGCAGCTGTTGCACTACAGCCACCGCCTGCCGCGCCAGATCACTGCTCAAATCAGGCACCTTCAACTGCACAATATTAAGTTCATCTTCAGCCGATGGATAATCTACGTGCAGATAAAGGCAGCGTCGCTTTAACGCCTCGCTCAACTCCCGCGTATTGTTGCTCGTCAGCAACACCATTGGCTGGTGCTTCGCTGAAATCGTGCCCAGTTCCGGCACACTAACCTGGAAATCGCTGAGCACTTCCAGCAGAAACGCCTCAAATTCAACATCGGCGCGGTCGATTTCGTCGATCAGCAAGACAACAGGTTCGTCAGAAGTTAGAGCAGTCAATAAGGGGCGTGGCAGTAAAAAGTTTTCGGAGAAAAATACATCTTCTTCATCAGCCAGGCGGCTTGCCGCTTCAGCCAGGCTGTTGACATCACCCAGCATGTTGTGCAGCGTGTCACGCAAAAGCTGCGTATAGAGCATTTGCTTGGCGTACTCCCACTCATACAACGCCTTGCTCTCATCCAGCCCTTCGTAACATTGCAGACGCACCAGTGGCGCATCAAGAGCCCCCGCCCACGCTTTGGCAAGTTCAGTCTTGCCCACACCCGCCGGCCCTTCTGCCAGAATAGGCTTACACAACGCCTGGGCCAGGTAGACCACAGTTCCAATCTCTTCCGAAGCAATGTATTGTTGGTGACCCAATCGTTTGCGAACATCGGTCGTATCTTTGAACATGGTCATCTTCTCCGATTATTAATTTACAATGGGCCTTCCGAACAGTTGAGCACTGGCCAATCTCATGACCGTGCCCTTGATTCACACAATTGATCAATATGATTAAACGAAGCGGCCCTGGTGTATGCAGATTGTAAAGGCTTTGGTCAACATCGTAAAGCTCTTTTCATATGATGCTTACCGTCGTTTCTTCACATTCGCAGCTAAATACGTGAACGTCTTCCGATGGCGAAAACCAAGAGAAGTATAAAGATGAATGGCGGCTTTATTATTAAGCCAGGCGCCAATCTCCACCCGTTTTGCGCCGCGTTGCGCCAGTTCCTGCACACTGCGCAACAGAAGCGCACGGCCGTACCCCTTACGCTGTTCTGCCCGCACAATTCCCAGCGGTTCGATCAATCCTTTTCCATTCGCGTCCAAACCTATCCAGGCGAAGCCAATAGGATCTCCATTCAAAGTTAAGAACAACATATCTCGTGAGTCCGGTAACGTTTCCCACACCTCCGAACGCTCAAAAGGTTCGTTCCAGGGCAAACCATTAAAACTCTCTTCATACAGACGGCAGAAAAGAGAAACGGCCGTCTCCCGCGCAAACGTCTGCAAGCGTAAAGATTGGCCCCCATGAATTTCCGCAAAGCCGCTAAAGTCATCCAACTCCAACAGCCACTCCTCGTGCTCCACAAAGAAATCGTGCTGTCGTAAGAAAGAAGCTGCTGGACTGTCCAAGCTGGTCACACAGTGGGCGATCTGCCAAAAATCAGTTGACTTCAGCTCTTCAATCACAAAACGCAGCAGCCGGCTTCCCAGACCCTTTCGCTGCCGCTCAGGCACAATACAGCCCGTCAGATCCCCCACACCCTGCAAACCAGGCACCGGCCTTATCAAAGCGAAACCAATCAACTGGGGCTCAGCCACAACCCAGACCAAACCGCCGCTATCAAGCGTTCCCTCCACCCATTCACGGAAACCATCCAGCGTAGTACCCCTATCAGTAAAAACCCGATTATGCAGCGCCGCCAGTCGCCGCGCATCCTCAGCAACATAAGGTCGAATCATAGACAAGCATTATAAGCAAGATCCCCCATCACCGCGAGACTTGACCAATCGCACCGATCACGTTTTGTTATCCGTTTACTGTTACCTGTCACCTGTCACCTGTTGATCGTTTTCTCGCCAAGCTTGACCCATATTCTACAGAATGATAAAATTCCCGCCGCACGCCCCCATCGTCTAGGGGACTAGGACGTAGGCCTTTCAAGCCTAAAACGGGAGTTCGAATCTCCCTGGGGGCATTCTGCAAAAATGAACCGCTTGACGGTCATGTCAAGCGGTTTTTTGTTTGTTTATGGCCGAAATTTGGAAGAAATGATGGGATATGGGCCAAATTCGGAACTTTTATTCGGCTAATGGAGTTCGAATCTCCCTAGGTGGTTTGCAATAAATACAACTTGTTTTTTTGGGAAGATCTTCCATCAAAACATTCTAACTATTATTACCCGCAAATCCTCAAAAGGTGAAGAAAGTCACTAGCGAGACAGCACTGCCCCGTCTATACTGAGGTTGGTGTGATGCAAGAATATTGGATAGCAATTGCACCTAGGTTGATATAGGAGAGCATAAAGCATGATCACCGACCTAGACGAACTCAAATATGAAGGCGGCTACCCGACCGAAGAAACTATCCACAAACTGTATGATCAACTCGATCTACAGCGTGTTGTCCAGGCTTATCTTGACCTCATGCCAGCGATGTCCATGCAGACCGTCCTGGATGCCCATCCGCGGGACTTTGGCGTCAGCGAAACCGGTGGTATGGGGGTGTACGTTCAACCCGGAGTGGGGAAAGCCGAGTCTATTGGCTTGACGTATAACACAGAGAGCATCTACGCTTCGATGAGCCTGGACTTGAAGCAGACCGGTCCGGCGGTGATTGTGGTCCCTCCCATGGTTTTGGGTGTGATCAACGACGGATTTATGCGCTTTGTGACAGACTTGGGCAATGCCGGTCTCGACAAAGGGCAGGGCGGCAGATATTTGCTCTTGCCCCCGGGTTATGAAGGGGACGTGCCGGATGGTTATTTCGTACTAAAGACGAGTACCTATCGCAATTGGGTGATGGTGCGTGGTTTTGAGCAGATTACGGGCACAGGGGAGGATGCGCTGACATATTATCGCGAGCACTTTAAAGTTTATCCATTAGCAGATGGGATTCACGAACCTGGGGCTGTAAGTTTATCGTTCTTGGAAAGTGACACAACACACCCTCGTGACATCAGCTGTTTTGATCTATTGAACAACATGGTGCAGTACGAGCCGCTCTCGGCTTTCACCCCTGAAGAACTGGGTTTGCTCAAAGCCATAGGGATTGAAAAAGGTGTGGAATTCAAACCCGACGAGCGTATGAAGAAAATCCTCGAAGATGGTGTCAAGCTCGCTGATGGTATGGCCAAAGCAATTGCCTTTGCCAACCGCGATCCCCAAGCAAGGATCTATCCCGATCGGCATTGGGAAACAGTCTTCATTGGCGGGTACAAATTCGAGAGAGACGGAGCCCTGCTACTGGATGCCCGTACGCTATTTCATTATACAGCGATTGTGATTACGCCGGCGATGGAGGCTAAGATGGTCGGTGTTGGCTCACAATATTTGTCAACATACAAAGATGTCAATGGGGCATACTTAGATGGCGGTCAGGATTACAAACTGACCTTGCCAGCTGGAATTCCCGCCAAGGATTTCTGGTCGGTTACGGTCTACGATGCCGAAACCCGATCACTGCTGCAAAATGGCGAACCAAAAGCCAGCGTTAGCAGTTTTGACCAACCAGATGCGAACCCTGATGGTTCTGTAGATGTTTATTTTGGGCCTGAAGCGCCACAAGATAAGGAGAAGAACTGGGTCAAGACTCTCGCTGGACAGGGCTGGTTCACTTATATCCGCCTCTATGGTCCCCTGGAAGCTTTCTTTGAGCAGACCTGGAAGCCGGATGATATTGTTAAGATCAGCTAAGGTTTTAGTAATATTATAAAGTTCGAAATGGATCTCCTTGGGGGCATTCTCCAGAAATGGACCGCTTGGCATTACAGTCAGGCGGTTTTTTGTTTGTTTAAGCTCGGATATTGGAAGAAGTGGAGGAATAGGAGCCAAATTTGACGATTTTATTCGGCTAACGGAGTTCGAATCTCCTTGGGTGGTAACGGCCAGAGGTTGGTAAAGATCAAGCTGGTCAAGCTTGGTTTGTTTGAGAGTGATTAGTGGACCAAAAATCACTTGCAGACCAGACCAGACCAGGATATAATGTACTCAGGTACATGACGTAGAGCCAATAAAATGCAAATAACCAATATTTCGGATGCGAAAGCAAGCCTGTCCAAACTAATTGAAAAGGTCTTAGAGGGTGATGAAGTCATCATCGGTAAGGCCGGCAAACCTGTGGCCAAACTCGTTCCGTATGATCTGGAGACAAGCCCTCGTCAGCTAGGCGTTGGGAATTGGCATGGAAAAATCTGGCTCGCAGATGATTTTGACGAGTTACCCGAAGAAATCGAACAGCTTTTCACCGGCGAGGCGGACGAAGATGAATCTACTGCTTGATACGCATGTCTTTTTGTGGGCGGTTGACAACAATCCGAATCTTTCAACAAACGCAAGAGAAGCCATCATAGAAGGAAGCAATATCGTCTATGTCAGCGCTGCCACAGCTTGGGAAATCTCAATCAAACGGGCGATTGGCAAGTTAAGAATCCCGGAAAGCGATTATCTTGAGGAACTACGACTACACCGGTTCACGCCGCTCAGTATCACCACTGAGCACGCTTTGGCGGTCGAGAAATTGCCGCTTTTCCACAAGGACCCTTTTGACAGAATGCTGATCGCCCAAGCGCAAATGGAAAAGCTCACTTTAGTAACTCGGGATCAACGCCTAACGGAATATGACGTAAGGGTCATAGAAACATAGCAAATTTCTGTCTTATTCATACTATTACAAAATCCAATACAGATCTCCTTAGGGGCATTTTTCAGAAACAGACCGCTTGACTCAGAAATCAAGGGGCTTTTTGTTTGTCTCAACTCGTAATTTGGAAGGAATGGATGGATTAGGGTCCGAACCCGTATCCGTTTCGAGATGATGTTCGATAACAGGCGATGTGCTGGCTTAAAACTGCAAACGCTCCAGTGGCACCAAATCTGATAACACCTTGATGTATACTAATAGTGATTTCGGGTCTCATAAATGATCCACTCACCTTTCATAAGGTTGGGTGACGATTTGTGGAAAATCTGCGTTTTCAACAGGGCCTTGAAAGGATGGGTTTGACTTCGATATCGATCTGAACAGCCATAAGGAGACGAAAATGACTATTATGACGTTAGACATGGACGCGGAGGCCGTCCGCTCGCTCGGGTATCGCATCGTCGATAGGGTTGTCACTGAACTATCCGATCCGTCAAACCGGCCACCCAGGCCACCCACACCTTCTGATGAAGTATTGGCCATGTTTGGTGGCCCTTTACCGCACGATGGAACCGACCCGGATGAACTTCTTTCTATCATCGAAGATCATTTCATTCCGGCGACAACTAACCTGCTGCACCCTCGTTGGATGGCCTATGTCTTGGCCGGATCATTACCTTTAGCCGGATTGATGGGGGCTTTGATCAGTAGTCTCAATCTGGCCTATATCGACCCGGTTAACACACGCCTGGCGAAAACTATTACTCGCTGGCTGGGTGAAATGCTCGGATTCGGGCGCAATGCAGCCGGCTACATCACCACCGGCGGCACCTGGGCCAATTTGGTAGGGCTGGCTGTCGCTCGAGTCCGGCGTGCCGGCTGGGATGTGCGTACTGAGGGGCTGGCAGAGCATCCAACATTAGTGGCCTACGTTTCCGAAGAAGGTCACTCATGCCTCGACAAAGCAATGGAGCTGTTGGGCATGGGCAGAAACCAATTGCGGAAAATCCCTGTTGGCTCAGACTACAGAATCCTTGTCGATGCACTGGAAGAGACCATCGCAGATGACCTGGCATCTGGACTGCAACCGTTCTGCCTCATTGGCAACGCGGGCACGGTGAACACTGGCGCCGTCGACCCTTTATATGATCTGGCCGAGATCGCCGCAAGCCATCGGCTTTGGCTCCACGTGGACGGGGCGTATGGTGCTTTTGCCGCCATGGTGCCAGAATCCCGACCATTGTTTTCCGGAATCGAGAGAGCGGACTCGTTGGCAGTGGACCCACACAAGTGGCTAAATATTCCTTTTGAAGCTGGTTGTATTCTGGTTCGGGATTGGGCTGACCTAACTGATACGTTCAGTCTCATTCCCCCGTACTTGCGTGCTGGTGTCGTCGACAGCGAGGTCAATCTTAGGGATTGTGGAATCGAGCTAACGCGCACCAATCGTGAGCTCAACATCTGGCTTGCCTTACGCCAGTACGGGAAAGATCAGTACACGCAGCTCATCACCAATCACTTAGCCCTCACGCGCCAACTGGGGGCATGGTTGGAGGATGCGGAGGACTTTGAGGTCATCAGTGAGCCCTCCTTAAGCATTTGCTGCTTCCGCTTCGTCCCACCTGACTTGAGACCACCAACTGAGGAATCAGAAGCCTATCTCAACAACCTGAACCAGGAAATCGAGATGGCTTTGGTCGAAGATGGTCGTGCATTGGTCTCTGGGACTCAGTTAAGCGGTAAGCGTGTGCTGCGTGCCTGCATTGTCAATCACAGAGTGACCCAAAGCGGTGTAGAACAGACGCTTTTGCTTCTGCGGGAGATAGGGCATAAGCTTGATAAACAATTACGGACACAAGACCGATAACGATGCCTTTGGCTTTGCTACCAAATATGGAACCAATTAAGACGTCCATGGACGGAGAGAAACAGGTCTTGGTAATTTATGTAAATTAGTTCGAATTGGATCCAATCAGGGGCATTCTCCAAAAGTAGACCGCTTGATTCTAAAGTCAAGCGGTTTTTTGTTTGTTTTTTCTCGGAAGTTGGAAGAAATGGAGAAACAAGGACCAAATTCGATACTTTTATTCGGCCACGGGAGTTCGAATCTCCTTGGGTATCGTTTCCGCGTTTCTAGAAAATCTCCAGGATATCATGTAGTTTTGGATCTTGTGCAATAATCATTTCCCTAATCACGAAGTTTATCGGCCAATCAGGATATTAGGTTTCGGTCGATCTGGGTTCTTACAAAGGTGGTTCAGCCAAGATGATGAGCTAAGCTTCGGAAAGGTACTATTCACGAGGGGCTTGAACTCGCAACCTCACGGATGTGAACCCTACGGACAGAAAAACGCGAAAAAGGCGTTTCTAATGTCGTTTTACTAGAGGTAGAATTCTTTAAGATTAAGTGTTTTTTCTAAGAACCGTGAGGGCTGATCTGCAGCGTTATTGTAAATCAGCTTTTTGCACGTTTTTCATAGTCTAAGCGTATTATATAGGTAGTATCAGGTGTGTCAACAAAGATGGTTCAAAGGACTAATTTCCGCACGGATTCTCGTATTCGAAGGTGTTGCTTTAGATCCTCCTTGATGAGAATCCATACTTAATTGAACCGCTATTTACTTATGCATGCATTACGCCATTGTTAGCTAGACAAACGTAACTTTTGTCGCCTATAGGACAATTGGTTATAAGCAGCCAATTGTCGAGCCAACTGATTTTTCTTCTATGAATGCGTTCCCACCTTATCATTCGCTGGATGTCGGCGTGTTAATTTTGGAGGAAATCATATCGTTCTTCCTCCGACGGGATAACCAACAATCTTAAAGATGCAATGTGTTCATACTCATTAATCATCTGATCGGTTAGGATGTTCAGCTCTGGTCGTGCGCCAGAACCATAAATAATCAGATCTACTTGGTCATTGCTTATCTCAATCTGGCTAATGTCATAATCCGTGCCTATCAGCCATTCCTCTGCCAAGATGACTGTATCGCGCTTTATCAAAGCTTGCTCAAAGATACCTACTGTAGTTGCGGTTAACGGGAGAGCAACAAGTAAAATACCAATAGTTATCAATACAAACGCTCTCAGGCGAACGGGGTTTCTTAGCCCCTCGGTTGCAGCCGAGCTCAGACCCAATAGGGCCAATACCAGACCCCCGGCTAGTAATATGGATAGGAAGTTGGTAAGGAACAACAGCATTGCGCCCCAGGCAACGGTGAAATCAGTCTCCGCGAGTCCAACACCCACTACACAAAGTGGAGGCACCAGCGAAACGGCAATAGCCACGCCTGGCAGCGAGTCGGCCACATCATCCCTGCTCATCGCAAAGGCACCGGCCGCACCAGCAGCAAGGGCAGTAAAAAGATCGATCAATCGAGGAGAAATCCGACTAGAAATCTGTGAATTAATGTCAAATGATATCACGGTGGCGAAATTGATTTCGGTCAAGAACCAGGCCAATCCAACAACCCCAATCACGCTGATGAGAACGACCAAGAATGAATTGCCAGCGCGACGTACATCGCCCATTACCAAGCCTGCCGCCGTTGCCATAATTGGACGCATCAATGGGGCTATTATCATCGCTCCAATGACAATGGCCACCGAGTCGCCAATGACACCGTAGGTAGCAATGATAGTCGACAGGAAAAGCAGCACCGTGTATCGTTCCAGCCGAATAAGCCGCTTGTCGCCTTCAAAAAAGAGCTTGGCTTCAAGGGTGGGAACATCCTCCATGGTAATCCTGTTGTCCTCGATAATCTGTTTCCAAGTACGCATAGTTTTTCCTCCCTACAATCGATGGTGCTCCTTCCAAAGCCCAACTAACTTCCGTCTCGCGAGATATGGTGATTTTCGGAAGCATTTGGCGGTTGCTTGATCTGCTGTACATTGAGATCGTAGGTAAGATTGGGTGTTTCAATACCTGCCACATCCAAAGCTTTTTCAAGAGCCACAAGCACTTTAGTTTGCACAGGCAAATGGCTGCTCACGCTCTCAACCCACCAACCCACCCGAATCTCTCGCCCAGTCCCACCAAAAGATAAGTAATGCACGTCAACCGGTTTATCTGGTAGCACACCTTCAATTGCCCGAACCGTCTCAACAATAATCAGTTCTAGCTGCTCAAACGACTCACCAACGACAACAAAGTCAACCTGCGAACGGTGGCTCGGATCAGGCAGGCTGTAATTGATCACTGCGCTTTCGCCTAACTCTGAGTTCGGTACGATGATCCGCCGGTTATCCCCTGTTCGTATGCGCGTGGTACGCAGGCCAATAGAGATGACTTCACCCGACATATCTAACTGGGGGAGGTGAATTATATCCCCTCTTTGAAATGGTTCATCAGCCAGGATCAAGATGCCGCTAATAGCGTCGGTAAGTGCGGATTGAGCGGCCACACCAAGGACGCCTAAAATCAGCAGTAAAAAGAGGAAAGATGGAACCAGGAGGGTAATATTAAAGCCGAAATGGGCCGCCACGAGAGTCACGACAATCAAAAGTACGAACAGGTAGATCAGCCACTTAAAGATTGTAATTAATGGTCGCAGGCGCTTGCTCGGACCTTCATCTTTTACCAGATATTCTAGTAGCCAGTTGGTGGAAAAGTTTATAAAACGAAGCACAATCATGGCCAGAAGACCCATGGTCAGAACGTAAGCGACATCTTGCACTAAGTTGTTCAACCAATCACCAAGAAAGTCTAGGCGCAGAATGGCAAATTGGGCGATGATTACAACGACTAACCAGATCAATTGGCGTTTGACTAGCTCAAGGAATTCATCATCAAAGCGGGTCGGGGTCCGCTGCACCAACCAGGTAAGGAGCTTGCTCAATAAGGGAAGAATGATAAGAAGAACCAAGCCCAATATCAATGCGGAAACGACCAAATCAATCCAATCTTTAGCTCTTAGCCGAAGAAAGGAGGTCTCGGTCAGACCTGTTTGATCGACAAGATCGACAACGACCCGATCGATAACACCTGGCGTCGGAGTAGGCTTTGGTGTTCTCAGGGCAACGGCCGTTGCTACTTCGGAGACTCGGGTTGCTAATTCTAACGCCGGAACATTGATACTGGGCGCTCCCACTTCATCTGTACCTGATTCTATTGTGCTTTCGGGAGTTGGCGTTGCTGTGGGAACGCTTGTGGGGCTGGGTGGCGGTGCAGTTGGTGGCGCAGTAGAGGCCGCCCCACAAGCAGAAATGACCAGTGCCAGCGCTAAAAAACACAACAATATAATTATTCTCTGATCACTTATCTGTTTCATTCCTCATGAATCCTTTGGTAATACGAAAGAGCCGTTTGGTCTAATTTATTTGGGTGCCATAAGCATGCGAACTTTGGCTTCATCGTCCTAAAATAACTCGCCGGAGTTGACAAACTTATTGCATAAGCCGTAACAAGAACGCGTTTAGTACAGTAAAGGTTCTGTGGGAAGTACGATAGCGGTACCTCATTCGATAACTGGGATAGTGCTGTTGTATGCTGGGTCAAAGGGATCAAACATTTCTTGGAACTGGGCGACGGCATCAGCATTGTCATCAGCTTTTACCTCACCGGATTTTATTAATTCCCTAGCTGTAGCTTCGCCGCTGAAGGCAAAGAGAGCATCAGGTCAACCTCCTCGCAACGAGCGGGATCAATAAAGACCCGAAAATTGTCAACCAGCATGTCAATGTTGTCCTCGCTAATATTTTTCGCCTAGGGAATAATGACAGTGGGTATTTTGACCTTACCTTCCAGGGCCCGCGCCTGCCCGATGAAAAAGGAGCGTGGAATTGAGCCAAGAGACCATTGTCCCATCTCGCGCAGCGCCTGCGCCTTCAAGTCGCGCACTTCCTCATCTAATGGATTGAGGCGATACAGATAGTTGACCAGTCGGGCGGCCCAGGCGAATTCCTGCTGCTCAAGAGCCTCCTTGACCGCAGTGATGACGGGTTCACGGCCACCAAAACCAACCATAATGCGCTCGGCTTCAATACTCCCGGCAAGGTATGGGTTTTAGCAGCAGAACTTTATTGTCGGTTGATGACGCTTGGTTGGTAATTGCCTTTTCATTCTCCTTTTTATTCACCATGAATATTTAATGTACGTGCGAATAGTGTTACACAAACAAATGTTGCATGCCACCATCCGCAGAAATAGGGGTGGTGTGGGCGTCGCGTGGTCATTTACGACGACGCGCTCGGTTCCAGTCGTAGGCTCAGGCCCAATGCGGAACTCATGCGCGCCAACACCTTTTCTGCCGGCCTCGAAGAGAAACGTAGGTACTGAGTGAAAAATCGATCAAGCTCCGAAAGAAAGAGCTGTGACTCTGGTGAAGCCAACTCAACCAGATAATCCGCATGGGACACCCCTTCCAACACGAGGATGTCAGCGACCGCGCCCGCTTGACGGAGTTTGGTATGGGTGCGAACAGTGTTACTCAAGAACAGGTCACGCGTTCCCGTTACCAGGAAAGTGGGTGGAAATCCAGCGAAATCCCCATAGATGGGAGAGATGCGCGGATCCTTCAGGTCGAGACCTCCCGCAAATAATTCGAACATAGCTTCGAGGACGCCATCGTACGTTGGGATATTGCGGTCCACGCCTTGGTTGGTGTGGAAGGTGTCGCCTGACCCACTCAAGTCGGATCCTGGTGTACCAATGAACAACGCGCCTGGCATATCGACGTCCAGTTCGATAAGCTGCTGGATCGCGGACAAGCTGATGCCAGCGCCCGCCGAGCTGCCTCCCATGGCCATAGACCGCGCCGGCCGTTGCGTCAGCAGGTGCCGATAAACGTTCACCACATCATCAACTGCGGCGGGATAGGGGTTGCGGGGCGCCATGCGATAGTCGATGGACAGCGCCGGCATCTTGGTCGCGAGGGCGATGACCAGGGCTTCTGCGACACACCCTACGCCGCCACCGAGCACGTAGGCCCCACCATGAACGTGGACGAACAGGTGATCCTCGTGCTTGGGATCGATCTCGTCCGGGATCACATGATATACAGCGACCCCCTCGATCTCATCCCGTTCGACCGAGACCGCAGCCTCGTCGATAACGGCTTGTACTTCTTTCGCTTTTGCCTCATCATCTGCCGCGATGAACGCCAGCCACTCTGCATTGTTCTGGGGGACGATCCCGAACGCCTTCTGGCGCTCCAAAACGCTTGCTGGATCGCTGGCAATCACCTCGCGCAATACATTACTCGCGCCATCAGGTGGGGGCGGAACCTGGGGGCTGATCTGTCCGGTATTCTCCTGGGCTTTGTTGTCAATTGATGATTGTTGGTTGGTCATTGTTTTTATCCTTTCTCCTTGTTAAAAATGGGGGGATATTTTGCTTAGGCTAACGAATTGAAAACAGCGCTCACTGTTTCCACACTTCCTTCAACGGTTGCTTCTCCAGAAGTGATTGCTTCCTCAAGGGATGTCTCGTTTAAAACAATCTGAGCCCACACCAACCGTGGCAAACTGAGTGTCACGTCAACGGCATCAGGCACAATTTCCGTCACCTCAGCCACCCCACGGCGCACGTGCAGTGCCCAGGATTGCCCAAGATCCGAAAAGGTGATCTGCACAACGCTTTCCAAGTCTTTACTCGCTTCGGGGTCTATCTGCGCTTCAAGAAATTTCAAATAGGTGCCGGGAGGGGTAGCCAGCACACTAGCAGTGGTTGGCTCAGGCAGGAACGAAATAGTCGGTGGCTTTGTCCAGTCCAATCTTCCTTCCAGGTGCAAGGCATGGGTCATTAAGAAATTTCGGGTCTGGATGCCGGAGCGAGTTGTTTGGGCCATAGCACGCAGGGCGTCGGCTTTCAGCTGCCGGGCAGCCTGATGATCGGGTTCTACGGCGATCACATAAGATAACAGCTTGGCAGTCAAGTTATATTTCTTTTCGTTGAAAGCTTCTTTTGCTTTGGCGATGGTTTTGTCTGCCCCACCAAAGCCCTCGACAATGACTGAGCCAAGCTCTTCCGGCGTTGGCGGATGCAGATCGGCCGTATCCTCGGCGTACCAGCCCACAATCCCACGATATTGTCCCCGAAAACTGTATTCGTTATCAATATAACCTGGATACAGCCAGGGGTGCTGATCCAGGTGTTCGGGCAGGCGAATACTGTTCGCCATCTCATCCGGTGTCATGCCTTGATTGATGGCGCGTACCGATTGGTTGTAGATAAAGGCATAGGCATCGCGGTGGGCAGTGGCTACATCCTGAACCTCTTCCTTTGAAGTGAGGGGGTTGCCGTGACAACCCACCATGTAAGTGGGATTGATGGAGCGGATCTTGTCGATTCCGGCAATCATCTCGGTTGGGGTGCGGTAGAAATCGCCGCGTAAGGTATACAACGGAAAAGTATTGGGTATTACCGCTGCATTATGAAGGATCAGATCGAGATCAGGGAAGTGCACGATCAGGCTGTCCCTTGTATCAGCCACAACATGGTGGAAAACGGTCTTGATCCCATCAATGATCACTTCCTCGCCATCGGCAACCGGATAACTGACCGGTACGTGACCGTTCGCATTCAAGGCGGGATCATCAAAAAGCGGTTCAGCTGGGCCAAAAACAGCGTCGGGGCCTTCATGGGGAAGATACATGCCCAGTTGAATACCGGCCCGGCGATACTGCATAGGTCCCAACAAACCAGTGGTTGCCTGGAAATAAATGTCCAGATCGGGGTGACCGTAAACTTCTACCTTCTCTGCGCCCCCTTCTTCTACGTAAACCCTGGCTCCTCCAGTGTAATGGTGATGGGAATAGATGATGGCTTTAATGGGTTTGTCTGAGATTTCTCGGATCAGCGCCAGGGTTTCATTTCCCATCCCCATATTGCCGCCCGCATCAAAGGCGATGAGCCCCGATTCACCTTCAATAAAGGTGTAATTCGACAGGCTGTAGCCAACGATGGTGTAAACACCCTCCTGGACTTTAATGGTTTTGGTCTTGGCCCAACCACCACCCGCAATGAAATCCAGATAAGCTTGGTTAACAATCGCCCCATTGGGGGCCTCGGTTTTATCGTTATCGAAATCGCCACGATAAAATAATTTATGAGTAGTCATGTTGTTTCGAATCACTCCTTTCTAGAATTGAAAATTTATTGTAGGTGCTGCAATAGAAACGCGTTGAGCTCAGCGTAAGCATGCGCTGACTCCGGCGCGTTCATTACGAAGATGTAATCTCCATGGGA
>JAACFF010000375.1 GCA_009937635.1 Chloroflexota bacterium
CGGTACCGTCAAGCCTGTGCCATATGCGCCACCCAACTCGCAAGAATTAGCTGATAACATTGTAGATGGACTTCGGGGCCAGGAAGATTTAATAGCTACTTTTGCAGCCCCAGTGATAATGCCCAAGCATGGCGTCATGATCGCCGGAAAAGACCTGTACGCAGCCCTGGAAACCCTGATAAAAATCGATATGAATGCGTGGTGTATTCTTGCCCAAAAGTTGCTATAAGGCATGAGATCTAGAAAAAAGTATATCGCCCTGGATCTTGGCGGCTCGGCCCGTTGTGTAGTGGGAGCGTTTGACGGGCAAATCTTATCTGTAGAGACAATCAGCCATTTCACTAATCCATATGTCCGCGTCCTAGATCAAGTATATTGGAACGTATTGGAATTATTTGACAAGGTCAAAGACAGCCTACAGCAAGTCAATGCCCTTTATGGAAAATCAAATTTAACCAGTTTAGGCGTTGATACGATGGGAGTTGCATTCGCATTGTTGGATGGTTCAGGTGAGCTGCTTGGAAACCCACAATACAGTCGCCTCCCCCAACGAAAGAAGATTCTTACTGAAGCCTATAGACGATCGATGCCAGATGAGATATATCAGCAGACGGGATTGCAGCCATCGAGATTAAATTCTCTATATGGATTACTGGCAATGAAGCTGGCAGATTCACCCATGCTCAATGTGGCCAACACTTTCTTAATGCTTCCTGACTTGATTAACTATTGGCTTACTGGTCGCATTGCCAGTGAATATACAATTGCTTCAACTTCTCATTTACTTGGTGCCCGAACGAAGAGCTGGGCTTACCCTCTTATCGCCGATATGCAGCTTCCGGCGCATATCTTTCCCGAGATTATTGACCCCGGTCAAGTTTTTGCATTGCTTCATTCGACAGTAGCTGCTGAAACCGGTTTGCCAACCATACCAGTCGTGGCCACTGCTGCTCATGATACGGCGGCGGCTGTTGCCTCTGTACCGGCAACACAACCAAATTTTGCTTATCTAAGTTCAGGCACATGGGGAATGGTCGGGGCAGAGCTTGGTTCTCCTATCTTGACGACCGAGGCACAACAATTGAATTTTGCCAACGAGGGTGGGGTGGAGCAGACGATCCGCTTCATAAATAATAATCTAAATCTCTGGTTGATTCAGGAGTGTCAGCGAATTTGGGAGAAGCAAGGAAAGACTTACGGTTGGAATGAACTGGTGGCAATGGCTGAACTGAGCATGCCATTTATGGCCCTGATCGATCCTAACGCCGCTGATTTCTTCTTGCCGGCCAACATGCCACGGGCAATTCAACGATTTTGTCAGAGAACCAGGCAAGATATTCCACAGACACCAGGCCAAATTGTGCGCACTATTTTAGAAAGTCTGGCCATACGTTATCGACAGGCAATTGATAATCTGTCTGCAATTCTGGACTGCCAACCTCAAGTAATACATCTCATTGGTGGTGGTGGTCGCAATCGTTTGCTAAACCAGTTTGCGGCCAATGCGACTGGATTACCGGTGATAGTCGGGCCATTTGAAGCAACCTCGATCGGTAATATCTTGGTACAAATGATTGCCGTCGGAGATTTGGCCAGTCTAAAAGAGGGTAGAGCACTGGTAAACACGTCATTCCTAACTGAAACCTATCTGCCTGCAGACTCAGATATTTGGGAGGAGCAGTTCAACCAGTGGAAATCCGTGTTTTTTTGACAAACTAACTTGTAGGAAATAACTTGTCCGAATACAGTCATGACATCCAGCAAACAGCACTGCAAAACTTTCGGTCAGCCCGCTTACACGCCGATTTAGAACGAGTTCGGGCCGTACTTTCAGGTAAATCGGCTGATCTGCTCTCTTACGAAGAAGTACGCCAAAAAGTCCGAGCCGTAGAAACTTCCAGAATAGAATTACAAGATATTCCTTTAGATGCTATCGTTGGTAGTGTCGGCCGCTATAAAGATTTTACACGTCAATTTTTCCCGCTGGTGGAAGAAGATCAAAGCAGATGGGCGCGTGTCCATACGCTCACCGGAAGTTTGCAAGGATTACCACCTGTCGAATTGTTTCAGATCGGTGACGTTTACTTTGTGCGCGATGGCAACCATCGTGTTTCTGTAGCTCGTGAATTGGGAGCCACCCACATTGAAGCCTATGTGACTCTGGTTGAGACGTCTGTGCCGTTGGAACCGGATGTGCAACCAGACGATCTGATCATTAAGGAACGCTACGCACATTTTTTAGAGCTTACTCGTTTAAGAGAAACATATCCGGATTTGGATTTAACCATGAGCGCTGCCGGAAATTACCGTGTTTTGGAGCGACAAATTGAAGTCCATCAAATCTGGGTAAAGAAAAACAAAGGCGAGGAAATTTCTTTCTCTGAAGCGGCCGTGCGATGGTACAGGTATATTTACTGGCCTGTTATTCTTATAATCCGCAAGCGTGGTCTTATGCGTGATTTTCCAGACCGCACCGAAACAGATCTTTATGTGTGGATTGACAAACACCGGCATGAGTTAGCCGAAAAATTAGATTGGTCGGTAGACATGGAAACGGCCGTTGCTGATCTAGTTACCACCCAGAGCGAGCAGTCCCAACCTGTTTTGAACCGCATAAGTACCAAAATGCAAGATGCCCTTATCCCTGATGCACTGGAAGCCGGCCCGGCGCCAGGTGTGTGGCGAGAATCTCTTCTTTCGGGTCATCAGGACCGCTTATTTGCACGCATTTTGGTTGCTGTTAACGGTAGAGAAGATGGTTGGTTGGCGATGGGGCAGGCATTGAAAGTTGCCCGGTTTGAGCAGTCGCACTTGTATGGCCTGCATGTAATTGGTCAAAAAGATGACAAAGAGAGCGCGCATGTAGAAGGTGTGAAATCAGAGTTTTATCGTCGGTGTGAAGAGGCCGGCATATCGGGCGAATTTAGCGTAGAATCAGGTAAAATCACACCCATTATCTGTGATCGTGCACGGTGGACAGACCTGGTGGTCGTCAGCCTCGCCCATCCGCCTGGACCACAGCCAGTTCAGCGTCTTAGCTCCCAGTTTCGCCAACTGCTGAATCGCTGCCCGCGCCCGGTCTTGGCCGTGCCGCGGATGATCGCCAAATTCAATAAATTACTGCTGGCGTATGATGGCAGTCCCAAGGCACATGAGGCCTTGTTTGTGTCTGCATATCTGACCGAGAAGTGGCGCTTACCTCTAGTAATCGAAACCGTGCAGAATAAGCAGGTGACTGAAGAGATCGCCGGTCAAGCCCGTACCTACCTGCAGCAGCGTAATATTCAGGCAACCTTTTTGGAGAAGGCAGGTGATCCGGCGCAGATCATTTTGGACACAGCCAGGGCTGAGGAGATCAGTCTGATAATCATGGGGGGCTATGGTCAGAATCCACTGGTTGAGGTTGTTCTAGGCAGTGTTGTGGATCAAATCCTTCGTACCCGGGATAGACCAATCCTAATTTGCCGTTAGCTGCGATTTGTTTTGTGCTTGACTACTCGTTCCTAACTTATTTGGTTGTTGCTATTGGTATGTTTATGGTGGGAATGGCCAAAGGCGGGGGGTGGGCATCCATGGCTGCTCTGAGCGTTCCTTTTGTGGCACTTGTCCTGCCTATTAATGATGTAATCGGCATGATGCTGCCGGTACTTATGCTGGCGGACATCCTTGCCATTGGGGTTCATTGGAGGAAATGGAGCAATCACCTTGTATTGTTGCTCATCCCGGCATCGATCGTTGGCGTGACGATTGGTACTTTATTCCTCACCAACGCGCCAGTTCGCCTGATTCGTATTGTGATTGGCGTGATTGTACTCTTGTTCGCTTTTTACAAGCTTTTTGAGAAGAGCATCTTTAAGAAACTGACATACACGCCTCGCAATTGGCATGGCTTGCTCGCTGGCTTGGCTGCCGGTTTCACCTCATCATTAGCACATACAGGAGGACCACCTATTGCTATCTACCTCCTTATGCAAAATTTACAGCCGCGGGTTTTTGCTGCAACCATCGCCTTCTTCTTTTTTATCCTGAATTACATCAAAGTGCCTTTTTATTACTTTGGAGATGTATTCAATTTTGATTTATTGCGACAGTTCATATGGCTTTTGCCGGCGGTTCCGCTGGGTGTATGGACAGGGAAATGGCTGGTGGTACGGGTGAGTAAGGAACAATTCGATCGCATCATTCTGTTTCTGCTCATCATCACCTCTTTACTGTTGATTTTTACTTGATGTAGATCCAAGCTATCAGAAGGAAATCTATGCTTGAAATAAGGGTTGGCGCTGTGTTGGGATATCTTGACACCCAGCTTGATTAATTCACCTGATTCTAACAAGGAGGGCAGATGAGGGAAGGCGATCTAATCTTTTAAGCGCAGATTGCAGCCTGGATGAGGTTTTTGCAGGGTTCGAGCTTTTTACCACAACATGTACACGAGCCAGTTCAAGGGAACGGCCGTGGCGGACTGACAAAAAGACAGGCACAGACGAACAGAGTAAGTTCGCGGGGAGTTAGATTGAACTCCATGAACTGATTGGGTAAGATTAGGGTGTGAAGTTCACGATTCTACCCAAACGGCTGGATAAGCTCACCGAATTCGACCAAGAGCGAATAGATGTGAATTGTCCGTCATATTGCAGAGCACTACCGTAAATCGTTTTGACAGTGAGGCAGTGATGGCGGACCTCAAAATTGCACCACCACTACTAAAGACCAAACTCCATATTCCCCACCGGCGACCTGATATGGTCCCTAGATCACTGCTCATCAAACAACTGAATGAACGTATCCAGCGCAAACTCACATTAATTACAGCACCGGCAGGGTACGGTAAAACGAATCTGGCCTCCGAGTGGATATACTCTCTTCAATCTGAGGACACATCCAATAATCGGATCACCTGGCTCTCTCTTGAAGAAGCTGACAGTGAACCCATCCGTTTCCTTTCATATGTGATCGCCGCGCTACAACAGGTAGCGCCTGAAATCGGGGTTGGCGCTCTTAGCTTATTTGAGATGGCGCAGAGTCCTCCAATAAACACCGTCCTGAATGAACTGATCAATGACATAACCGGACTGGACTATCACATTATGTTGGTGCTGGATGATTATCATGTGATCAGCCACCCGGAAATACACGAGGCCTTGCGCTACCTGGTAGAACATCAGCCGCATCAAATGCACCTGGTCATTACATCGCGTGAAGACCCGCCTCTACCACTGCCTCGACTCAGAGCGCGTGGTGAGATGGCTGAAATTCGCATGCATGATTTGCGTTTTTCGTTGGATGAAACGACGCAGTTTTTCTCTCACTCTATGAATCTGGACCTGGAATCAGAGGTGATCGGCGTGTTGGAGGTGCGGACTGAAGGGTGGATCGCCGGGTTGCAACTGGCAGGATTTGTGTTGAAAAACCTGCCAGATCATCACGCTTTTATGGGCACGTTCAGCGGCAGCCACCGTTATGTGTTGGATTACCTTACCGATGAAGTCCTCCAGAGCCAGGATGAAGAAGTTCGCCAGTTTCTCGTGCAGACAGCCATTTTAAAGCGGTTTAATACCGATATCTGCCAGGCGGTCACCGGCAACCCAAACAGTCAATTCATCCTTGAGCAGTTGGAGCAAACAAACATGTTCATTGTTCCCCTGGATCATGAGCGTGTCTGGTACCGTTATCACCACTTGTTTGCTGATTCGCTCCTTACAGAGTTGAGCAAGGCAGAAGCATCTGAGCTATACAAAAAGGCCTCTGCCTGGCATGAAGCCAACGACATGATCTTTGAGGCAGTGACCTATGCCCTGGACAGTGCCGATCCTGAATTTATGGCCGACATGATTGACGTCGCCTTGCAGCAAGAGACTATCTGGTCGAGTGGTAATCTGGTGCTGTATTCATCGTGGCTTGAAAAACTCCCCGCTCAGGTCCTT
>JAACFF010000376.1 GCA_009937635.1 Chloroflexota bacterium
CTTTTGCTTTTGAAGACGCCTTGAAAGATTGTTACGCTAATGGTTTGCTCGGCGATAATATCTTAGACAGTGACTTTGGCTGTGATTTCTACTGTCATTATGGGGCCGGCGCCTACATCTGTGGCGAGGAAACAGCGTTGATCAACTCTCTCATTGGAGATTTGGGCCAGCCATGGTCAAAACCCCCGTTTCCTGCCGTCGAAGGTTTGTATGGTAAGCCTACCGTCGTGAATAATACGGAGACGCTGGCCAATGTCCCGCCTATTCTGGTCAATGGTGCTGACTGGTATACCAACATGGGCAGTGAGAGAAGTACCGGTCCAAAGATCGTCTGCATGAGCGGTCATGTCCAGAATCCCGGTAATTACGAAGTGGTGATGGGAACCACTTACCGCGAGCTTATCGAAATGGCTGGCGGTATGCGTGACGGTAAAGCGTTTAAAGCGTTGTTGCCCAGCGGTGGGTCGGGCCCGGTAATAACGGCCGATGCCCTCGACGCGCCTCTCACCTATGAAGGTTTGGATGATTACAATTCCGTCATGGGCTCTGCATCCGTCATTGTCATGGATGAAACGACCGATATGGTTTGGGCTGCATCAAAGATGATCCATTTCTTCCGCCATGAATCCTGCGGCAAGTGTACGCCGTGCCGCGAAGGCACATTCTGGATGGATAAGGTGCTGCATCGCATCTTTAATGGCCATGGGTCTGAAGACGATATCCAGCTTTTAGAGAACATTGCTAACCAGATGAAAGGCAAATGCCTTTGCGCATTGGGTGAATTTGCCGTGAGCCCGGTATTATCGACAATCGCTCATTTCCTGGATGAGTACAAGGCTAAGATACGAACAAATGAATTGCAACCGGCGTGAGGATCAGCATGAGTGATCTCGTTTCGTTGACTATAGATGGCATCGAGGTCAAAGTCCCCAATGGGACCTTGGTTGCCGATGCCGCGAAACAAATCGACATAGATATCCCTGTTTTCTGCTACCATCCTAAGCTAGAACCGGTCGGGATGTGCCGCATGTGCCTGGTGGAGATCGGGCGACCTATGTGGGATCGGTCTAGCGGCGAACTCCTTCTTAACGAAGACGGGACCCCTAGAATCAACTTCGGCCCTGGAATGCAGACGGGCTGCACTGTCCGTGTTTCTGAAGGCATGGTTGTGCGCACCGCAACACAGGGCGTGAAAGATGCGCGGGAAGACATCATTGAATTCCTGCTGACCAGCCATCCCCTGGACTGCCCTATTTGTGACAAAGGGGGCGAGTGTCCCTTGCAGAACTTGACCATGGATTACGGTAAAGGCAATCAGAGCCGCATGGTCTACACGGATAAGCTGCAGTTGGACAAGAACGTTCCCCTGGGCGACTTGATCTATCTCGACCGTGAGCGTTGTATCCAATGTGCTCGCTGCGTTCGCTTCCAGGACGAGATCGTTGGCGATCCGGTAATCGCTTTCCACAATCGTGGCCGCCACTTGGAGATCGTGACCATGTCCGATCCCGGTTTTGACAGCTACTGGAGCGGCAACACGACCGATATTTGCCCCGTTGGCGCTTTAACTACGGCCGATTTCCGCTTTGGTGCACGCCCCTGGGAATTAAACGCTGCCCCCACCATCTCTGTCCATGGACCAGCCGGTAGCAACATGACCCTCAGTACCCGGCGTGAAGCTAAATCCGGTGGGCGCAGTGTCATCAAGCGTGTGATGCCGCGCCAGAATGAATTGGTTAACGAAATATGGATATCTGATCGCGATCGTTTTGTTTATCATTTTGCCGAATCCGACGAACGCTTAACAACGCCCCTAATCCGTAGGGATGGCCACTTGCAGGAAGCAAGTTGGGATGAAGCCCTCGATCTGGTCGCAGGCAAACTGCTGCAGCATAAAGAAAATGTAGCCGGCGTAAGCGGCGACCGTCTCAGTAACGAGGATCTGTTCTTATTCCAGAAGCTCTTCCGCAAGGGGCTGAAGAGCAACAACCTCGATCTCGCCCATCGCCGCCTGGGTGGCGGTGAAGTGGTCGCCCAAGTAGGTTTCCACAGCGACAGCAACGTCGGCGATCCGCAACGGCTTGGCGCTGGCGACGCGATTCTGGTTGTAGCCAGCGACTTACATGAGGAGGAACCTGTCTGGTGGCTGCGTGCCAAGCAGGCTGCAGAGAGAGGCGCTTCCTTAGTAACCCTCAACCTCCGTCCAACACGATTGGATAAATACGCGACTCACGCCATTCAGTATGAGCCAGGCCAGGTGTTATCAGCCGTACGCCAATTGCTTACAGCGGCCAAGGTAGACATTGAGCCCCAAGAACCTGTTGCTATGGCGGCCCGCGCGCTGATAGAAGCCGAAAACTTGGCCATCTTCTATGGTTATGAAGGGCTCGCCTATGCTGAAACGGAGTCACTGGCTCGCCTGTTAGGCAACCTGCTGCTCGTAAAAAATGGCGGCGATCAGGATCATGCCGGTCGCGAAAATAACGGCCTTATCCCTGTGTGGCCCCACAACAACACCCAGGGGGCCTGGGATATGGGTGTTCATCCGGCGCTTTCCCCTGGCTACAAACCGCTTACAGAAGCAGGCATGGATGCCACAACAATTTATGAGAGTGCCGCTAACGATAAGATCAAAGCCTTATTTGTATTGGGCGCCGATCCCGTTGGGGATGGCCTACTAGCAGGTCGAGGCCAGCTAGACTTCCTGGTTGTGCAGGAACTGTTCCTCACGGAAACGGCCGCTCTTGCTGATGTGGTGCTGCCGGCTCAGAGTTGGGTAGAACGAGATGGCACCTTTACCAGTGGCGAACGCAGGGTGCAGCGTTACTATCCCGCCATACAACCCGTTGGCGACAGCTGGCCCGACTGGCAAATCTTGGCCCTGCTCAACGAGCGCATTGGGCTGGGGGCTCCGCCATTTGCTGCGAGTCTGGTCTTCCGCGAACTTGCCAAGGCAGTACCTCAATACAAGGGCATGGATTACCGTTCGTTGGCCAAAGTTGAGAAACAATGGCCCGACGTAGGCGGTGATGACCTCTATTATGGCGGCAATGCCTATGAGAATAGTGCCGGACTGGGCCAGCAGTGGGCTGCGACGGGCGCGGGTGGTTTTGAACCCATGGATGCCCCCGACTCCCCACTCACAGCGGAAACAGACGGGTTGTCTGTGGTTACAGTAGCTGCCCTATACACAAGGGGTACGCTGAACAGCCAGTCGCCAATCATTGCTTCTCGTATTGCACCCCCTACGTTGTTCTTGAACCTCGATAATATTCAAGAGCTAGTTTTGAGTGATGGGGAACGTGTGAAATTTCAGATAAACGGCCGTTCAATCGAAGCCACTGTCAAAGCCAGCAACCAAACTCCTGAAGGACTGGCTCTGCTGCGCGGTGTGCCTTTTATGCCAGTTGCATCTGGAATTCAGGTCAGCACAATTGAAGATCGAGAAAAGGAAATGGTAGCATGACGCCAGGTCAAATCGCCCTACGTGCCTTGATCGTGGGTTTCATTATGTCGCTAGTCGTTATTACTGGCTTTGCTTACACAACATTGCTGGAACGTAAGGTACTGGCCCGATTACAGGTCCGTGTAGGCCCTAACCGTGCCGGCTATATCCCTTTCCCACGGCGTGGCGGCAAGGAAAGAAAACTGCTCGGAGGCTTCTTGCAGCCGGCTGCTGATGCTGTCAAGCTGTTTCTTAAGGAGGATCCGACCCCGGCCATGGTGGACCGTTCCGTTTATAACCTGGCGCCAATGCTGGCCGTAATCTCAGCCATCTTATTGCTGGCTGTCATCCCCTGGGCGCCGGCAATCAACATTTTAGGTGTGCAGTTTGCCCCTTACTTTGCCATTGCTCCCAGCATCAATGTAGGCGCTCTCTACATTCTGGCCGTGACCTCCTTGGGCGTGTACGGTGTTTTTCTAGCCGGCTGGGCTTCTAACAGCAAATATGCCGTACTAGGCGGCATCCGTGCATCGGCCCAAATGATAAGCTATGAATTGGCCCTCGGCCTGTCTCTACTGATTCCGATCATGTTGGCCGATTCCATGGATCTGGGTCAGATCGTGGAAGCGCAACGGGGTGGATGGTTTGTATTTTTACAGCCTATAGCCGCCGCCGTATTCTGCATCGCTGCCTTAGCCGAGCTACAGCGCCATCCTTTTGATTTATTAGAGGCGGAACAAGAGCTCTCAGCGGGATTTAACGTGGAATATGGTGGTATGCGCTTTGGCATGTTCTTCATGGCCGAGTACATGAAGATGGTTATCTTGAGTGCATTGGCCGCCGTCTTCTTCTTTGGAGGATACCTTGGCCCGTTTGTGGATCAATTCCCGGCATTGGGATTCTTTTACATGGGCATAAAAATCGTTTTTGGTCTTTGCCTTATGATCTGGGTTCGCGCTTCCTGGCCACGCTTCCGCTACGATCAGCTTATGAGCTTCGGTTGGAAAGTGTTGTTACCCATTTCCGTATTGAACTTTATTGTTACCGCTTTCTTTATCGTGCTTTATGAGGAGGGCGTGTTACAACCCATCGTTGATGCCGTAAGGAGATTCTTTATTGGTTGAGGGTTCCGACCTCCTAACGCAGCTGGGCACTATGTGCGCTTGGCATTAATTTCCCTTTAGGGAGACTTTTATGATTGGTGAATTACTCAAGGGAATGGCGATAACCTTTAAGCATTTTTTACGACCGCCGGTTACCATCCAATATCCGGAGGTAAAACGACCCGTGCGCCAACGATTTAAGGGTCGTCATGAACTCAAGCGTTACGACAATGGTTTGGAGAAATGCATAGGCTGTGCACTATGTGCCGCCGCCTGCCCTGCAGATGCTATCTTTGTTGAAGCATCAGAGAATAGCGATGACGTTCGCTACTCTCCAGGCGAGCGGTATGCCAGCACCTATGAAATTAATATGTTGCGCTGTATCTTCTGTGGATATTGTGAAGATGCCTGCCCTACCGAGGCCATTGTCTTGGAGCATAGCTATGAGTTGAGCTTCTATGATCGCGCCAGCGCTATTTACACCAAAGAAATGTTGATCGTTGATGTGCCGGTAAACGGACAGGTAACACCGCAGGAGGTTGAACCGGGCGCTTTCGACCGCGCAATTCCTGACATGGAGGATCCGAAATAGGCATCTGATGTTACAAACCCTATGCGGGTTATTGCAGTCTCATTTGTTGACTTCAGAAAGGATAGATCAGGCGACGTTATGGGTAATCCAATTATTTTTATTTTCCTCGCTGCAATAGCCATAGTTGCGGCGATGGGTATGCTGCTCAGTCGCAACGCGGTCCACAGCGCGCTGTTCCTGGTACTGAATTTTGCGACTATCGCCGTATTTTATGTCGTGTTAAATGCACCTTTTATCGCCATGGTGCAGATCACCGTTTACGCCGGGGCTATTGTGGTTCTTTTCTTATTTGTGATCATGCTCCTAGGCGCGGAACGGTTACGGGCCCTGGGAGGAGTGGGGGGCGGTGAGCGATGGCAACGCATCCTGGCCGGCCTGTTAGCCCTGGCTCTGGTTGGCGTAACAATTTTCGCCCTGCTACAAGTGAACGCGCCAGGGGGTGAGATCCCCTTGATCGATAGCAGCCCGGTAGCGTTAGGGCTGGCGCTGTTTAAGGGTTATCTGTTGCCCTTTGAATTAACGGGCGTATTACTCCTGGCAGCTATGATTGGTGTAGTCGTCTTAGGCAAGACCAGGAAGCGAGGTGAAGATGCCTAGCACGGTACCGATCGAATGGTACATCGCTCTTAGCGTCATTTTGTTCACATTTGGTGCGTTGGGAGTTTTACTGCGCCGCAATGCGATTATCATTTTTATGTCTGTCGAATTGATGCTTAATTCAGCCAATTTGCTCTTCGTGGCGTTTGCCCGGTACCTGGGTGACATTAATGGACAGGT
>JAACFF010000377.1 GCA_009937635.1 Chloroflexota bacterium
ACTAGTCCAGAGCGTATTGATTAAACCGGAATCACGCAGAATAAGCATCCAGGCATAAGTACGCACCAGGAAATTTGTCCAAAATGGAATCATCACCAGGAAAATCAGAATGGGGCGCCGGTTTTGAGGTTGCTTCGCTATCCAATAAGCAAATGGATACCCGATAATCAAGCAGAGAACAGTATTCATCAGCGCCAGCCAAACTGACCGTCCCATAATACGAAGATAGATGTATTGACCATTGATCTGGCTGAAAAAACGAACATAGTCATCAAAAAATACGGGGATATTGGCCAGGGTCAGCTCAGGATAGGCGATGGTACCTCGGAACGATCGCTCCCCCAGGCTGACCATAAGAACAATCAGCATAGGCAAGATGAAAAAGACAATCAGCCAAAATGCCGACATATAGGCCAGCGACCAGGGAGCATGGCGCATGAGCAGAACCATCAAAAAGCCGGAAAGCCCAAAAATGAGAACAGCGCCATAAAATTCACGCGTCAGAACATAGTAAACCAGCGAAATCGCCAACGTTAAGCCGGCCACAATCATTCCGGCCGTTCGCCCCCACCGCATACCGCGGATTAAAGCGATACTGGCGATCAGATCCGCAGTAATGAAAACGCCGTAAATGATATAGGCAAAAATCGGGGGCCATTGCGCCAGCGCCAACTCCGCCGGATAGGCATTCCAATCAATTGACCCAAATGTTAGCCAACGTAAAAATAAAATCGCCCACGTGGCGGCCTGGAGCAAAAAAAGATAACCGGCGACACGCAAGTACGGGTCAGCTCCAGCATGCAAAACGGCATGGCGCTGATCTTGAGACTGCTGCTCATTTTGGGTTGAGAGCGCACTCATACCTACTCCGTGAGAATCTGGGCATTCTCTGCTGCCCAATGCACATAGACAGAATCACCGACGTTAAACGGATGGTCATATCGGGAGCCGTAATTTTGAACCCGTACAACCAGATCAGAGTGGTCGCTTAGCGCGACACGGTAACGCGTATCCGTGCCGATGTATATGGTTTCCAGGATACGGCCGTTTACGACCACACCTCCCTCCTCCAGTTTCAGGTATTCGCGCATATCCACTTCGCCCTCAGGCATCCGACCACCAAACAGCTGCGCCAATTCCTCCACTTCTAGGACCGACATCGCCGATACTTTGCCCGTGGGATACAAGTTCACCTTTTCCGGACGAATGGCCAGCGTAACGGCTTGATTTGTGTGTAGGGAACGGCCGTCTGCCGTCCCAATCACATGCACCCCATCCACATTCAGCGTGACATATTCCCCCAGCTCATCAACGATCGCCGCTACGAAATTCGTCTCTCCGATAAAATCAGCCACAAAACGACTGTGCGGATGCTCATAGATCCCGCGCGGCGAACCCACTTGCAGTACAATCCCCGCATCCATCACCGCGATGCGATCAGACATGGTCAGCGCCTCTTCCTGGTCGTGGGTTACATAGATAAAGGTGATCCCAACCTCTTCCTGGATCTGTTTTAATTCCAACTGCATCGCCTTGCGCAGCTTTAAATCCAAAGCGCCCAAGGGTTCATCCAGCAGCAGAACCTGTGGGTGATTCACCAACGCCCTCGCCAATGCCACCCGTTGCTGTTGTCCACCAGATAACTGTTTTGGCTTTCGCTCACCCAAGTTGCCCAATTGCACCAGTTCCAGTGCCTCGCCCACCCTTCGACTCACTTCATCCTTAGGTGTCTTCTTCATCTCCAGACCAAAAGCGATGTTCTTGAAAACCGTCATATGCGGAAAAAGCGCAAAATTCTGAAACACCGTGTTAACAGGCCGATTGTAGGCAGGAATGCCGGCCACCGGCTGGCCGTGAATAAAAACCTCTCCCTCAGTCGGTTGCTCGAAACCAGCGATCATGCGCAAGGTCGTCGTCTTACCACAGCCGCTGGGACCAAGCAAAGAGAAGAATTCACCGTTGTCGATTTTTATGTTGGCCCGGGACACGGCCGTCACCTCCCCAAACCGTTTCGTCACATCCCGTAACTCCACCTCAAACTGTGTCATACGCCTTTTCTCGCACATTTCCCTCTGGACTTGAAACAGGCTGCGCTCCGTGCGCCATCTTATAGGTATGTAAGATCATGAACGACTCAGTGCGCCGAACTCCTGTCACCTGTTGCAACCGGTCGCGCAACAGAGAAGCAAGGTGCTCCCGATCTTGGCACATCACCTCCACCATCAAGTCAAATTCACCCGACACCATGATCAAGTAGCTCACTTCCGGCCAGGCTGCAATCTCCTCCGCTACTTCTTCCAAATAAGGAGGTTGGATAGATACACCAATGAGGGCTGGAGCATCGTAACCCATTTTCATCGGATCAACCATGCCGATAATCTGTAGGACGTGATCATCCTGCAATCTCGCCACCCGATTCCTCACCGTTCCTTCAGTGATGCCCACCGCTTTCGCTATTTCAGTGAAATGTTTACGGCCGTCCTTCTGCAAGAACGACAAAATAGATCGATCGATATCATCCATTAATCACTTGCGCCTATTACGATAGTTAAGTACCATATCCATTATAATTACGAAAATCGAGTGGGTGACACATTCTATTACGATTATCGTAATCTTGCAATAGTTAGTTAGATGCTTACTGCAATGGTAACTAAGTCAACGCATTTTCCTGGAAGTTGGAGATCCTGTTGTCCAGGCGTATTACATACTAGCGTTTCCGTGAAATTGTTGGAACATTTGGTTTAGAAAACAGTAGGACAGTTTACTCAAAACGAATCAATCTTCAGGAGAACTCTTATGCCTTTCCAAGGTCAAAAATCTCACGAATTCTTTAAGCGCGCTCAACAGGTCATCCCTCTCGGTGTCAACTCTAACTTCCGCTACAATGGCGATTATGGCACCCCTGTCGTGGCTGATGCCAAAGATGGTTATTTGTACGATTTCGACGGCAAGAGATATATCGATTACCGTCTCGGTTGGGGGCCGATCATTCTGGGCCATGCCGATCCATTTGTTAACGGCCGTGTCAAAGAAGCGATCGACCACGGCATCAGCTTTGCTGCGACCCAGGAATACGAAGTCCGCGTAGCCGAACGCATCGTAGAAATGGTGCCTGATATTGAAATGGTACGTCTCTCCAATACCGGCTCCGAATGCACCATGCACGCCATCCGTCTCGCCCGCGGTTACACTGGACGCGATCTCATTCTCAAGTTCGAAGGCTGCTACCATGGCGCACACGACTACGTCCTGTGGTCTACTGCCAGCGGAAAGATTGATGAAGTCGGCGACCGCCAACATCCACGCGCATACAAACAAAGCCTGGGCATTCCCGAAGTTATGCGTAGCTTGGTCCAGCTCTGCCCCTGGAACGATGTTGAGGTTCTGGGCGAAATGCTACAAGAGAACGGAGAACAAATCGCCGCCGTCATCGTCGAACCAATTTTGGGCAATGGCAACGGTTTGCTGCCCCAACCCGGCTACCTGGAATTTCTGCGGGAGCAATGCGATCAGTACGGAATTGTCCTCATCTTCGACGAAGTAAAAACCGGTTTTCGCATTGCCGCGGGCGGCGCTCGAGAACACTTCGGCGTTAGACCAGACATCACCACCTACGCCAAAGCATTAGGCAACGGCTACCCGGTAGCAGCCATAGGCGGCAAAAAAGATATCATGATGACCTTTGGCCCTGGCAAAGTTTTTCAGGGAGGCACCTACACCGGAAACGTCGTATCCACCGCCGCTGCGGATGCCACATTGGAATTTATGCAATCTGGCAAAGTATTCCCCCAAATTGAAAAGGTCGGAACCATGCTCATGCAAGGGATTGATGAGATCTTGAACCGCTTTGGCATCCCCCACGTGATCAATGGTGTGCCGGCTATGTTTGGCGTTTGTCTAACAGAAACGCAACCAAAAGATTGGCGCGATCTGTGCCAGATGTGCGATTGGGATACCTTAGAGAAAATCCATCTCTATATGTTGGAAAAATACGGCATCTTTCCCGAGCCCGATGGTTTTGAACCATACTTCCTCTGCTCCGACCACACGGTTGAAGACGCTGCCGTAACCTTGCAAGCATTTGAAGAAGGGGTTAAACACGCCATTAGCTAAAGGCAAGGGTATGAGCTGGCAACGCCAACTCTTGTTATGATTCACGTTCAGGTAAGACTACATGGCGCGCTGCGCGACAAATTGCCCCCGCAACACAAAGGGCAAACCGTCTTAGATTTACCGGAGGATGCTGACGTATCGGCCGTTCTCAACCAACTATCCCTGCGCCGCCACATCCAGGTGGCAATAAACGAGGAAATAGTAGATGATCTAGAGACGGTCCTATCTGACGGCGACAAATTGGATATTTTCCGCCCCGCCGCCGGCGGACAATATCAGGCGCAAACTACCGGACTACCCGACTAGGAGAGTACCCGACTACTCGATTACCCAACTACAAGATTAGGAGACTAAAATGCCTTACGGATATCATGGAAAGATTTTGCACGTCAACCTGACCAGCGGAGAGCTGGAAATCGAACAGCCGCCGCAAGAATTCTACCGTTTCTATATGGGCGGTAGCGCCATGGCTACACACTACGTTCTTAAGCACACGCCTGCCAATGCCAACGCCCTTGGCCCGGAAAACACCCTGGCCCTGGCCGTTGGTGTGGTGACAGGAACGGCCATTTCGGGTCAAAGCCGCGTATCCTCAGTGGCCAAATCTCCGCTCACAGATGGTATTGGGGATTCCCAATCGGGTGGTTTTTGGCCGGCTGAATTGAAGTTCGCCGGATTTGACGGCATGGTCATCCACGGCCGTTCCAAGAAACCCGTTTACCTGTGGCTGCATGACGGTCAGGCCGAACTACGCGACGCCGGTCACCTCTGGGGCAAACTAACTGGAGAAGTAGAAGATACGCTTAAAGAAGAGTTAGACGATAAAAAGATCGAAGTCTTGCAATGCGGTCCGGCGGGAGAAAACGGCGTCCGCTATGCCGCCCTGATTACAATGAAGAACCGCGCCAACGGCCGTACCGGCATGGGAGCCGTCATGGGTTCCAAAAACCTCAAAGCCATCTGTGTCCGCGGGAAGCAGAAACCGGCCATTGCCGATTCAAAGGCCTTCAAGGAGCTGGCGCGCTGGGGAGCCAAGAACTTCCCTGACTCCGACATCTTTGGCATGGGCAAATATGGAACGGCCGAAGTTGTGATGAGTCAGCAGAAAAATGGTGGCCTACCAACGTACAACTGGTCCAGCGGCGTCTTCGATGGTGCAGAAGCCATCAGCGGCGAAACCATGTACGACACTGTTCTTCGCGGCGCGCCGGAGGGCAAACAGAACCGCTTGGGCCGTGATACCTGTTATGCTTGTACCGTACGCTGCAAGCGCGTCGTCGAGATCACCGAAGGTCCATTTACGGCCGAGCATGAATACGGCGGACCTGAATACGAAACCCTGGCCACATTTGGCAGTTATTGCGGTGTCTCGGATCTGGCGGCCGTCGCCACTGCCAACCAGCTATGTAACCAATACGGCATAGACACCATCTCCTGTGGCGCTACCCTGGCCTGGGCTTTCGACGCCTATGATCAGGGCTTCATCACGACGGAGGACACCGGTGGCCTTGAACTTGGCTTCGGCAACGCTGCAGCTATGGTGCAGTTGACAGAAATGATCGGCAAGCGGGAAGGTTTTGGCGATTTACTGGCCCAAGGTTCTGCACGCGCCGCTGAACAGATCGGACGCGGCAGTGAAGACCTCGTCGTCACCGGCAAAAAGATGGAATATCCGGCCCACATGCCCCAGGTTAAACGCAGTCTGGGTCTCATCTATTCCGTCAATCCCTATGGCGCAGACCACCAGGCCTCTGAACATGACGGTGCTTACGAAGGCGGTTTCAAATGGTATAAAGAAC
>JAACFF010000073.1 GCA_009937635.1 Chloroflexota bacterium
TGAAGTTGATCACGCCGGTAGCATTGGAAAGAGGCAGCCGGTTCGCCATTCGAGAGGGCGGTCTCACTGTCGGCTCTGGTGTGATCACCGAGATTATTAATTAGAGTGGGGCATCGAATCGTAGGGTGTAGGACAATTTTTTATCCTGCATCCTCCTAGAAAGGTTTTCATGGCTAAGCAGAAGATACGCATTCGTTTAAAGGCTTACGATCATCGTGTTCTTGATCAGTCAGCGAAACGCATTGTAGGTACGGCCGAGCGCACAGGCGCTCGAGTAATTGGACCGGTACCGCTACCAACAAAACTGGAGCGATTTACAGTGCGCCGAAGCACTTTTATTGATAAAGATTCGCACGAGCATTTTGAGATCCGTACTCACAAACGCCTGATTGATGTAGTTAATCCTGATTCAAAGACGATTGATACTTTGATGCGTTTGAATTTGCCGGCCGGCGTTGATATTGAGATCTCGATTTAAGACGTGTTGACTTACGGTTTTTGCGAGTGTGGTTGACTTCAGGCCACACGAAGAGACATGTAACAAAGTACGTCAGGATGATGCAGTCCCAGCCTAGTGGCTGACAGTCCTGGGAGGTAGTAGTGAAAGGTTTACTGGGCGTGAAGCTTGGCATGACCCAAGTGTTTGACGATAACGGGTTTGTAACACCTGTAACCATCATTCAGGCAGGGCCATGCTACGTGACACAGGTCAAGACAACAGATAGCGATGGCTACAATGCTGTTCAAGTCGGTTTTGGTGATACCAAAGAGAATCGCTTGACAGGGGGCCAGAAGGGCCATCTTGGGTTATTGAAATCGAATAAGAAACACCCGCATCGCAGGACGAGCGATGGTGTTCCTGCTGTGCGACACTTGCGTGAGTTTCGTACTAAAGAAGCTGCCAGCTACGAAGTTGGCCAAGCGCTGACAGTTGAGCAGTTCTCTGAAGGCGATCTAGTTGATGTGACGGGAAAGACCAAGGGCCGTGGATTTGCCGGCGTGGTAAAGCGGCATGGCTTTGGTGGTGGCATCAAGACACATGGCCAATCGGATCGATGGAGGGCTCCTGGATCGATTGGATCGACTTCCGGTGTCAGCCGAGTATTCAAGGGCAAGCGTATGCCTGGGCGCATGGGTGGTGAGCGTCTTACAGCTCAAAACTTGCAAGTGGTGCGGATTGATTCCGAAAAGAATCTCCTTGCGATTAAGGGATCTGTGCCCGGTGTAAAGGGTGGCTTGGTCCTAGTTCGTGAGGCCAGCAAGGGCTGAGGTAGGTTATGAAAGCAAAAGTCTACAACATGTCTGGCCAGGAAGTTGACCTGGTAGATCTTCCGGCCAGTGTATTTGAAGCGAACATAAATAGAGACTTGATGCACCAGGCGTTAGTGCGGCAGATGTCGAATGCGCGTTTGGGTTCGCATAAGACGAAGGGTCGTTCGGAAATATCAAAGTCAACAGCGAAGATTTACCGGCAGAAAGGCACAGGCAATGCTCGGCACGGTAGCCGCCGCGCTCCCATTTTTGTAGGCGGCGGTGTGGCTCATGGACCGCGACCGCGCAAATATACGAAGCAAATGCCGCGCAAGATGCGTCATGCTGCACTACGGTCAGCTTTGAGCGCAAAGGCAAGCAGCGGGGACATTGTTCTCTTAGACGAAGTCGCTATGAGTGCGCCCAAGACGAAGTCGATGGTGGCGCTTGTGGATAACGTTGCGCCTGGTTATAGTGCGCTTGTGCTTCTGGCTGAGGCTGACGTAAATGTGGAGAAGTCCGCGCGCAATCTGCCCGACGTGAAGACAGCGCGTGCTGGATATCTCAATATCCGGGATCTCCTGGGCTATGAGAAGATTCTAATGCCTCTGGCATCATTGGAAGTGGTTAAAAGTGTCCTTGCCGACGATATCCGAGCTGATGGGATTGACGCTGGTTCGGGGGAAGAGGAGTAAGTCATGCATTGGCGCAATATTATTCGTCGGCCAGTTGTAACGGAGAAAAGTAATTACCTAGCTGACATCAATAATCAGTATACATTTGTTGTCGATTCTCGGGCAAACAAATTACAAATCAAACAAGCCGTCGAGTTGGCCTGGCCAAATGTGACTGTTGAGAAGGTTCGAGTAGCTAATATGCCGGCAAAACGGTCGCGACGATGGCGACGTCTTACTGTTCGCAAGGTTGGATGGAAAAAGGCGATCGTAACGTTGGAACCGGGCGATAGCATTGAGTTGTTTGAGGGTGTTTAAGACAAAGGTTTCTTGAGCAGGGATGAGGATTTCTGGGTTATGAGGGGTTTTGTTCCCTTGACCCAAGATTCTACCGTCTGTCTCTGGAGGAAATATGCCAATCAAAGTTTTTAAACCAACTTCACCAGGCCGCCGTGATATGAGTGGCCTGACATTTGAAGAGATTACACGTTCGCGTCCGGAACCAGCGTTAACAAGTGGGCTTCGGAAGCGCGCAGGGCGCAATGTTCGTGGCAAGATCACTATTCGACACCGTGGTGGTGGTCACAAGCGACGTTACAGGCAGATTGATTTCCGACGTGATAAGTTCGATGTGCCAGCGCGCGTAGCGACAATTGAGTATGATCCGAACCGGTCAGCGCGTATTGCCTTGTTGGTGTATGCAGATGGCGAAAAGCGTTACATCATCGCGCCACTAGGACTTAAGGTAGATGATACGGTAGTAAGTAGTTCCAGGGCTGAAATTCGGCCTGGTAATACACTTCCTTTAAACAACATCCCTTTGGGTACATTGGTGCATAATATTGAGCTTGAGCCAGGTCGGGGTGGGCAGATGGTCCGTTCTGCAGGTACGTCAGCTCAATTGCTGTCTAAGGATCATCCCAAATATATTACTCTGCGCTTGCCATCCGGCGAAGAGCGGTATGTGCTCCAGAATTGTCTGGCGACAATTGGCCAGGTTGGCAACGTGGAGCAGGGAAACATTAAGTTAGGAAAGGCGGGGCGCAAACGACATATGGGTATTCGGCCGTCGGTACGTGGCTCTGCTATGAATCCAAATGATCACCCGCACGGTGGTGGTGAGGGCCGTTCGCCTATCGGCATGCCCGGCCCGAAGACGCCCTGGGGTAAGCCTGCACAGGGTCGGCGTACGCGTCGCAATAAGTCGACAGATAAATTCATTTTCCGCCGCCGGACTAAGAAGCGTCGGTAGGAGGTAGTAGCATGTCACGTTCACTGAAAAAAGGTCCGTATGTAGATCCGAAGTTGATGCGGAAGATCGATAGGCTCAACGAAACGAAAGGCCGTCAGGTGGTTCGTACCTGGTCACGTGCCAGCACGATATTTCCGCAGATGGTCGGGCACACGATTGCAGTGTATGACGGCCGTCGCCATATACCGATTTATATCACTGAGAATATGGTGGGTCACAAACTGGGTGAGTTTGCTCCTACACGCACGTTTCGGGGACACATTTCCAGGGCCGAGAGAAAAGGAAGTAGGCGTGTGTAATCATGGCAGAAGTATTTGAAGTTAAGGCAGTAGCAAAGCATATTGGCATCGGGACGCGTAAGGTGCGGTTGGTTGTTGATGCTGTTCGCGGAATGGAAGCACAAGAAGCGTTGGATACGTTGCGCTTTATGCCACAAAGAGCGGCAGAACCAGTTTACAAGCTGATTCAATCGGCTGTGGCAAATGCAGAAGAGAATTATGGCTTGGAGGTCGATGAGTTGTTGGTCAGCCGCATTTATGCTGACGAAGGTCCGCGACACCGCAAAGCTCCGTACGGAGGTCGCTTTGCTGGTCGGGGTCGTTTCCGCCCAATCGTTCGCCGTTCCTCCCATATTACCGTTGTATTGACTGAACGCGAGTTTGAGGACTAGGGCGGCACCTGTCGCATGGAGGAATAAGTTGGGACGTAAAGTACATCCTGTCGGTTTTCGTTTGAAGTCATATCGTGATTGGAATGCCCGTTGGTATGCCGAAGGCGAGCGTTACCGGACTTTGTTGCAGGAGGATTTTCTTCTTCGTGACAAGATCATGGCGCTGATGCCGAAGGCCGGCATTTCAAATATCGAGATAGAGAGATTCCCAAATCAGGTGCAGGTTACGATACATACGGCAAAACCTGGTATTGTAATCGGCCGTAAAGGGGCATCGGTCAAGGATTTACGCGCAAAGCTACGAGCTTTAACGGGTAAATCAGTGAGAGTGGAAGTAGAAGAAATCTCCCAACCGGATGCTGATGCGCAGCTTATTGCCGAGAATATCACTGGCCAGCTTGAACGACGCATTTCACACAGCCGCGCGATGAAACGAGCAGTTATGCAAGCGATGCGCGCTGGCGTGGAAGGGGTCCGAATCGAGACGGGTGGCCGCCTTTCTGGCGCAGAAATGGCCCGAAAGGAAAAGATTTCTGATGGACGTGTACCGCGCAATACTATCCGCGCGGATATGGATTATGGTTTCGCGGAAGCGTTGACAACTTTCGGCCGAATTGGTGTAAAAGTCTGGGTATATAAAGGTGAGATCCTGCCCCAAAAGACCGAATCGACCGACGTATATGTCAGTGAGTAAGCGAGATTTATTAACGGAGTTTGTACCATGTTGATGCCAAAGCGCGTTAAATATCGTAAGCAATTTCGTGGTCGCATGAGGGGCATGGCAAAAGGCGGCACCACTCTGCAGAACGGAGATTTTGCGATGCAGGCAATGGAACCGGGCTGGATTACCAGTCGCCAAATTGAGACGGTTCGTCGTGTTGTCGTGCGGCACATGAAACGCCGTGGCAAAGTTTGGATCCGCATTTTCCCGGATAAACCGGTAACTGCAAAACCAGCCGAGACTCGTATGGGAAAGGGGAAAGGTTCAGTGGATCATTGGGTGGCGGTTGTTAAGCCTGGGCGTATTATGTTTGAGTTGGCTGGCGTGCCGGAGGACGTGGCGCGAGAAGCATTTCGTTTAGCTGCTTATAAGCTACCGATTCGCACACAGGTTGTCTCACGGGAGGATTCTTTCTAATGGCTAACATTGTTGAACTTCGTGATATGAGTGATGATAAGCTGGAGGAGATGCTAGAAAACGCACGCGAGGAGATGTTTAACCTTCGTTTTCAACAAGCTACTGCTCAGCTTGACAATCACGCACGGGTAAAGATTGTGCGGCGTGAGATTGCACAAGTGGAGACCGTGTTATACATGCGACGACTTGCAATCGAAGCCGCAGCGACTGAACCAACCATTGCGACTGCTCTGTCCGATAAAGAATGGCGGGCCAATGCTCATTTTGATTATGAAGACAGTGCCTGGCAGGTGGAATTCAGCGATGAAGATGGCAACGATGTCGCTTCGGCGCTGGTCAATCTGAACAAGAAACGTTCGCGGGTTCGCAAGGGGCGAGCAAGGAACGGGCCACTACAATTGGTAGTGAGCTACGAAGTAGCCGGGTAGGTGAAAGATGAGAGAACAACGAAAGCGATTGGTTGGCGTTGTAACCAGCGACAAAATGGATAAGACAGTCGTGGTGGCAGTGACCACAACCAAACGCCATCCGGTATATGGGAAGGTGATGCGGCGTGTTAAAAAATACAAAGCTCACGACGAGAGCAACGATTGTCACATAGGCGATCGTGTGCAGATCATTGAATCTCGGCCAATAAGCCGTCATAAGCGTTTCTTGGTTACATCAATTTTGGAACGAGCAAAGTAGCGAGGCTTGTAATGATTCAGAAAGAAAGCCGCTTAAATGTAGCTGATAATTCAGGTGCACGCGAACTTCTCGTCATCCAAGTTATGGGTGGATCGAAAAGACGATATGGATCGGTTGGTGATGTGGTAACGGCCACAGTCAAGAAGGCGGTTCCTAACTCAAGCGTTAAGAAGAGTACTGTAGTCAAGGCTGTAATTGTACGTACCAAGAAAGAGTACAAACGAGATGATGGCAGTTATATTCGCTTTGATGATAACGCAGCTGTCATCCTTGATCAGGCAAGCCAAAATCCGGTTGGGACGCGTATCTTCGGACCCGTGGCCCGTGAGTTGCGCGAAAAGGGTTTCAGCCGCATTCTGTCGTTGGCTCCAGAGGCCCTTTAGTCAAGTTAGCCAGGTGTAATCGGGGTAACTGAAAGAAAAGTAGAGCTCGAATAAAGGACATAAGGTTCCTATTAGGGACCAAAAGTGTGCGGGATTAGAGGTAAGGATGCGCATTAAAGTAAATGATGAAGTCGAAGTCATCACCGGCAACGATAAAGGTGTGCGTGGAACAGTGCAACGTGTGTACCCTGATAAAAATCGCATTGTCGTTTCAGGTGTGAATATTGTGAAAAAGCACCAGAAACCACGCTCCACTGGTGGTCGTTCACAGGCCCAGGGCGGCATCATTGAGTTTGAGGCGGCGATCGATGTTTCAAATGTGATGCTTGTTGACCCTGAATCAGGTGAGTTAACCCGTATCGGGCTTCGCCGAGATGAATACGGACACGTGGTTCGCTATGCCAAGCAGAGTGGAAGCGAACTTGATTAAGTGATCAAACCAAGGGTGAGCCAGCTTGGCCTAATGGAGCTCCAGTCATTGTAGGATTTGGAAATTCATGCTTAATCTGCCACTCAACCTGGAGGTAAATAATGGCTCTTACGCCGCTATTAGAACAATATAAAGAGGATATCCTGCCAACATTGATGAAGGATTTTGAATACACGAGTGTGATGCAAGTACCGCGCATCACGAAGGTAGTTGTCAATGTCGGTTTAGGTGAGGCCTTGGATAATGCAAAAGCCGTTGAATTCGCGACAAACGATATGATGGCTATCACTGGTCAGAGACCAGTCGTTACCCGGGCTAAGAAGTCTATTGCTGCATTTAAACTTCGTGAAGGAAGAGCTATTGGCGTTAAAGTTACTTTACGTGGAGAGCGTATGTGGGGCTTCTTGACTCGTCTGATTCATGTCGCATTGCCCCGTACCCGTGATTTCCAGGGTGTTTCCCCAGATTCATTTGACGGACATGGAAATTATACGTTGGGCTTACGCGAGCAGTTGATCTTCCCGGAGGTCGATTACGACAAGATTGATAAGATTCGGGGAATGGAAGTGAGCATTGTTACGACGGCTCGGACTGATGAAGAGGGTCGTCGTCTATTGGCCCTGCTGGGTATGCCCTTCCGGCAAGCGCAGCCCGAATTGTTTTAGGAGAAGAAGATGGCGAAAAAGTCAATGATAGCTCGCGACACCAAGCGCAAATATCGGGTGCGCGTGCGAAATCGCTGTGAATTGTGTGGTCGCCCCCGTGGCTACATACGTCGTTTTGGATTATGCCGGATTTGTTTCCGTGAACAGGCACTGAAGGGCAATATCCCAGGTGTCGTGAAATCCAGCTGGTAGAGGAATGTCATTATGTCGATGAGTGATCCAATTGCAGATATGTTGACACGCGTGCGCAATGCCTTGCAGCGACAGCATCCTTCAGTTTCTATGCCCTATTCGAAAACAAAGGAAGCTATTGCGCAGGTGCTCAAAGAGGAGGGGTACATCGAAGATTGCCAAGTACTTCCTCAGAAGCCACGAGATGTGTTACAGCTTGAGCTTAAGTATGTTGGTGGTCGTCGCGACCAACGGCCGGTCATCACTGGCTTGGAGCGCGTGAGTAAGCCGGGGCGACGCCATTATGTTGGTAAGAATGATATTCCTTGGGTGCTAAGTGGGATGGGCATTTCTGTTCTAACCACATCCAAAGGGATCATGACAGGTCAGCAGGCTCGCCGCCAAGGTGTCGGTGGTGAGGTCATATGCAGGATCTGGTAGTGGGGATTAATCATGTCACGAATTGGTAAGGCACCCATTTCATTGCCTAATGGCGTCAATATTGATGTAGCAGGCTCTGCAATCACAGTCAAGGGGCCAAAGGGGACATTGACGCAACGCGTTCACCCTGAAATGCGTGTTGAAATGGACGCTGGCGTCTTGACGGTTCAACGCCCAAGCGATTCGCGCGATCATCGTTCATTACACGGTTTGACGCGGGCCTTGATAAACAACATGGTAGTGGGCGTGAGTGATGGATTTTCGAGAACTTTGCTGGTTGAAGGTGTTGGTTATCGGGCGACGATGGACGGCAAAACATTGGTATTGAATGTTGGATACTCGCATCCAGTGCGCTTTGATCCGGTAGGTGAGCTGGTATTTGAGGTAGCAGATCGGGGCAAGACCATCAAAGTGTCAGGAATTGACAAGCAACTTGTTGGTGAATATGCAGCCCGCATTCGCAAGACGCGCCCGCCCGAACCATATAAGGGCAAGGGCATTCGATATGAGGGCGAATATGTTCGTCGCAAGGCTGGTAAAGCGGGTAAAATTTGATTAAGTAGGTATATCACATGGCTGTTAAAACGCAAAAAGCACGCAAAAGACGGCATCGCCGGATCCGCATGAAGATTTCAGGTACGGCTGATCGGCCACGCCTTAATGTTTATCGTAGTCTGGGCCATATTTATGCCCAGGTGATTGACGATGTTGTTGGTCATACGTTGGTTTCCGTTTCTACATTAGATGGAAGCCTTGTGGCTGATTTGAATGGCAAGACTAAGCGCGAACAGGCCACTGCCGTGGGTAAAGCGGTCGCCCAAGAAGCAATAGATGCAGGTATCGAAGAAGTTGTCTTTGATCGCGGCGGTTATCTGTACCACGGACGAGTGAAGGCACTGGCGGAAGGTGCGCGTGAAGGCGGTCTTAAATTCTAAGACTGCGATGAACAGAAGCGCAACTGATGTAGGACTAGGAGATAATAATGGGTCAAAGACGTCGTAGTTTTCGTGACCAGCGGGATGAGTTTGACGAGCGGATTATTGATATTACCCGCGTAGCGAAAGTGGTAAAAGGTGGGCGTCGATTTGCTTTTCGTGTCACTGTGGTAGTAGGTGACAATAAGGGCACGGTTGGCGTCGCCACTGGCAAAGCACGTTCTGTGCCAGACGCCATTCGTAAAGCGGTTGACGCTGCTCGTAAATCTATGGAACCAGTTCCGATTTATGGCACGACCGTTCCACATGAAGTTATAGGGCGGCACAGCGCAGCCCGGGTGTTGCTTAAGCCGGCTTCTCTAGGCACGGGTGTTATCGCCGGTGGTGGCGTACGCGCAGTTGTTGAAGCAGCTGGTTACAAGGATATTTTGTCCAAGTCGTTGGGCAGCCAGAATGTGTTGAATGTCATGATGGCAACTATGGATGGGTTGCGTCAGCTAAAACATGCTCAGGATGTGGCAGCAGACCGCGGCAAACCTACGGCTGAGGTTTTACCCTTTTGGAGTCGGAACTGATGGCTAAGCTGCTAATAAATTATAAGAAGAGTGCGATTGGCTATGACCAACGACAGAAGGACACTATCAAGGCTTTGGGATTTCGAAAGTTGAATCAAACTGTTGAACATAGAGATTCACCAGAGATTCGCGGTATGATAAAGAGAGTAAGCCACCTTGTGGCTGTTCGAGAGGTGGAATAAAGATGAAATTGCACGATCTACGCCCAAATGTAGGAGCGAAGAAAAAGCGTAAGCGAGTAGGTCGTGGTATCTCAGCTGGCCAAGGTAAGACGGCCGGACGGGGTACCAAGGGACAGAAGGCACGAAGCGGAGGTGGCAAAGGTCTTTACTTTGAAGGTGGTCAGTTGCCTCTCGCCCGTCGATTGCCATTCAAGCGCGGATTTACAAATATTCGCAAAGTTTATTACAAGCCGGTTAACCTGAAACGACTGGCGGAATTTGACTTCGATGGTATCGACGTAACACCAGAGGTCATGGCTGCTATTGGACTGCTCAAAAAGGCAGACGATCCCGTTGTGGTATTGGGAGATGGCGACGTCAGCGCTCCGTTAACTGTCAAAGCACATCGTTTTTCGGCAGTCGCTAAGGAGAAAATTGAGGCAGCAGGTGGATCAATCGAGATTCTACCGCTGAAAGAAACAGCCTAGGAGACTTTTTTACAAGTCTAGATAACGGGAAGAGATGCAATGATTGAGTCAATGCGAACAGCTTTTACCGTGCCGGATTTGCGGCGGCGAATATTCTTTACTATCGCGATGCTCGTCGTATACCGGCTGGTAGCTAATATACCTGTGCCAGGTGTTAACTTGGAGGCGTGGCTTCAGTTCACTTCTCAGGATAGCGGTAACGCCGTAGTGAACTTTCTTGACCTGCTTTCAGGTGGGGCTGTGCGGAATTTCTCCGTCATGGCGATGGGAGTTTATCCCTATATAACGGCATCGATTATTATTCAGTTGCTTACACCCATCATTCCGCAGTTGGAAGAGTTGGCGTCTGAAGGCGAGTCGGGACGCAATAAGATCAACAAGATCACGTATTATATAACCGTACCTCTTGCTTTCCTGCAGGCAATTGGGCAGATCAGGCTGATTGGTTTTAGCTTGCCCGGTGGGCTAGAGAATATCATGCCCTATTTCGGCTTTTCTGGAGGGGATATCTTACCAACTTTGACGACGCTTCTCGCTATGGTTGGTGGTACTATGTTCGCAATTTGGATTGGCGAATTGATCACGGAAGATGGTATCGGGCAAGGTATTTCTTTGATCATTTTTGGCGGTATTGTTTCCAGAATGATCCCCAATATGGCCGGTCTTTTTACGATTCCGGACCAAACAGCTCGGATTTTTTCGATAGTCGCCTTTGTGGTTCTTACTACTCTTACTGTGTTGGTTATCGTGATCATACAGGAAGGTCAAAGAAGAATTCCCGTCCAGTACGGCCGTCGTGTACGTGGGCGTAAAGTGTATCAAGGACAGAGCACATACGTTCCGCTAAAGGTAAACACGGCTGGTATGATTCCGATCATCTTTGCTCAGTCGATTTTGACGTTCCCGCCACTGATCGCCAATTTCTTTGTTGGTGACTTATCAACAGACGGCAATTTCATCAACCAAATTGCACGAAGCATCAGCAGCTTCGGTGCAGTGCAGGATCCACAATCAGCGCCGGCCCAGTTCTTTATTTATTGGGCCTTCTACTTCTTGTTGGTTGTAGCGTTTACATTTTTCTATACGGACGTGATGGTGAAGCAGCAAAATATACCGCAGACTTTGCAAAGGCAAGGTGGATTTATTCCGGGTATAAGACCAGGCAAACGTACCGAGGCCTATGTTACGTCCGTCGTTCGTCGAATCACGCTGGTTGGTGCAGTCTTTCTTGGCCTCATAGCAATTATGCCTGGTATCATGGCTCTGATTGGCGAGATATTGCAAATTCAGAGTTTACAGCAAAGTGCTCTGGTTATAACCGGCGCCGGTCTGATCATTGTGGTTGGGGTTGTAATTGACACTATGCGGCAGTTGGAAGCCCAATTGCTGATGCGTCATTACGAGGGATTCATTAGCTAATGAAGTATGTAATTTTGTTGGGCGCTCCTGGTGCCGGCAAAGGCACCCAGGCCAAGCTGTTGCAAGAATCCTTGGGCTTACCTCAGGTCTCAACTGGTGATTTATTCCGGTTCAACCTGAAGAATGAGACAGAACTTGGGCAACTGGCGAGAACCTATATGGATAAGGGAGAACTAGTACCGGACGAAGTAACCGTAGCTATGGTTAAAAATCGACTCTCGCAGCCTGATTGTGCTGATGGTGCCATACTAGATGGTTTCCCGCGGACTCTGGCGCAGGCTGAAGCACTAGAAGGATTATTGGCTGAGCTTGGCGGACATATTAGTATCGTTCCATCTATTCATGTGGCACAGGATGTACTGCTTGACCGTCTACTTGGGCGCGCCGAGATAGAAGGACGTACTGACGATAACGAGGAAACTATCCGGATTCGGATGCGTATTTACGAGGAACAGACCAGACCTCTCCTTGAGTTTTACAGCGGAAAGGATCTAGTGGTTAAAGTAAATGGGCAGCAATCTATTGAAGATGTGCAAAATGACTTAATTCGGGTCGTACAGGACGCTGTCTAACCAGTGTCCTTGCGAGAGTTAAAGTCTAATCATGGTTGTCCTAATAATGGTAATGGGTTGACCTCTACGACATAGTGAAAGCGGATTCCAATAGGAGTTTTGAAGTTATGAAAGTATCAGCATCTGTAAAGCGACGTTGCCCGAAATGCAAGATTGTCAAGCGTAGAGGAATTGTGCGCGTGATTTGCGTGGATCCGAATCACAAACAGCGGCAAGGATAGGAAAAAGGCGGTCGTCAGCGCAAAATCGATAGCTGGCTACCGAGTCTGGAGGAATAATGGCTCGTATTTCTGGGGTTGATATCCCGCGTAACAAAAGGGTAGAGGTAAGTCTGACTTACATCTATGGTATTGGTATTTCTTCTAGCCGGAGCATCTTGGTAGAGGCAGACGTGAGCCCCGACACGCGTGTACGGGATCTTGCTGAGTCGGAAGTGATGCGCCTACGGCAAGTTATTGATAAAAGCTATATGGTTGAAGGTGATTTACGCCGAGAAGTGGCCATGAACATTAAGCGCCTGACGGAGATTGGCTGCTATCGCGGTCTGCGACATCGCCGTCATCTACCTGTGCATGGCCAACGAACCAAAACCAATGCCCGTACACGCAAGGGACCAAAAAAGACTGTCGCCGGACGCGGTCGTCGCAAAGGTAAGTAATAGATTGGCGGTCACCAATGATATGTTTACCCTTTTTGTGCCACTTGGTGAGCGGCAAATGTAAGGAGAGATAATGGGACGTAGAAGACAATCACAATCACGTCGAAAGCCAAAGAAGATGGTTCCTCGTGGTGTTGCACACATCTATGCCACATTCAATAATACCATCATCACGATCACTGATCCTAACGGCAATACGATTACCTCAGCAAGCGCAGGGAGCGCTGGGTTTAGGGGATCACGAAAGAGTACACCGTATGCTGCACGGCTGGCAAGTCAAAACGCTGCGAACGAAGCGAGAGACAATGGCATGCAAGAGGTCGAGGTTTTTGTGAAAGGCCCGGGTCCGGGCCGTGAAGCTGCCATTCGCGCCTTGGCGTCAACGGGATTGCAAATAAGCGCGATCCATGATGTAACGCCTGTACCGCACAACGGTTGCCGTCCACCTAAACGGCGTCGTGTTTGATTGATTTGTTTATCGGGCTGAAATAGTTTGTTTGGAGAGGGAAGAAAGGTTGCCAAGCCCGTAAACCTCTCGACTAATCCTGAAAATGGAGGTTGTGTAAATTGGCAAGGTATACTGGGCCTGTCTGTAGGCTATGTCGCCGGGAAGGCGAAAAATTATTCTTAAAGGGGTCACGTTGCTTGACTCCGAAGTGTTCATTCGAACGCCGGTCATATCCACCTGGGCAACATGGGCGGGAAAAGCAATTCCGACGTGGGCGCGCTTCTGACTATTTGCTGCAATTGCGAGAAAAGCAGAAGGCACGCCGAGTTTATGGTGTAATGGAACGGCAATTTAGCCGCTATTTTAGTCGTGCGGAGCAACAAGTTGGGCTGACTGGCACGAATTTGTTGACGTTGCTGGAACGACGCCTGGATAACGTAATATATCGCTTAGGAATAGCCAGTTCGCGTGCACAGGCGCGCCAGTTGGTTACGCATGGCCATATCATGTTGAACGGGCGAAAGACAAATGTTGCGTCAGCTATGGTTTCACCAGGCGATGCAATTTCTATTCGCTCGGAAAGTATGGGGCGTACTTACTTTAAGGTTCTACGCCAGGAAATGGATGACCGTCGTGTGCCGCGCTGGCTGTCAGTGGATGTGGACAATCTGTCAGCCAATGTCTTGCACATGCCTGCTCGTGAGGATATTGATGTTTCACTTAATGAGCAGCTCATTGTCGAGTATTACTCCCGTTGATCTTAGCAATTGATTGGTTCGATAGTCGCTTAAGTTGCTTTTGGAAATGATTAAGGGATTACAAGGGAGGTTTTGACGTTGGCTATTAGCAATTTGGTCGTGCCCAAGATTGAAAGCACGGCTATGACCCGAGAATATGGCCGTTTTGTTTTCGGTCCACTTGAACGAGGATATGGAATAACGTTGGGCAATTCGTTGCGCCGTGTGCTTCTGTCCTCTTTGCCCGGAGTAGCAGTTACTTCACTTCGTGTCACCGATGCACCGCATGAGTTCTCGGCGATACCATTTGTGCGCGAAGATATGATGCAGTTAATTCTGCATATCAAACAGTTACGTTTGTCGTTACATGATACTGATATGTCTCGTTTACGTCTGGAGGTTCAAGGTGCTGGAACCGTAACGGCCGCGGATATACAGTTGCCACCGGAAGCGGAGATCATCAATTCGGATCTATATCTGTTCACAGTCGATTCCGATGATGCTTTTCTAGAAATAGAAATGACGGCCGAAACTGGTCGTGGCTATTCTCCGGCGGAGGAACGCGGCCGATTGCCCATAGGCGAGTTGCCCGTTGATGCGATCTTTAGTCCCATTCGTCGCGTTTCATATGAGGTTGAAAAGACGCGTGTGGGGCAGGTAGCTGACTATGATCGTGTCATCATGGAGATTTGGACAGATGGTACAGTGAAGCCTGAGGAGGCTTTGGCACAATCAGCCCAGATATTGACGCAGCATTTGCGTCCTTTGGCTGGCGTGAGCGAGGAAACATTCATGCCGGTTGAAGAGGAACATGAAGAGGAACCTATTCCGAACGAAATCTATGACACGCCTATTGAGCAGCTAGATTTGAGCGTTCGTGTGTTCAATTCCCTCAAGCGTACTGGTATCACCAAGGTTGGTGAAATGCTGGAGATGCTGGATCGTGGTGATGAGACCATGTTGGCTATTCGCAATTTTGGTGAAAAGTCGCTGGAGGAACTCAAGCTCCAACTTCGGGTGAAGGGTTTCTTGCCGGATGAGGAAGGAACGACAGCTTAATAGGAAGCCTTAAAACGCCCGGTATCCCAATCGATAGTTTCGGAATTGGATGCCGGTTGCGTTAAATAAGGCGTGTGAGGATAAACATGCGACATAGAGTACATGGCCGCAGACTGAATCGGAGTTCTGCACATCGTAAAGCCTTGCGCAAGAATCTCGTAGCAGATTTGATTTGCCTTGAGCAAATTGTTACTACAGAAGCTAAGGCGCGCACGATCAGACCTGCGGCGGAAAAGATGATTACACTAGCCAAGCGAGGCCTGGCTAAAGGGCAGGACGATCCGTCGGTCGAAGTGCATGCTCGACGGTTGGCTGCTGCCCGTTTGCCGAATTCACGCATTATTGAGGACGATGACGGATTTTTTGAAGAGGTTAAGGTTGTCCAAAAGCTCTTTGAAGAAATTGCTCCACGATATGCAGAGCGCCCCGGAGGATATACGCGGATGGTCAAGATCGGCAAGCGCCCGGGCGACAATGCTGAAATGGCCGTGTTGATGTTGGTTGAAGAGGAGTAATGATTGACCCACACGTTGGACTCGATACAGAAGATTGCACGCTTTCGCGCCGTAATAGAGTATGACGGGAGCAACTATTATGGATTTCAACGTCAGCGTAATGAATTTCCTACTGTCCAGGGCGAACTGGAGCGTGCATTAGGTCAATTGGCCCGTAGGCCGGTAGCGGTGACAGGCGCAGGTCGCACGGATAGTGGTGTACATGCGCTGGGCCAGGTGATAAGTTTTACAATTGAGTGGCGGCATGATATTGGTGCGCTGAAACGGGCGATCAATACTAACCTTCCGGGCGATATCGTTGTAAAAGATGTTGAGGAAGCAACGGCAATCTTTCATCCGCGTTACGATGCGAGGCGCCGAGCATACCAATACATGGTTTACAATGCCACGGATCGCAGTCCCTTGCGCCGTCTGTATAGCTGGAACATTCAACGGCCGTTAGATCTAGATGGTATGAATGAGGCAGCCAAGCTTCTTGTAGGAGTGCATGACTTTGCATCTTTTGGTCTTCCTCCACAGGGCAAGAACACGGTACGGGAACTTTTTGAGGCACGGTGGCGAAAGAGCAATGAATATCTATTGTTCGACGTTGAGGCCAATGCGTTCCTTTACCGGATGGTACGAAGTCTGGTAGGTAGCCTGGTGAATGTGGGTTTGCAGAAATGGTGTGTAGCCGATTTTGAAGGGGCATTCCATGCCTGCAATCGCAATCGTTCAGCTGCTGCAGCGCCGCCACAGGGGCTATATTTGGCCTCTATTAGTTACGAGGATTAATGCGCGACACTGTTATATAGTGTCTGTGCAGGAGATGATGGCATGAAAACCTTTGTTACAAAACCAGCCGAGGTTGAACGGAATTGGTATGTGGTTGATGCCGAAGGGAAAAACCTGGGCCGGTTGGCAAGCAAAATCGCAGTGATATTGCGAGGGAAGCACAAACCGATATATAGTCCTTCTGTGGATTGTGGTGACTACGTGATTGTTCTTAATGCGGAAAAGGTCACGGTGACTGGACGGCGTCTCGATCAAAAGGTCTATTATCACCATTCGGGTTATCCAGGCGGTATCAAATCAATCACTCTACGTGAACAGTTGGAGAAGTATCCCACACGTCCTGTGGAGTTGGCGGTGAAGGGAATGCTTCCTAAGAACAAACTTGGTCGCAAAATGCTTAAGAAGTTAAAGGTGTACGCTGGATCAGACCATCCGCACCAAGCACAGCAACCTGTAGACCTGCAGCTCTAGGAGAGACGAACTGATGACAGAAGAAAAGAGACAATATTATGAAGGAATCGGGCGTCGTAAGCGGGCCTCGGCACGGGTGCGCATATACCCAGGTGCGGAAGCTGGTGGTGCATTTACGGTAAATGATCGGGATGTGCGTGAGTACTTTCCCCGTTTTGGCGACTATAATATCTTGACCGGACCTTTGGTTGATACGGATTTGATGGGTAAGGTCGATGTGACAGTTCTGATCCAAGGCGGTGGTGTTACCGGACAAACGGGTGCGGTACGTCTCGGACTGGCACGGGCGCTGGTTAAATACGATGAAGAACTGCGTGGGACGTTACGGACCAGCGGTCACATGACGCGCGATTCGCGTGTCAAGGAGCGCAAAAAGCCTGGACTTAAGCGCGCTCGCAAGGCCCCGACCTATACCAAGCGGTAGTCTATTGACGTTGGTCTGAATTCAGAATGTAGAAGGTGAGCAACTAGGCTCACCTTTTTGTTTTTACTCTAGGATACGTTCATGGGAATCACGATTGTTGGCTTAGGCCCGGGGAGTGGTCGCTTTATAACCCGCGAAGCATGGGATACGATCTTGAAGGCGGATATGGTTTATTTGCGCACTAACCGCCACCCTGCCGCGAGTGAAATACCTGCCTCTGTGAAACAACGCAGTTTTGATCATGTGTACGAATCAGCCGAACGTTTTGGGGACGTGTATACACAGATCGTCAACACGCTTCTAAGTTTAGGTCAAAATTCGGACATCGTTTACGCGGTACCAGGCCATCCCAATGTCGGTGAATCTACTGTGACCGGACTTGTAGAACTGGCCGAGAATGATGGGGTTCCCGTGCGAATAGTGCCCGGATTAAGTTTTGTGGAACCTGTGTTAACGGCCGTGGGTGTCGACGCACTGGATGGATTGCAAGTTCTCGATGCATTGACGCTTGGAAGGTATCATTACCCTCCAGTTCATGCTAATGCACCGTTGCTTCTTGGCCAAGTTTATAGTCGTTTTGTAGCCAATGAAGTCAAACTTATTCTGTCCAATTTATACGATGATCAACATCTTGTATATCTTGTTCATGCGGCTGGTGAACAGGATGAAAAAGTTGAAGCCTTGCCACTCTTCGCCATAGATCGCAGCGACCGAATCGATCACATGACCAGCCTATTTGTGCCAGCGTTGGATTCAGTCGCTACTTTGCCTGCGCTTGCCGATACGATAGCTGTATTACGCGCCCCAGGTGGGTGTCCTTGGGATATAGAGCAGACGCCGCAGAGTATGAGGAACGATTTACTGGAGGAAGTCTACGAGGTGCTTGCAGCACTTGATGCCGGGGATCACGAGAACCTACGGGAAGAATTGGGTGATCTGCTTTACCATATCGTAATGCAGGCTCAAATGGCATCGGAAGCCGGCGAATTTTCGTTGACTGACGTGATCGCAGGAATTGACGCAAAGCTCAAACGGCGTCACCCACATGTATGGGGTAACTGGGATGTGGATAGCACGGCCGAAGTGGTGAAAAATTGGGAAATGCTAAAAAAACAAGAGAAAGCATCCCAACCAGCATCTCTTCTAGAAGACATCCCCGAAGTGTTACCTGCCTTGGCTCGATCGCAGAAGATTCAAGATAAGGTAAGCAAGGTGGGATTTGACTGGCCCGATTTGTCAGGCGTCTATCACAAATTGGGTGAAGAGCTCAGCGAGTTGCAAGCGTCGCAAACTATACCCGAGAGGCATGCAGAGTTAGGCGACTTGCTTTTCGTCATTGTTAATCTGGCTAGATGGCTTGACGTGGACGCTGAGAGCGCCTTAAGAGAGGCGAACCTTCGTTTTGGCCGCCGCTTTCATTTTGTAGAACAGCTAGCCCGAGATCGCCAAATTGAGTTAACAGGCATGAGCCTGGAGGATTTGGACGAATTATGGGAAGAAGCGAAGGAAATGCTTGCCAAAGCTAGCTCGGATGCTAAAGTATAGGCATCAAAAGCGGCGCTTAAGGAGTCCACTGTGGCAGTGATTTTCAATGTTGTCTTGCCGATTTTGGCTGGCGTCAGTATTCTCGCTATGTTCTATTTCATTTGGCGAGCCTTCAACGCACGTTACAAAGCAGCGCGACAACCGTACAATGTTGGCCGTCAGGAGGCTCGACAGTCCGCTCAAGTCAACTTGGTACGGGCCGTCTTCGCCCTAATTTTGGCTCTGATTTTCCTGGGAGTCACAGGTGTTAGCTCCCAAATGCTTGAAATCATGCCTGAACCTACAGCTACTCCTGCCCAGCGGACACGGACGGCGACATCTGAATCGACAACTGTACCTACTGCGACCAAGATAACCGCAACATCTGAACCGAGCCCAACCTCACCATTGCCGACTAGTAGCGCCACGCCACTGCCTTCGGCCACGAACACGCCAGAACCAGTGACTGCTACGGTTAGCAGTGGCGTTGGAGTCTGGTTAAGGGAGGCGCCTGGTACAGAAACTGTACAGTTGGAATGGTTGCTAGAGGGCACAAGCCTGTTTGTCTTAGCGGGGCAAGAAACGGTTGACGATCTACAATGGCAACAGGTACAAACCGAGGGAGGGCAAACCGGCTGGGTGGCCCTGGAATTTATCGTAGTCAACGAACCTTAATCCCCTACAGCGATGCAAGCGCCCCAATACTTGGGTCATAAATCAATGTTTCAGCTTGAGACAATGATTTCGAGTGAAGATTAAAGGATACGTTGCCCCAACAATGATGCAGACAATTCAACGGCCAGTTCGGCCGTTTTGTTCATATTGTCTAGTATTGGATTGATCTCAACTATATCAAGGGAACGCACACGGTTGCTGTCACCGAGAATTTCCATAAGCAAGTGCGCCTCCCGGTAGGTTAACCCACCTGGTACTGGTGTCCCAACACCAGGCGCCTCGTCCGGATCAAGGCTGTCCATATCAAGACTGATGTGGATGCTATCCAGATGGCGTAGACGGTCAAGCGCCTGGTGCGCAACGGCCGCTGTTCCCAATTCATCAATGTGCCTCATCGTAAAGACATTGATGCCACTACTGGCCAATTGCTCGCGTTCTTGATCATCCAGATCCCGAATCCCAATCTGAACTATTTGTGTTGGTTGTATCTTTGTCCCCTCGTAGCCGACGTTAACTAACGGCTCAGGACCTCGACCAGTGAGGGCAGCCACCGGCATGCCGTGAATGTTTCCACTTGGGGACGTATCTGGGGTGTTAAAATCAGCATGCGCATCTATCCAGATAACGCCTACAGAACTGTTGTATGCTGCGGCTGCAATCGTGCCAATGCTTATGCTATGGTCACCGCCAAGGAAAACCGCGAAATCGCCTGCTTCTACGCACTTGTTGGCTAATTTGTAGACAGTGTTGCACACGGACGTGACCGCTTTTAGACGGCGATCGCTTCCTTCAGCAACCTGTTCTTCGGGATTTGGCACGGCCAAATTCCCTTCATCCAGGACAGTGTGACCAAGACGCTCTAAACGCGCCTTTATGTTGGCGTAGCGTACCGCACTAGGTCCCATATCAACTCCACGCCGACTCTGTCCAAGATCCATGGGCACGCCAATGATGCGGATCGTTTGTTTTTCCAGCGGTTTGTTACCTCGTAAGAAAGATATGACTTGTATTGTTACTCATCATGATGTGCGCGGCAAATGGAACACGAAGGCTGTTTTTTGCCTTATTCCCTCCCATATTCATATAATCCTGCGCATGTCTAAAGAAATTTTGCATTATGCACGACTGCCATGGCCAACGCCCTGGCAGGAATTTTTCGGAGTTGAGGCTCCTATATTGCTTGAAATTGGTTTTGGCGGCGGCCAATTCCTGGTCGATCTGGCCGAACGAAGGCCGCATTGTAACGTACTTGGACTGGAGATTTCACTTCCTTCGCTTCGCCGAGGGGCTAAAAAGCTGAAAACAAGCGCAGTTAGAAATGCCCTTGTCCTGCAGGCTAATTCGAATGCGGCCTTATGGCTGCTTTTTAAACCACAGAGTATCAGTGAAGTATTCATCAATTTCCCCGATCCTTGGCCCAAGGCTAACCATC
>JAACFF010000378.1 GCA_009937635.1 Chloroflexota bacterium
AAGACGAGAATTTTTGAAGTTAGCGGGAGCGACCGGAGCCGCGTTGGCTGCTTCAAGTCAATTTGGTGTATTCCGCGTTTTGGGCGTGCCAGCATTTGGTGATGTCAGACTTAGCGATTCAGATTTGCAGCCAAAATTCAAGTATCCTGTGCCTGATGCACTGGATCCCGGATTTAAGTTCACATCAAATAACAACAAGTTTAAGGTCGCAGTAGGACCATCGGTTCAGCAGACGGGTCTTGAGGACCCAACAACGGGTGCATTATTGAACACACCCGTGTTCGGCTACGGTCTGCCCAACCTGGGCTATACTTGGCCAGGCCGCACTTTTGAGGTGCGGAGCGGCGAGCCCATTGAGGTTAAGTGGGAAAACAAATTAGTTGATCCGATCACCGGTGCATACCTGCCTCATTTTCTTCCGGTAGATACCAGTTTGCATTGGGCGTATAGCCTTTTGGGTTATACACAGTACAGTATCGCCACCAACGGTGTGCCCGTGGTGGCTCACTTGCATGGGGGCCACACAGACTTCCAGTACGACGGCAACCCCGAGTTCTTCTTCAGCCCTGGATGGGGTGTTCGCGGGCCGCAGTGGGTTGAGAAGAAGTACATTTATAAGAACGACCAGCCGGCTGGCAATTTATGGTATCACGATCATGCGCTGGGCATTACGCGCCTCAACGTCTACACCGGTATGGCCGGTTTCTACTTCGTTCGTGATGCTGATGACACAGGAATGCCGGGAAACAAGTATGACCTTCCAGCCTGGCCATACGAAAAAGCCTACGCCATCCAGGATCGCATGTTCCTGAACACGGGTGAATTATTCTATCCGGCTTACCCCGGCGATCCAGCCTATGGAGATTTCATCACGGGTGAGGGTGTAACCCTGGGGCCACCGCAATTCCCCGATAATCCCAATAACGAGCCTGGTTTCAACGGTGGCGGGCCGACGGCTCTCGCCGAGTTCTTCGGCGACCACATGGTCGTCAATGGGAAAATCTGGCCTTTTGAGGCCGTAGAACCGCGTAATTACCGGCTGCATCTGTTAAACGGCACCGACAGCCGTTTCATGGCGATCGAGTTTGTAGCTGTGCCCGCAGGCGAGACCGATTTCACTTACGCCACGCCTCCGATCGAGTTCCACGTGGTCGGTAGCGACCAGGGGCTGGCATCTGCTGCCACACCTACCACCCAGCTTCTTTCCGAACCAGGCTCCCGCTATGACATCGTTTTTGACTTTAAAAACTGGCAGAACATGCGGATCATCATGAGGAACCTTGGTGGCGATGAACCTTTCGGTGGTGAAATCCCGGGACCGATTGTATTTGATCACACCGACAAGATCATGGCCTTCGACGTGGAGGACATTGCCAACATAGAGGATCCTTTCGATCCGGCGAACATCAACGGTGCTTATGTACCCACTGTCACGCCCGCAACACGCACCCGCAAGGTAGCTCTATTTGAAGGCAAAGATGAATTCGGCCGCTTGCAGCCCCTGCTGGGCACGGCCGAACCAGCCACCGACTGGAATAACCTACCGATCTACTGGCCAGACAAACCTGAATACGCCTCCGTTGGCTTATTGCCCACGCAGCAGATGGAAGGCTCCATCGCCTGGCATAGCCCGACCACGGAGAACCCGGCTTTCAACTCCACTGAGGAATGGGAGATCTGGAACGTCACCGGCGATGCCCACCCGGTCCACCTGCATCTGGTGCACTTCGACATTATCGGTCGCAAAGAGATTGTGTGGGATACCGCTACGGGTGATGGCGAAGGTGAATTCGGTCGTGTGGCTGATCCGACAGGCATGCCAGGGTCGCCATTGCCCATTGGGGATGGCACCTATCTAGTCGTCCAGCCAACGGTCCAGCACAATTCCGTTGCCGGTGATCCAGCGACCTATGGCCAGGGTTTCAGAATAGTGAATCCAACAATGGGTGCTGTGGTTCCCCAACCCGAAGGGTACGTCGAGAACGCTCCCAAGGACATGGTCACGGCCCTGCCCGATCAGGTTACCCGCATTAAGTCCACCTTCGACAAACCGGGCCGTTACGTCTGGCACTGCCACATCCTCTCCCATGAAGATCACGAGATGATGCGCGTCCTACATGTTGGTGAAGGTGCATAATCTGCAATCCGAAAGTAAAATTCCTTTCTGATTCGAAAGAGGGTCGCCCGGAGCGACCCTCTTTTCTCATTCGTTGCGGCCCGAACGATCTGGACCTGGGCTACGTGGCTCCCGGCGTAGGCGATAACCCTTTGGGCGAATACACGGAGATACCTATTGTCATTCAGGATCGCTCGTTCTCACTATTATGCTTGCCAGGTCAATCGTGGCGGATCCCAACCGGGCCAGTCCCAGGTGTTATCGCTTGTGATCCAGGATCTGTGGCCTATATTAGCTGTAACTATCTGCCGGCGCATGGAGCCAGGGAATCGAACACATCATTAACGCCAACTATGATCTGGCCGGTATTTAATGTCGGACACTGCCAAATCGTTTAGCATGGAGACAACGAGATGATGCCCCGAATCACATCGGGCTCTCTGACCCATTGGCATAAAGCCAAGCATTTTTGAAAGCATACTAAGCAAATGATTTCGATGCCATCACGAAAGAAACATGTTTTAACATGTTTGATCATCTAGCCTCAGAATTCATTCTGTGGCGAATCTGTGGCGAATCACCCATAATCTCCAACGACATGCATTAAACCAACCTTATGACCGAGTGGGCCCTCTATCTAATCCGCACCAACAACGGCAATCTATATACCGGCATTACCACCGATGTTGCCCGGCGCTTTGCCGAACAGCAAGCAAACGGCAAGAAAACCGCTAGGTACCTGCGCGGTAGAGGTCCCCTAGACCTCGTTTTCAGCCAGGAAGTCGGCGATAGATCAGCCGCCCTCAAGGCCGAAACGGCCGTTAAAAAGCTGTCCAAACCAGCCAAAGAAAAACTGCTCAAAGGCGATATCAACCTCGAAGAGCTTATAGACTGAGAGATGCCAACTTTTCGAAAAGTTGGCATCTCTGCCCCTTGAATCCTTAAATTTGGCCCCCAAGTCACCTTCTAAGTAAAATTACGCCATGGTCACAGTGAAAAGCGTCACCAACGGCATCTATGAAAAAATACTCGTCGCCATTGCCGTGCTCTTTGTTCTCCTGCCGATCAGCCCCTTGAACATCGTTCAGCCGGCCAGGGACTCGGGCGTGTTTCTCTACATCGGCTGGCGCATGCTCCAAGGGGATATTCCCTACCTTGACGTTTGGGATCACAAGCCACCGGTCATATTCCTCATTAATGCCCTTGGCCTCTTAATCGGAGGCGGCTCTCGCTGGGGAGTCTGGCTCGTCGAACTTGGCTTGCTCTTCCTGGCCGCCCTGCTGGGATTTAAGCTAATCAAGCGTTATCTCGGCACCTTGCCGGCCATCTTCGCCCTCTACCTCTGGTTACTGAGCCTCGCTTTTATCATTAACGGGGGTAACCTGACCACGGAGTACACCCTGGCTATACAATTCGCCTGTCTCTGGCTGGCCATAGAGGCCGAAGAGAAGGGATACTTCTTCTGGCGCGGCTATTTAATTGGCATTCTCTGTGCAATCGCCTTTCTAACCAAGCAAAACGCCATTGGCGTCGTCGTTGCCATCCTGCTCTATCTGATAGTGAGCCGGGTGATAATTGGCCAATTCCGCACGCTGATACGCGCCTTGCTCGTCATTGCCCTGGGCGTGCTCACCGTTTTCTTCCTTGTGCTCACCTTTTTTGTCGCCACAGGCGCCTTTGAGGTATTCTGGGATGCCGCCTTTGCTTATAACTTCGTTTACGTTTCTTCAACGCTAAGCGAACATCTCGAGGGCAGCCTAACTGGCCTGCGTCTGCTGGGCAACACGGGCCTAGCGCAGTTAGCATTAATCGGTTGGGGTGCGGCGCTTACCATTTTAAGCTTCCACAGAAAGCTTGAGCGCAAATACATCGCACCTCTGACAATCGCTCTCATCGCCCTGCCGGTCGAACTGCTTCTCGTTGGCATGTCAGGCAAAGCATATAGGCACTACTACATGGCCTTGCTGCCTATATTCTCCATCTTCGCCAGCTTCGCCTTTTGGCTCATGTTGTCTCGCATTTCATCACTCCAACCCGGCAAAAGCATAGGAGCCTTCTTCACGCTCGCCGTCATGTTACTACTTCTGCTTCCGCCAACTTGGGATTACATACAATTGGCACAGACCTATAACAAACCCGCGGACAGCGAGCTTGCCTCCCGTATTGCAGATGCCACCACAAGCGACGATTCCGTCCTGATTTGGGGAGCCGAATCCATCACCAACTTCGAGTCGCAGCGCCGCAGTCCAACCCGTTTTGTCTACCAATACCCATTGTACACCGAAGGTTATGCCGACGAACGTCTCATTGAAGAATTTCTAGAGGAAATCATAAAAAACAAACCCCGCCTGATCATCGACAGCCGCAACCCGCTTACCCCACTGTACAACTTTGGCATAACCTCACCCCAAATTGAAGAATCTATAAACACCCTCAGAACCCACTACCAATTCAGAGAAGGCTTCGAAACCTGGACCATTTACGAATATGTAGAAGGCGAATAATTCACTTTGGGTCTTGACAACTGTCATACACTGCTATAATACGGGCACTGCAAGAACGATCCCGCCAGGAATATTGGCTCTTTCTGGCAGTGGTATAATTAGAACATATGTGCTATTATCGAGTGCGATGAAATCGCGAGAGGAATTTGTGTAATTATGGCAACCGTACGATTTACCAAACACTTGATCCGTTTTTTCCCCGATCTCGCCAATCAGAGCACCATAGAGGCTCAAGGAGACACCGTCGCCGGCGTGGTGGCCGCGCTGGATGAACAATACCCTGGATTGGCCGCCTACGTAGTTGACGAACAAGGCGCCCTCCGTAAACACGTCAATATCTTCCTGGACGACGAGCTCATCCACGATCGCCAAAAACTGCAAGACCCCGTCACCGCAGACGATCGCATCTACATCTTCCAGGCCCTATCCGGCGGCTAAACCACGCAACAAACCGACGACCAGACAATCCGACTACCCGACTATCAGACTAACCAAGGAGACCTCATGAACAAAGACACCATCATTCTGGGCACGCGCAAAGGATTGATCATTCTCAAACAGAACGGCCGTGACTGGCGCGTAGACATTGACACCTTTCCCGGCATACCCATCTCCTATGCCGCCATCGATCCGCGCAGCGACGTACTCTGGGTATGCGCCGACCATGGGCACTGGGGCGGCAAACTTTACCGTTCTGCCGATCGTGGAAAGACCCTAACAGAAGTCCCCGCGCCCAAATACCCGGAGGATGCAGTCGCCTACGATGTGTGGAAAGATCACGCCGAAAAGCCGGCCACTGTAAGTTACCTGTGGACGATCGTTCCCGGCGCAGAAGACCAGCCCAACAGATTATATATAGGCACCGAACCGGGCGGGCTGTTTCAAAGTGACGACGGCGGAGAGACCTTTTCCCTCGTAGAAGGCTTGTGGAACCATCCCTCACGTCGTAAGAACTGGTTTGGCGGTGGACGTGATCAAGCCGGCACCTGCTCCATTGTCGTCGATCCTCGTGATAGCGATCATCTCTATGCCGGCATCAGCGTTGGTGGCGTCTACGAATCGACCGACGGTGGAGCGACCTGGGAAGGGCGCAATAAAGGATTGCGCGCCGATTTCCTGCCTGATCCATACGCCGAATATGGACACGATCCTCATTTCTTGGTCGCCGCGCCATCCAATCCCGATATATTATGGCAGCAAAACCATTGTGGCGTATTCCACAGCACGGATCGCGGTCAAACCTGGCGTGATGTTTCCCAGGAAAATGG
>JAACFF010000379.1 GCA_009937635.1 Chloroflexota bacterium
GTGAAAGAGACATTCATCTGAATATCCGGATCGGTATCCCGCACACCGGCCACAAAACCATCTACGTGCAATTTAGCATCCCCAGCATCTACCGGACCAACAAGGCCGATTACGCCCGCCTCGGTAAGGTTGGCAGCCAGCACGCCAGAGACATAGCCACCTTCCTCAGCGCGCGGCTCGTAGGCGAAAACATTAGTCACACCCTCTTCTTCACCGAAATTGGTAGTCGTTCCCCAGGCGAAGCTGGTATCCGGGAAGTCAGGCGCCAATTCGAACAGAGAAGTGCCGTACTGCGCGCCATGAGCGATGACCAGGTTGTAACCGCTATCCGCGTAATCACGGATAGCCGCCGCCGCATCGGTGACGTTGAACATATTTTCGGTAAAGGCAATTTCGACCACATCTTCGCCATACACTTCCTGCAACTGTACCAAGGAATCATAGATGGATTGGCTCCAGGCCAGGTCAGTCGTGGTGCTGGGCATAACCAGAGCCACACGGACTGGCTCTATGTCAGGCATTTCCATTTCGGCCATTTCTTCTTCAGCCGGAGCTTCCGCCATTGCGCCTTCTATCACAGCCATCACATCGACATTGCCGGCAGCGATTTCTGCTTCCGCGTCCTGCGCCGCAGCGACTGCATCAGCATCAAGACCCTCGGCGAAATTCATAACCAGGCCACCGTTATTAAGCGTAAGCGCGTAAGCCGTACTGCCATACTCACCAGCCTGGTGCTTCTCGATTATGTCCAATAGCACCCCATCCCAATCATAGAGTTGGCTGGCGATCACAATCTCTGGCGCGATTGGACTTTGATCCGACTGTGTACCCAACCACGGCACACCTTTTTCGCTGGCCACGCCAATAGCGCCAACGACCTGCTGCGCGGAACCGGTCAGCACATCCGCGCCGGCCTGAATATGGGTATTTGCAGCTTCAGCAGCCAAGGCCGTGTCGCCGAATGAACCTGTATACGAAACATTGACCGTCCCATCCGGATTGGCCGTTTTCGCCCCGGCTACGAAACCATCAATATATAATTTGGCATCGCCCGCTTCCACAGGACCGACAACACCTACAACACCGGATTCTGAAAGGTTCGCAGCCAGAACTCCATTCACAAAACCGCCTTCTTCAGCGCGGGCTTCGTAGGCGAAGATATTTTCCAAACCCTGCTCGGCACCCACATCGGTGGCTGTACCCCAGGCAAAACTCGTCTCTGGGAAATCAGGCGCGATTTCAAACATTGATGTGCCATACTGTGTGCCATGAGCTATAACCAGGTTATAACCATCGGCCGCGTAATCGCGAATAGCCGCCGCGGCATCGGTAACGTTAAACATATTTTCCGTGTAGGCCAATTCCACAACATCTTCACCACCCGCATCCGCCTGGATACGCAGCAAGGCATCATAGATCGCCTGGCTCCAGGCCAGATCGCTGATCGTACTGGGCATGACTATGGCGATCCGAATAGATTCCAGGCCGGAAGCATCCACATCGGCCGAGACGTCCTCTACGACCTCTTCAGCTTCTTCTGCTTCTTCTTCAGCCGGTGCCTCGGGCTCGGCTGCTTCTTCCTCAGCCGCTTCCTCAACTTCAGCAGGCGGGGCTTCTTCTTCTACAACCTCGGTGGGAGCACTCCCCCCACAAGCGACCGCAAACAAAGCGATCAATAGCAATATTACAATCCAAAAATGTCTCTTGTTCATATCTTCTCCTAAGTATATTTAACGTCGCAAACGTCCAAATTTTGGAGCCAGGCCCCAAACGTTCCTCGCGCCGTGTTCCCGATCATACGAGATTCCGGCTACATAACCTAATTCTCCCCTCGTTCATAAGGCTTGGTTAACGCCGCCGGTTGGGCCGCCCGCCGCAACGGCAGCGCAAGGGCGATAATCGTCAATAAATAGGGCAGCATCACTGCCACGTCCGAGGGGATGTTGAGAGCCAACACTTGCACCCACAATTGCAAGGCGCTCACCGTACTGAAGAGCAACGAACCAGCCAATACACCAACAGGCGACCAACCACCAAAGTAAACCAGGGCCACGGCGATGAATCCCATACCATTGGTCATGTTTTCCTGAAAGATGTTCAGCAGGGAAATGGAAAGCGACGCCCCAGCAATGCCGGCCAGGATGCCGCCTAACATAACTGCCATGTAGCGCATGCGATTGACGCTGACGCCCAGGGAATCGGCCGCCTCGGGGTTTTGGCCCACGGCGCGGATCTTCAAGCCCCACGTCGTCTGATTTAACACCCATCTGGAGATGGGAACCAGACCAAATGCGGCGTAAGTCAGAATACTATAACTGAAGAATAGATCGCCAAGGATGGGGATATCGGCCAGGCAAAAATCGGAGTTAATGCCCAGGCTCGATAAGCAGAACTGTAATTCAGGAAAACCTTGTACCCCTTCCACCGTGCCCAGCGTGGTTTTGAACAGCAAGCTGGACAATCCCAAACCCAACATAAACAGGCCGATGCCGCTGATCCCTTGTTCCGCCTGGAACGTAATGCTGACCACGGCCATGATAAGACCAAACAAGCCGCCAACGACGCCCGCCGCCAGTAAGCCCAGCCATAAATTGCCCGTCACAAACACGGCATAGAATCCAGAAAATGCGCCCATCAGCATCATACCTTCCACACCCAGGTTGAGAACCCCTGAACGCTGGTCGAACATTTCTCCGATAGAGGCAAAAAGATAGGGCGTAGCTAACCTTATACCGGAATGGAGAATACCCAGAACAATGGCCATTACTGTAAGCTGTTCGTTCATGCGGTCGCCTCCTGAGCCGAACTGGCAGTCGGCGTTTCAGTTGGAGGCGAATCGTCTGCAGAAGTGTCCACCGAAACGCGTCGACGTGCTCGCCTTCGCACAAAATAGTCGGTACTGACGACAAAAAGTACAACCAGGCCCAAAATGACCTGGGTTAACACTTGTGGCGTCTGTATTGCGCGCTGCATCTTATCACCGCCAACCAGCAGGCCACCGAAGAGAATTGAGGAAGGGATGATTCCCAGAGGATGCAGTTTGCCAAATAGGGCGGCCACGATGCCCGCAAAACCATATCCTGCGGATACAGCCAGTGGCTCAAACATGCGATGATGTAGTCCCAGGATTTCCACAGCGCCCGCCAAGCCAGCTAGCATACCACTAAGGGTCATCGACAGGACCATGGTTTTCTTTACATCTATGCCAGCATAACGTGAGGCGTGCGGATTTAACCCAACGGCTCGAATACGGTAACCAATAGTCGTCCGCCATAGAAAAATATAGACGATGACCGCGATAATACAGGCCAGGATGAAACCCGTATGCAAGCGGGAGGGCTCAACCAGCACACCATATAATTCGCCCAGGTACCCTTCAAATCCCATTTCGCTGGCCTTTTTGCTAAATCCCAGCCACTCAGCCACATCGGTGAAGCGGGGCATATCAGCCGGTTTCGGCAAACGTGCCGAGTGTGGGATGTTGGTGCCCGCCTCAACTTCGGCTGGATCGATCATGGGGCCACGCAAGAGGAAAAAACCTATTTGGATAGCTATCTGGTTCAACATGATCGTGCTTAGAATCTCGTTAACCGATAGTTGAGCCTTCAAATAGCCGGCGATGGCGGCCCACACACCTCCCGCCAGCATACCTGCCAGCAAGCCGATGATGATAACCAGGAACCCGGGCAGCCGGTCGCCGAGCTGTAGGCTGACGTAGGTGGTCATCAGCGCGGCGACGATGATCTGCCCTTCAGCGCCAATATTGATCATGCCACCACGAAAGGCGATGGCAATACCCAAGGCCACCAACATCAAGGGCGTAGCTTTAACCAGGGTATCAGCGAGGCCATTCTTGCTGCCAAACGCGCCGGTGATCATGGCGCTGTAGGCTTCAAGGGGGTTCACCCCCTGAAGAAGGAGAATGACGGCTCCGACCGCAAAAGCGAGCAATACCGCCACGATTGGCAGCAAGGCATCAACGAGCCGGTCCAAACGATCACGGGTACTTTTTTCTTTCTGCACAGGTCTCCTCGCTAATTCGCACTAACCCAGGCTGAGCTTCTCGTGGTAGTGCAGTTGGTAAAGGTAAACAGACTCAATGCAAGACGACACCACAGCTTGCCAACCCGGTATCATCCAAAATCTTGAAAGGAAATCACCCAACGGGGAGGTGGGTTTTCTGCTCTACTCACACTGATTGTATACTTTAGCGGCGAAGACGAATAGTGACAAGTGACATTTGTCACAAAAAGACGGATTTGGTATTTTGCTTTATGAACCGGCGATTCATGTGTTATCATTGATTGACTACCCCAATAGTCACGGCCGAGTGATGTGGCCCAGTCATTGGCAATCTATTCTGGCGAACTGTGAAGATGGTTTTCCTAACCCGCTTCTTCTACCGGCTATCATAACAAGTATTTAACTGGAGGACTATGATGAAATTTTGGCTCAATGGTCAGGTAAAGGAATTCGATGGCGATCCCGACTTGTCTCTTATGACATATCTGCGAGAAGATGAAGGCATCATCTCTCCTAAAAATGGCTGCGCACCACAGGCGGCCTGCGGCGCCTGCACCGTTGAACTGAATGGCAAGGCCGTGCTCTCATGCGTGACGCCCATGAAGAAGGTCAGTGAGGGCAAAGTCACAACCACAGAGGGGCTTGGCAAATACCGCCAAGATGTATTTGCCAACGCTTTTGTGGCCAATGGCGGCGTGCAGTGCGGCTTTTGCATCCCGGGCATCGTCATGCAATCGAATGCGCTAATCAATAAGAATCCTGATCCTTCCCGTGCCGATGTGGAAAAAGCGCTTACGCCAAATTTATGTCGCTGCACCGGTTACAAGAAGGTCGTGGATGCCGTAATAGAAGCGGCCGGCGCGATTCGTCGCGAGGAGGAAATACCACCCCCTGGCGGCAACGGCAAGATCGGGACACGACAGCCAAAATACCAGGCTCGGGATCTCGTCCTGGGCCAGCATGAGTATGTAGACGACATACGCCTGGAGGGCATGAAATATGGCGCTCTGCGCTTCAGCGACCACCCGCGAGCCAGAGTCCTCAGCATTGATACCAGCGCGGCTGGGCAGGCGCAGGGCGTCATCGCCATTTATACGGCCGAAGACGTGCCCGGGGAACGGGTAGTCGGCCTTATACGCCAGGATTGGCCGTTGATGATTGCCGTAGGCGAAACAACCCGCTTCGTAGGGGATGTTCTAGCCACCGTTGTGGCTGAAAGCGAAGAGATCGCCCGTCAAGCCGCGGAACTAATCGAGATTGAATACGAGGTTCTGGAACCATTGACCGATATGTTCGTCGCGTTGCAGGAAGATAGCCCGCGCATCCACGAGGCGGGCAACGTACTTTCCAGATCCGCCACCAGCCGCGGTGACGTTGAGCAAGCCAGAGCCGAATCTGATTATATCGCCCAGGGCACATTCCAAACGCAAAGAATTGAGCATGCCTATATGGAGCCGGAAACGGCCATCGCCTACCCGACGGCGAACGGTGTTGAACTGCTTTCGCAGGGACAAGGGATATTCGACGATCGCCAACAGGTCGCCAAGCTGCTGGCACTTCCTGAAGAGAAAGTACGTGTGAAGCTGGTTGCCAACGGCGGCGGCTTTGGCGGTAAGGAAGATATGACCGTACAAGGGCATGCGGCTCTGATGGCTTACCTGTTAAAGATGCCGGTCAAGGTGCGGCTAAACCGGGATGAATCGATCATCATGAGCGTGAAGCGGCATCCTATTTGGATGGACTATACTATTGGCTGCAACAAAGATGGGAAGCTGACCTTCGTCGTTGTCAAGTTCGTCGGCGATACCGGGGCATACGCCTCCGTGG
>JAACFF010000380.1 GCA_009937635.1 Chloroflexota bacterium
TTGGCCGGTTCTCTAGACCGCGCCACTTACCACTTTCACCTTCCGTTTCCTGCACCCTTATCCCACTTTCGAAGAATGTAAGCAATACGTAAGATACTAATCACATCGGGCCTTGATCTGGTTGGTACAATAGATCATCATGGTCTACACGTATTCGTCAAATTCTCTGTGGTCTCTGTACCTTCTTAGCTTGCACAGTGCCATTAATCGCGACTCCAAGACGCAGCGATTTATGACGTAACGAGGCTTCATGGTTGAGTGGATAAAATGAAACATCAATGAGAGCACCTTGGGCAAATGTTCTTCTCATGGCAATCCTGATCACCTTGCTGATCACAGGCTATTTAGGCCTCGTCAGCGGAGAGGAAAAGGCTGCCTGGCGCCTCTCGCTGCACGGTATCGCCGCCTATGCCCTGATCGTCCTATTTATTTGGAAGAGCGCCATCATCCTTGATGCCTATCGCCGCAAGAACAAGTGGACCCGCCAGCGCATCTTGTTCGTCCTATTGCTAGTCATGCTCTTGGCCATCGTAGCCATGGGCCTGCTCTGGACAGTGAACGGCCCGCTCTACGTCGCCGGCTTCAGCCTGGTCAGCTTGCACATCTATCTCGCCATCCCTACCATGCTGCTCATGGCCTGGCACAGTTGGCGCCATAAGTTCATCTTTCGCGTCAAAGGGTCGCTCGATAGGCGGCTTTTTCTAGGGGCAGCGACAACGGCCGTCCTCGGCGCGGCATTTTGGCGCACGGCCCAATGGGGACAAGACCTCCTCGAGTGGCCCGGCGCAAAACGGCGTTTTACCGGCTCATACCAGCGCGGCAGCTTTACCGGCACCTTCCCGGTCGTCAGTTGGATCGCCGATGATCCCCAACCCATTGACAATTCTGCCTGGCGACTCGCCATCGACGGCGCGGTTGAGAAACCGCTGTCCATAAGCTATGAAGCTCTGTTGGCCCTACCTTCAGTGACGCGAGAAGTTGTGCTAGACTGCACAGGCGGCTGGTACACCAGGCAGTTATGGCAGGGGGTGCCCCTCCACGACCTATTTGCCCAGGCGGAGCTCATAGATACGACCGTCAGCATCACCGTGGAATCCGTCACCGGTTACACACGCCGCTTTCCCCTGGCCGAATCCCATTCCATGCTCCTCGCCCACCATGTGGCGGGCCAGCCCCTCACCCACGGCCACGGCGCGCCCCTGCGCCTCGTCATCCCCCACAAACGCGGCCTCGAATGGGTCAAGTGGATAACAGCCATTCACGCCAACACTACCAGCGCCCTATGGCAACCCCCCTTACCCTTACCCTGAAAGCACCAAAACATCTCGACGTACCAATTTACCATTCACCAATTCACAATTCATCAGTTCTCCCCACCCCTCATCACTCCTCGCTTGCAACTCGCCCCCTGCGTACACTATCCTCCCGCGCCAGAGAAACGCCGCTTTGCGCCGTCACCGGCGTCAACCTGGAACAGCAGCTAACCACCAGCGGCTATGCCGTCGACGATTTCAACTTTAAAACCCCTGAGGCCGATCTCCTCGCTGCCGTCAGCAGAAACAACGGCCGTCTTAACATGTACGAATACCCAGGCCGTTATCTGACTCAGGAAGCAGGCGCTGCCCGTGCACAACTACTTCTGCAAAGCGCCGAACTGCCCCAAACCAGGCTGCCTATTCACCCGCATTGACAGCCGAATACACCATTGACCTCACCGTAGATGTCAGCGGATCCGTCACCATCAAAGGTGCAAAAGTAAACCTCATTGAACGCCGGTCGAGATGATCCTAATTGAACTAATCATCCTATATCCGAGAGGTTGGCGATCAGCGACATCTGATTCAAAGCCTTCAACTCACGCAACTGATCGAACGGCCGTTGCAACTTCTCGATTTGCCGCGCCAACTTTGCATCCACTGAGCCGATTTGGACGTGATCCTCGCGGCACTTTCCTGCAATGCTTCCTTGTTGCCTTCCTACCGTAATGCATTTTGCTTAATATAAGGGTCAGGCATCAGACCCGGGCCGATATCAGTGAGCTAATTGATTAATGACAAGATTCACTTTTGCAAGTTTCAGCAAAATTTTGTATTCTTTTGTATTCTTTTTGTATTCTGGTGTTAAGTACGTATGTGGCGAAATATGAAAAAATTGCTCTTTTTGATAACCCTGATGCCTGCTATCCTTGTGCTTATAGTAAGTCTTGCAAGAGCCTCAAATCAGGAAACACGCTCCAATAGCGTCACTATTGCCGCTAGTAAAGACAATACACTCTATGAAGATGATGAAGGAACGTTAAGTAATGGCTCCGGTGAGCATTTCTTCACTGGAAAGGCATCTGGTAGGGTTAATGATGGTGCGATACGCCGCGGATTGATCGCTTTCGAATCGTTGGCAGCCATTCCGCCGGGATCATTGATTTTAAACGCGGAACTGATCTTGCACATGTCAAGGGGTACGAGTGGGACCCAGCCGGTAACCTTGCACAAGATTCAATCTAATTGGGGTGAAGGCGCTTCTGATGCCCCAGGGCAAGAAGGAGGCGGTACATCGGCAATGTTAGAAGACGCGACCTGGCTGCACAGCTTCTTCGCCGATAAATTTTGGCAGACACCAGGCGGCGACTTTTCGGCCACCTCCAGTGCATCAACAATGGTTGGGAGTGTAGGTAGTTATATTTGGAGCGGCTCTGGTGTCACAAATGATGTACGCGGATGGTTCGACAATCCTGATAACAATTTCGGCTGGATATTGGTCAATGAAAGCAGCAACAAGACATCCAAACGATTCGATAGTCGGGAGAACGGCACGGCCGAGTTTCGACCCAAACTGATGGTCACATATGTGCCACCGGAGCAAGTGGAAAGGCTCTTCTTGCCCACAATACTTAAAGATTAACTATCTGATTCCTACGCGACAGATGCATTATTTTCTCACATCCTCCATGATTTATCTGGTTGTCTCTTTGCTGCTGCCCTTGTTACATTTATAGGCATATTATTGCCAGGTCAAGCTTATGTGAACCTGCCAAACCCTAATTCTTTGGGCTACTTGTAGTCAGATTTCCGGAAGACGCAAATGAAATTCGGCGTTGCCTTCTTGCTGGTACCAGATCTCTCTCTGTTACCCGACTATGACCATGCTACCGCTCATCAATGGCAGTTATTGATTAGCATTGACTAGTCAACTTGGCGACATCGATAACATTGTCCTAAAGTAAATGACAATTTACTTCAATTACATTGCTAAAGAGATTATTCAGGTTTTGAAAAAATAGCTTTTTTACAAAAAAGAGCGCGCCTGTCACAGGAGAACCCATTTTTTGGTTTAGTTTCGTTTTGTTTGGCAGCTATCTGGCGAATCTGTAAAATGGGATAATTACTGGTGCAGGATTTGCTATGAATCCTGGGCCATTCACTGCTCCTCAGCGACCTGTGTGTACTACCATCGGCTGCGTGTTACGAATGACGACATGCCGTTGACTTTGGGCGCACAGTCACAATGATTGGCGCAGAACAAGTTTTCTGGAAGGTTTTGATTATGGAAATCAGTAGCTTAATTGGCTTCCCGGCGATGATCTTTTTTCATTCCTACGGTGGTGGCGGTATTTTGTCGGGATTCCTGCACCCATTGTTGGGTCTTGACCATTTGCTGGCTATGCTGGCGGTAGGTATATTGAGCGCTCAAATCGGTGGCCGCGCCTTGTGGTCCGTTCCGGCGACTTTTGTTGGCACGATGGCTGTTGGCGCTTTGCTAGGAATCGCTGGTGTGGCGTTGCCCTTCGTCGAATATGGGATCACATTTTCAGTCCTTATCCTAGGAATAGCTATATTTTTCGGTGACAGCATTCCAGAAGGGGCAGCGCTGATCGTAGTTGCGATTTTCGCGCTGTTTCACGGCAATGCCCATGGCACAGAAATTCCGGCAATCACAAATACCATTGGCTTGTTGGTCGCCTACATTCTTGGCTTCCTTATCGCCACGGCCGGGTTGCATGTCGTCGGTGCTTTGCTCGGGATATTGGTTGGGCGCCTTGATCGCGGCCAGATGCTAATGCGTCTAGGTGGCTTGGTGATAGCTTTCCTCGGTGTTCTTCTAATTCTTAACGTCTAAATTGGACATGGCCCATTAAGAAACTATGACTACTAATACCCTTGATTCCTTAGAAGATCGTATTCAGAAGCCAGGCTATTTGCTGTTGCTTGTTTTGGTCTTGCTATTGCTAATAATTGGGCTTGTAGACCTGATTGACTTTGTCCATGAGGAAAATCCCATCATTTTTGGCCGCTATGATGTTCGCTATTTCATATTGTTGGTTTTATACACGCTTGTAACTTTGGCCTGGGCGTCTTTGCTCCTTCGACCAAATGATGATTATCTTCTGACAGGCGCATTAGATTACATACAGATGCGCCCCTTGTTGGCGATTGCGGTCATGTTTTTTTTGGGGTTGGTCATCATTGCGCTGCTCACTGTTGCAGAAATACTCGAAGGTTTGGTATCTACGCTTCCGGCCCTGCAAGTAACCACGCTCGCGATTACCTTATTGGCTGCCGGGATCATTCTTTTCTATAAGTTTGGCGATGAATCGCGACCACAATGGTGGCGCTGGATTATCCTGGTTGCGCTTGGAATTTTACTGGTAATCGAGTTGTTACTGCATGGGCTTGCATACTTTAGGGTCTTGCCCTTCGATTTGTCAACGACGCAATCGTTAGATGACTACTCGTCTTATAGTCGTATCTACCATACCGAGGAGGGGTTTGGTAGTGGGTTAACCAATAACTACGGCCGTTACGCGCCAGACTTTGAGCTGCTTCCGGATTCATACCGGATCGCTGTATTGGGCGACAGCTTTGTCGAGGGAATACAAGTTAGCAAAGAGCAGATTTTCGCTGTTCATCTTGAAGAAAGACTTGTCGCCAATGGCAAACAAGAACAGATCAGCGAAGTGCTTTCGCTTGGCCATCCAAATCGCGGCCCTGGTATGTACTTAAGCGATTGGTTGCTGTCAGTCATGATCGCGGCGTTTGACCCGAACGAAGCAATCATTTTCTTCGATATGGCTAGCGACTTTCAAACTGTGGATCGTGCCGGCACCGGTTACCCGTATTTTGTTTATGTGGATCCCGGAAAAGCAGAAATGGACAAGAGTCGTGGCGAGTGGTTTGATTTGCATGTTGCTGAACACCATGTCTTCCGTGGTTATATGGGCTTTCAGCCAGGGCTGACCCTGAAAAGCAATTACCTGACGTTTCGTCTTATCTGGGAATCCATCTCAAGATATCTCGCGGCCGGAAACACGGTAGACAATGCAGAAGTTGGGCCAACTGCCTACGATATCGACCTGCCAAATGGATTCATGTTTAACGCAGAAACAAATGAAAACGCGCTAAAGATCGCCTCGGCGCAAATCGATATGGCCCATGAAAAGCTTAAGGATGCCGACATTGAAACCAGGTTGGTGACGAATCCGGTTTTTACAGATGCTTTCTATGAGCAGAAGACGTGGAATACCACTTCTGGTAATTCTGATTTACTACTGCCTGAGCTTCAGCTGCGCGAATCTGCCGCTCAAAATGGCATACCATTTTTAGGCCTGGGGACGTACATGCAAGCGCTGGGACTATCTCCAGCAGACGTTCAAACATACTACTTCGATGAAGGTCGCGGACATTATACGCCTGAAGGTCACCAATTTGTAGCAGAGGCAATCTATCAGTGCTTTTATGCACAGACGCTTACCGCTGAAGAAGGCTGTGATCTTCGCTAAATGCTTTGTCTCATAAATATGTTTACTGCTCTAACCGTACCAGTTGGCG